>CAYXSJ010000021.1:0-21010 GCA_964467095.1 uncultured Methanotrichaceae archaeon
ATCAAGTTGCCTGTTCAATATTGCAACTTGCGACTTTGTGGGCTTCAATCTATACTGAAACACTTTAGTCATTATTAGTTAATAAGCAACATTGCCTAATATAGTTGTTGGTCTATAGGCACGGGCTGTATCCTGCCTTTGAAAAGGCAGGGATTAGCCCTGATTCCGTCCTAAATAAATCGTAATTTAGAAAAGCTTATACTCTTATATGGCATTAACTTATATTATTATTGTAGATAGCAACTATCTGACTCTTGCATCAATTGGTAAAAAAAGAACAACTGCTACAGCTCTGCGGCAGCATGCTGCGCGAAAGCTCTGAAAAAAATAATGGCAATGAATAAAAAGCTGTGAGGGAATACTATGTGCAAATCAAAATCGAAAACTTTCAGACAATTGCTTGAAAAGCCAGGTCTGGTTCTGAGACCATGCGGTTATGACGCTCTCTCTGCACTTATGATCGAAAAAGCGGGATTTGAATTGATGGGAACATCAGGATATGCTATTTCCGCTTCGGCAATTGGACAGCCGGATCTCGGACTAATTAGCTTTGGAGAATTGCTGGAGAGAGCCAGAAATATGATTAATAGCGTCTCGATACCCGTCGATGTTGATGCTGACACAGGCTACGGAAATGCCCTGAATGCCTATTGGACTGCTAAAAATTACATTTGGATAGATGCCGCCGGCATAAGAATTGAGGATCAGACCTGGCCCAAGCGTTGCGGCCATATGAGCGGAAAAACGATTATCTCCAGGGATGAGATGGTCTTGAAGATTGCTGCCCTGATCAGGGCTAGAGATGAAGAAGGCAGCGATCTGGTTATTGGAGCAAGAACGGATGCCAGAGCAATTGAAGGATTCGATAAAACCATTGAACGTGCCATAGCTTATGCGCAGGCAGGTGCCGATTATATTTATGTGGAATGCCCGCAGTCGCTTGAGGAGGTAAAACATCTCGTCAAGAAAATTCAAATACCACTGGCATTTAACTTGATTCCAGGCGGCAAGACGCCCTTATTCTCCATTTCAGAACTGGAACGAATCGGTGTAAAGTATCTCTCCATTCCCATGGTCTGCCTCTATCCGGCTGCGAAAGCCATGTTGAATGCTTTGATGGCATTAAAAAATGACGATCTGGAAAAAATTGGCGAGATTGGCATAAATTGGTCTGAATTTAACGAACTTGTAGACGTTCGAAAGTGGAGACAATTGGAGAAGGAATTTGGGCAAGGAAATTCGGATTCGCCCCGGTCTTGAGTTTCGCCCGGAGAATGATTTGCCGCCCAAAGATAAATAATGCTCATAGATAAGAAGGCCATACTATGAAAACCGATGATACCGAGAATCGCACCATCCTGCAGAACATCGCCAGGCAAGCCATGCTTCAGCGAGGATTGCTTCCCGAATTTTCTCCACAGTCCGCCTCCGAGCTGGCCAGGATTCAGGCCCCTGCAAAGGTGAGCCTCGCCATGCAGGCGCGTGACTTGAGAGATCTTCTCTGGGCTTCTATTGACAATGACGACTCTGAAGACTTAGACCAGCTAACTGTTGCCGAAGAGATGCCTGAGGGAAAGATAGTGGTCCGTGTCGCCGTGGCGGACGTGGACGCTCTTGTAAAGAAGGATTCAGCCATCGACCTGGATGCGCAACACAACACCACCTCGGTCTACACCGCAGCCCAGATTTTTCCCATGCTGCCTTTGAAGCTGTCCACCAACCTCACCTCCCTGAATCTGAACCAGGACCGACTGGCGCAGGTGGTGGAGATGGTTATCGGCCCGGACGGATCGCTCCAGTGTTCGGACGTCTACCGGGCAGTCGTGCGGAATCATGCCAAGCTGGCCTACAATAGCGTTGCCGCCTGGCTGGAGGGAAAGACGCCTGTGCCCGAGGCTGTGTCAGCCATAAACGGGCTGACTGAAAATCTGCTCCTTCAGGACAGGGCAGCTCAGAGCATGAAGAGCCTTCGCCATGCTCAGGGCGCACTCAGCCTGGAGACCATTGAGGCGAAACCTGTGTTTGAGGGTGACAGGATCAGCGATCTGCAAGTGGAGGAAAAGAACCGGGCCAAGGAGATCATCGAGGACTTCATGATTGCCGCTAACGGCGTGACGGTGCGGTACCTCTCCTCCCGAAATATTCCCTCTATCCGTCGCGTGGTGCGCATTCCCAGAAGATGGGATCGAATCGTGGAGATCGCAGCCGAGCATGCCTTCAAGCTTCCCAAGAACCCCAATCCTAAAAAGCTGGAGATGTTTCTTACCATGATGAAGAAGGCTGATCCACTGCGCTTTCCGGATCTCTCTTTGGCTGTGATCAAGCTTTTAGGAAATGGAGAATACGTGGCGGAGCTGCCCGGAGAGGAAGCCACCGGACACTTTGGCCTGGCCGTTAAAGATTACGCCCATTCCACAGCCCCCAACCGCCGTTACTCCGATCTGATCACGCAGCGCCTGCTCAAAGCCGCCATTGAAAAAAGGCCCGTCCCCTACAGCCTGGACGAGCTTGAGTTTCTGGCGGAAAATTGCACGAAAAAAGAGGATGCTGCCAACAAAGTGGAGCGGCAGGTGGGCAAGTCCGCAGCCGCGCTTCTCCTTGAATCGAGAATTGGGGAGCGATTTTCCGCCATGGTAACCGGCGCATCTGAGAAAGGCACGTGGGTCCGGCTCCTGGAGATTCCAGTCGAAGGGATGCTGAAGAGCGGATTTAAGGGCGTGGATGTCGGCGACCAGATCAATGTAGAGCTGGTATCAGTGGATGTGGAGCAGGGATTTATTGATTTCAAGAGACTTGGATAGAAGCACTGAAGATGAGCGCCATATTTGGAGAGGTCCTGGACTTTTCTCAAGAAAACGGTCCTGAGGTAAGGCTGAAGGTTTATGGGGATGAATTCTACGCTCGTCACGAAACTGAAGACGGATACACAGTGATCTACGATAAAGATCTTGGGAAATTTGCATATGCCCTGCTTAAAGACGGTCATTTCGTCTCCAGTGGAGTTGATTTGAGCCGTGAGCCTCCTCTCGGACTGGAAAAGCATCTGGAAGAATCAAATGAGGTGCGCATGCTAAAAGCTGAAAAGAGATTCTCTCGACGGTAGCTTCGATATGATGCTCATGTGAGACAATTTTTTCGGCGAAGCTATAAATAATATCCAGATAGCTTAACATTTTAAATGAGCCGCATGGGACATTGTGAAGGAAATGAAGCATGCTCACTGAAATCCTGATCATTTTTATCCTGTTTCTGGCCAACGGCGCGTTTTCCATGGCCGAGATGGCCGTGGCCACTTCCAGCAAGGCCCGGCTCAGGATCCTGATAGATGAGGGAAATGCAGGTGCTAAGGCTGCCCTAGGGCTGGCTGAAAATCCAAACCGCCTACTCTCCGCGGTGCAGACGGGCATAACTCTCATTACCACCCTGGCCGGGGCCTATGGAGGCGCTACAGTAGCTGATGAGCTGGCTTCATACATCAGCCCCATTCCGGCTCTTTCTCCTTACAGCGGAGGACTGGCCCTGGTCGCGGTCGTCCTGCTGATCACCTTCTTCAGCCTGGTCATAGGTGAGCTGGTCCCCAAGAGAATCGCGCTTGGCAATCCGGAGCGCATTGCCTCTCTTGCTGCCTCTCCTTTAGCTGCCTTTTCGCGTCTCGTCTCTCCAGCCATTGCCCTGCTCAGCTTCTGCACAGATCTCGTGCTTAGGGTGCTGGGAGTGAAGGCCTACGCCGAGCCTGCCGTGACCGAGGAGGAGATACGCATACTGATCGACCAGGGAACGACGGCAGGCGTATTCGAGGAGGAGGAGCAGGACATCATGGAGAGGGTCTTCTCCCTGGGAGACCGAAGGGTAAACTCCATCATGACTCCCAGAGGTGAGATAGTGTGGCTGGATGTCGACGATTCCGGGGCGGAGATCTCTCGAAAGTTAGCAGGCGGCACATACTCCATGTTTCCGGTCTGCAGCAAAAGGCTGGACAACGTCCTGGGGGTCGTCCAGTCCAAGGACCTGCTGAGCTGCAACCTGTCAGACAAAAAAGTAGACCTCAAGGCGTCTCTCCTGCCGCCTCTCTTCGTCCCGGAGAGCATGAGGGCTCTAAAGGTGCTGGAGAGGTTCAAGCAGACGGGAATTCATCTCGCTATCGTTTTAGATGAGTATGCATCGGTACAGGGAATAGTAACCCTGGTAGATCTCCTGGAAGGGCTGGTGGGAGACATACCGCACATCGATGAGCTGGCAGAGCCGCAAATAGTGAAGAGGGAGGACGGCTCGTGGCTGGTGGATGGCACTTTGCCGGTAGACGCCTTCAGAGAGACGGTCGACCCGGAGGGGCTGCCCGAAGAGGAGGAAGATCAATACACAACCTTAGGCGGATTTGTGATGATGCATTTAGAGAAGATCCCTGCTACGGGAGATCACTTCGAGTGGGGTGGCTACCGCTTTGAGGTTGTAGACATGGATGAGCGCAGGGTGGACAAGATTCTGGTATCTCCTCTGGCAAAGGATAAGGGAAAAGGATAGTTGAAAGGGTTCCTCGCTGTTTCGGGTGGTAATAGAATCATGCAGTCCTCTGTGAGAGATAGATCAATATGAGAAAGCTGAGCAAGAAAGACATGATGAGGGGAGTTTTAATTCTTTCCGGGGGCGTCGATTCGACTACACTCCTTTACAAAATGCGCTCTGACGGCTATGAGGTGGATGCTATCACCTTCAACTACGCCCAGAGGCACAAGAAAGAGATAGATTGTGCAAAAGCCATTGCTAAAAGGCTGCACATCAATCATCGCATCGTCGATCTCAGCTCGCTGGCCTCTCTTCTGGGCGACAGCGCGCTGCTGGGAGGAAAAGAGGTGCCAAGTTGCCACTACACTGAGGAGGCTGCTAAAAAAACTGTTGTGCCCAATCGCAACATGATCATGCTCTCCGTGGCGGCGGGCTACGCCGAGGCTCATGAGATTCCCGAGGTCTTTTACGCCGCTCACAAAAATGACAGCACCATTTATCCCGATTGCCGGCCAGAGTTTGTGCACGCCTTGCGCCCTGCCATCAGGCTGGCTACCGCCTGGCATCCAGTTGAGCTGCAGGCTCCTTTTGTGGATATAAGCAAGGCTGAGATCGTGAGAATGGGGCTTGCGCTGAAGGTACCCTACGAGCTGACCTGGTCCTGCTACAAAGGTGAGGATCGGCCCTGTCGCACCTGCCCCACCTGCATCGAGAGGGAGGAGGCTTTTGCCGTGAACGGGCGACGGGATCCGCTGGTGGAGTGAAGATGGTGACACTATAGCTGTCGAGAGCGTGGGAATTGTCCGGCTGGCAGATGTAAATAGCTGTGAGCTTAAGGAAACGTGCGGTCCACAAGATAAAAATTACCGATATAATCGGTTCTAAAAATCCTGCATGAAATACTCGATCATCCGGTCGAAAGCAACCGCCGTAACTCAGGCGGAAATGGTGGCCTTTTGTTTTTGCATTGTCTTTACGCAAGCTTTATTTCCCATTACATAAACCAGACGTTCAGCAAATTATGAGGAATGCTATGCGACTTTCCATGGATTTAGAGCTGCAGGACATACCAGGCCAGCTTCTCCTGGCTCTGGAGCCCTTGAGGGATAATAAAGCCAACATTATCAGCGTGGTTCACCACAGGGATAGAAAGACGCCCCGCGGCATGATCCCGGTTCGCTTCGTAGTGGAGATGGACCGGTCCAAGATCGAGGCAGTCAAGGCCAAGCTCAAAGAATGCGGCATCTCAGTGGTGCGGGCGGGCGAGGATCGCTTCATTGAGGCCGTTTCCGTTGTGCTGGTGGGCCATGTGCTGGACAGCGATCTGGGAGATACCGTAAGCCGCATCGACTCCACCGGCTATGCCGAGGTCATGGATCTGGCTTTAACCATGACCGGTGTGGACGAGCCGTCTTCTGCCTATCTCAAGATCCGTGCCACAGGCAAGTCCGAGATTCAGAAGGCATTGGCCATCCTGCGCGAAGTGGGCACCGAGAAGAAGCTGCTTGTGATTGAGCCAATCGAAGCAGAGGCGGTATGAGTATGAGAGACGTTAAGGTTTCCCTGGTGGGCTACGGCATCGTCGGCCATGGCGTGGTTGATGTCCTGAATCGCAAGAAGAAGATCCTCCGGGATATGGGCCTGAACCTTAAACTGATCAGCGTTAGTGATCACACCGGCACCGTGCTCTCGGAAGACGGCGTGGACGCTGACAGGATTCTGGGCGAGAGAACGCTGGCCAACGTGGCCACCTCCAGCATGAAAGGCAAAGAGGCCATTGAGGCCATCGACTCCGACCTGATGATCGAGGTCACCCCTACCAATATCGTCCACGGTCAGCCTGGTCTCGGGCACATGGAAGCGGCCCTCTCCAGCGGCAAGCATGTCGTCACCTCTAACAAAGGCCCGCTGGTGGTCTCCTACAGCCGCCTGAAAAAGCTGGCAGAGGACAACGGCGTGATGATGAAGTTCGAGGCCACCGTGGGCGGCACCATGCCTCTTATCAGCCTGGTGGAGCGCACGCTGGTGGGCAACACCATATTCGGCATCCGTGGCATCTTCAACGGCACCTGCAACTACATCCTTACCCGCATGACTGAGGAAGGCATACCTTACACCCATGCATTGAGCGAGGCTCAGGACCTGGGGATCGCCGAGGCTGATCCCAGCTACGATGTTGAGGGCGTGGACACTGCCGGAAAGGTGGTCATCCTGGCCAATTCGCTCTTCAACATGAACATCAAGTACAGCGATGTGGATGTCACAGGCATTACCGGCGTCACTCCCGAAGCCCTGGCTCTGGCCAAGAGGCGAGGCTATGCCATCAAGCTCATCGGTGATGTGCCCGCCCTCACTGTGCGGCCCACTCTGGTGCCTCTGGGCAGCCCCATAGCCGTGTCAGGGACCCTCAACTCTGCAGCTATTTACACCGATCTGTCGGGAACAATAACCGTAACCGGCCTTGGTGCCGGCTCTATCGAGACTGCTTCCGCCATTCTGACAGATGTCGTCAGCATCTACAGGACGAAACGCATCGATGCCATATTCTAAATGACCAGCTTTCTTGCCTTCGCAAAGCTCTGCCAGAGTGTAGAGGCTGTATCCGGCTCTCTGGAGAAGATCGACCTAGTCGCAGCATTCCTCGCAGGCCTGGACGAGACAGAACTCTCCGTGGCCTGCAGCTATGTCATGGGCACGCTCTTCCCGCCGAGCCTCAATCTTGTTCTGGGCGTCGGTCCCAGCATCCTCTACGAGGCACTGGCGAAAGCCTGCGGCTGCCCGGCCGAGCAGATTTCCGATATGCTGCGAGCTACGGGCGATCCTGGTTTGGTTGCGGCCGGCATTGTGGAGAAGAGAAGGCCGCTAGGCTTTGCCGCCTTCCAGGAAATTGAGCCTCTTTCTATCGCAGACGTTTATGAGAGGTTTGTGGCAATAGCTCGCGCTTCCGGCAAGAAAAGCCAGGATGTTAAAGTCAAGAATCTGCAATTTCTATTCAGCCAGGCCGGCTCTCTGGAGGCCACATATATCGCTCGCCTGGCCATTGAGGACATGAGGATAGGCATTGGTGAAGGGGGCGTGCGGGATGCAGTTGCCCGGGCTTTTGCCGGCAATGGAGCAGATGTTGAGACGGTGGAGCGGGCCTATAACCTCACCAACGATATGGGGCTGGTGGCAGTGAATGCCAGGCGCGGCACTCTTTCAGAGTTGAGCGTCATGATCAATCATCCCATCAAGATGATGCTGGCCCAGCTGGGCGAGAGCATTCCTGCCGCGCTGGCTGATATCGGCACCGCTGCCATTGAGTGGAAGTATGACGGCGCTCGCGTGCAGATCCATAAAGAGGAAGACAGCGTGCGCATCTTCTCCCGCCGTCTTGAGAATGTGACTGCATCTTTGCCGGAGATCGTCCTGGCCGCCAAACAGGTTTCCGCCAAGAGCGCCATACTGGATGGTGAAGCAGTAGCCATCGGCAAAGACGGCAGACCCATGGCCTTCCAGGAAATTTTAAAGCGGTTTCGCAGGAAATACAATGTAGAAAAGCTTGCCGCCCAGATTCCCTTGCGTATCTTCCTGTTCGATTTGATTTATCTGGATGGCAAAAGCGTGACCCATCTGCCTCTTAGCGAGAGAAGAGCACTCCTGGAGGGGATTGCAGCTCCCGCTCTTCTCGCCGATCAGGTCCTGTCCGGCAGTGTCGAGGCAGTAGAGGAGATCTACCGTCAGGCTCTGGCTGCCGGCCATGAAGGGCTTATTTTAAAGAATCCCTCTTCAGTCTACGCTCCCGGAAAGAGGGGAAAGAACTGGCTGAAGATCAAGCCGGTTATGGAGACTTTGGATCTGGTGGTGATAGGCGCAAAGTGGGGCGAGGGCCGCAGAGCGAGCTTCCTTGGCTCCTACCGGCTGGGATGTCGGGACACTGCCACCGGCAATATTTTAGATATGGGCTTTGTGGCCACAGGGCTCACGGATGAGGCTTTAGCGGAACTCACGGATATGTTCAGGGAATTGATTTTGCTGGAGAAAGGCATGGAGGTAGAGATCAAGCCGGCAGTTATCTTCGAGGTGGCCTACGAGGAGATACAAAAGAGCCCCAACTACTCCTCCGGATATGCCTTGCGTTTTCCCAGGATGGTCGCCGTCAGGGACGACAAGTCTCTGGAGGAGGCGGACAGCCTGGAGCGCGTCGTCTCCCTTTACAAAGGACAGAGAGGCAGGAGCAATTCTACATGAGCCTGCTTGATTATTGCTGAATATTGGAGGCAACTGAGATGATTACAAAGATGCTAAGTGAGCTGAAGGATGAGGATTTGCAGGCTCTTCTCTCCCGAGAGGTGGGCATTTCCGATGTGCTTTCTGCTGTTAATGAGATTGTCATGGAGGTTGGCGAGAAAGGAGATGAGGCGCTCTTCAAGTACACTGAGAAGTTTGAGGGGGCACGACTCGATGACCTGCGGGTGAGCCAGGAAGAGATCGATGCCGCTTACGACCTGGTGGAAGAAAGGCTCATTGATGCCTTAACCGATGCGGCAGATAACATCTTCCAGTTCCATAACCAGCAGAAGGAGCACGAATTATGGATGACCGAGGTTTCTCCTGGTGTCTCAGTGGGCCAGAAGGTTGTGCCCCTTGACTCCGTGGGTGCCTATGTGCCCGGCGGGAGAGCCTCTTATCCAAGCTCTGCTTTGATGAACGTCATTCCCGCCAAGGTTGCAGACGTTTCCAGGATAATCGTATGCACTCCACCCAAAGCCGACGGGTCCGTAACTCCTCTCACCCTCGTGGCTGCCGATATGGCCGGCGCCGATGAGATTTACAAGCTGGGGGGCGCCCAGGCCATAGCCGCAATGGGCTTGGGCACAGAGAGCATAGAGCGGGTGCAAAAGATTGTGGGGCCGGGCAATGTTTATGTCACCGCGGCCAAGATGCTTCTTCGAGGCAGCGTGGAGATCGACTTTCCGGCAGGTCCGAGCGAAGTTCTCATCCTGGCCGATCGGACCGCCGATCCGGGAGTGATCGCTGCAGACATGATCGCCCAGGGGGAGCATGATCCCAGGTCCATTTCCGTGCTGGTCGCTCTGGATGATCTTTTGGCCAGCGCTGTGGCCGAGGAATTGAATATTCAGGCAGCCGGCGCAGCGCGCAGCGAGATCGTTAAGCAGAGCCTGGAGCACAGTGCAATTCTAGTGGCAGGCGACATGGACGAGGCTCTGGACTTTTGCAACGCCTTCGCTCCCGAGCATCTGGAGATAATCACCAAGGATCCCATGGACGTCCTGAGGTACATACGCAACGCAGGCAGCGTGTTTTTAGGAAAGTACACGCCGGTGGCGGCAGGCGACTATGCCAGCGGCACCAATCACGTGCTTCCCACCTCCGGCTATGCAAGGACCTTCTCGGGACTGAATGTGGACCACTTCACCAAGAAGATTTCCGTGCAGATGATCACCGATGACGGGCTTCTGAGCTTGGAGGATACTATTACTACTCTGGCCGAGGCGGAGGGCTTGAAGGCGCATGCGGAATCGGTGAGAAGAAGGCTGGAGCCGAAGGTGTGAAGACCGGACAGAGGCTATGTGGCGACAAGTAGAAAAAAGATTTTACCGCTCTAGCTTTCACCGCTCTCTTTTTCGTTCATCTTTGTCGAATCGTTCTCGACCAGGCACACTTCTCCACATGAGGCTTTCAATTTTGATCCTGTAAGGCTGCAATATTGAAAGTATAACATTGTAAAAAAATTTATATAACATTAAATCCGATTAGCATTGATGCATATGAACTCGATCACTAAAATAACAGCAATGATCGCGCTTACGATATGTTTGATGTGTCTTTCCTCATGCGCTCAGGATAGCAGCATGAACGTCAATCCAGTCGTATCCGGCGTTTTAGAGGTTTCGGACCAGATCAATTATCTGGGTGAAGTGAATACCAGTCAGATAAATGATAAAATATATGAAAACACAGATGTAGTCATATGGAAGGTTACGCCTTCAATGGACACATCTGGATTTTATCTCACAGGTCTGGATTTCTATGCCATGCTCGACCAAAAAAAAGATACTCTCTTCATCTTGATCGATTCAGATAATGAGAGCCTTGCACTAAGAGGCATGATACCTTCTTTATACGGCGATGATAATTATGCGTTGAGCGAAACTCCTGATCAGGCTCACCATTGCCATGAATATAACGAGACGAAGACTCTCATCCACTATGTCCTGAGTGATGTCTTGAGTTCGTTGAAGACATCAAAAGCTGTGAATGAAAATGCCACTTTGAACATGACGCCCTCCTATGCCAGCAGCTTTTCCAATAACGTCAGCGTAATTGGATATTATGTAGCGGCTGCTGAATATGACAACAATTACAATTGCTTCCACAACTGGCCATGGGGAGAAGGCAAAGACATCTGTCGCTACGATCCTGGATTTTCTGGCTGTGAATATTCTGATGGCTGGGTGGATGTAATTTTCAATTTCAACCTGACGAATGCAAAGGGCTTTTACCTCTTTGGTTCTGTCTACAATGATAATTCTGAGGAGAGCAGATACGACTACAATGGGAATATGTGGATGCAGCAGGTAAATTGGGGCGGAAAGTCTGACGTCAAGTACGGGATTAGCTCATTGCCGACTCAGATAGAGCTATTTGGCAGAAAGACCTGGTCAGTAACCAGTGCTCATACCTGGATGGCCATAGATGCGGAATCCGTTTCAGTCTCGGGCCGCCTTTTCGGACAGGGTCCCAACTCAGTGAACCAGAGCGAAGAGCCTGATGTACTGGCAGCTTTCGCCATGGAGAAGAAGGAGCTCTCTTGGCCTGCCGAGGAAAATGTTTTGCCGGTTTACATCGATATCAAGCCCGGTTCCTGTCCCAATCCGATTAACCTCAAGGAAAAGGGAGTCGTTTCCGTAGCTGTTCTCGGCTCCGATGATTTCAATGTGACTGACATAGATCCATCCAGCGTCAGCATAGGCCGAGCAGGTGTGGATGATGCTGTCGCTCCTACCATTCGCTGGAGCCTGGAAGACGTTGCAACTCCCTTTTCAGAGGAGCCTTGTGCCTGTCATGAGCTAAAGGGCGACGGCGTTCTTGATCTGGTCTTAAAGTTTGAGGCGCAGTCTCTTGCTGGAGCCCTGGAGCTGAATAATGTAATTGGGGCGGAAATTCCTCTGACCCTGAAGGGTAAGCTGAATGAAGCGAAGGGTGGAGAACAATTCAAAGGGCAAGATTGCGTAAGGATCATCAAGAATAAGAAATAGGCCTTTAAGCGATGGGGTGAATAGTTCAATCTGCCCCTTCGCCTACATTTTTCTGCACTCATTGGGTAACTTATTTACCATCAAAAGGCCATTTCTTTTTTATGTGTGCCACCTGTGGCTGCGGAATAGATCTGGGCAGCATAGAAGAAGCCTTCTCCAAGAATTACAGGTGCCAGGACTGCAGTCTGCTCTTCAGGGGCTTTGGCTTCCGGCTGCAGTGCCCGCGCTGCAAATCGACGAATACCAAAATTGCCAGGCAATAAAATGTCCGAGCATTTGCTGGAGATGGCCAAAGCGCGTGTCAGGGTGAAGGATGGCAAGATCGAGGTTCTGACCGAGCCCCTCATCGGCTGCTGCCCTCTGCGCCGGGATCTGTACGGCATCGAGAAGGAGAGCCGGGAGAGTGTGGAGCGCGTACTGCAAAGCCACATTCAGGAGCTGGGCATGTACGGCCCGCAGAGGATTTTAGAGCTGCAGGAAAAGCCGGTAAGTTTTGGCGCCTCCGAGATCCTGGCCGATGCTATGGCTGAAGGCCTGGTTGATGCTGCCGTGGTCGTCTGCGAGGGCGCGGGGACTGTGGTGGCGGCAAGGCCGGATGTGCTGCAGGCTGTGGGTGCGCACATGACCGGTTTGATCGAGACCGAGCCGATTGCAGAGATCCGGGAAGGCCTGGAGAAGCGAGGATGCCTTCTGATCGACCGGAAGGCGACGGTTGATCAGGTGCGGGGATTTGAAAAGGCAGTGGCTGCGGGATTTCAAAAGATCGCCGTGACTGTGGCCGGGAGCAATGCCAGCGATGCCGCTGCCCTGCGAGAGCTGGGGGAAAAGCTGGGGGCAAGGCCGTTTTTGCTGGCAGTTCACACTACCGGCATCAGCGAGGCGGAGGCCACCGCCCTGGCAAAAAGCTGCGATCTGGTCTGGTCCTGCGCCTCAAAGGCGGTGAGGGATGTCGTGGGAAAGATTGCCCGCCTGCAGATGGGCATCTCTATTCCCGTCTTTGCCCTGACGGATGAGGGAAAACGGCTGCTTTTGAACCGGGCTCTGCACTTCGCTGGCCCCCTGGTCATGCACCGGGCCGGACTGCCGCTGGCGCCGGAGGGCAAGCAGCCGGAGCCTCTGATTTAAGTGAATACAAAGACCTAGATTATCGATTGCCTTCGCAGCCTCGATCAAATGAAGGCCCGAAGGCCCTAATATTTTGCAGACAAAGCTTTCTACCGCAAGCTTTAAGTAAATTTAGATTGAATTAATTCAAGTGCATTGGAATAAACTTTCCATGCGTCCATTCGAATCGAAGGTGAGAGTTGCCTGCAGTGATGGCAATTTTCACCTTCATCTCCCAATCACCAATGAATTCAAGTTCCAGCCAATTTGGAGCGGAGCGGAAAAATGACGGAAAATACCGGTCTCACACTTCTTCTCTGGCACGCCTCATGAAGACCTTCTTGACGGCACACTCAATAGACAGATCCAAACCCGCAACGTAATGTGCCAGACACGGCCCTCCGCATAGCCATCGATCCGGGCATGTCTGGCATTCCTGCGGATTTTGCACCAGGCAGCGCGCTTGAACCATTTGATCCAATAGTCCCTCCGCAAAACCAGGCGCTTCAATATTTCCAAGCATCAGCTCCGGATAGAGCAGGGATGGGCAGACATAAGAGCTGCCATCTGCCAGCACAACCAGAGATCGGCATGAGTCAAAAAAGCAGTGATGAAGCCTCGCTCCGCCACACTCCAGAGTGCGTTTCATTCGCTCCAGCTCCCGGAATTTTATTCTGCGTCCGCCCATTCCGGCAAGATGATCGGCATGCGAAATGGCCGTCTCGATGCATCTGGCAGCAACTGCAGAGTCGGGTTGCATGGATCGGCTGGCTCTGCCCACAGGCCTCAGGAAATCGATGGCGACTCCGTCCACATTTCCCAGATAGCTCAGGACATCCACAAGTCCAGCCAGAGCACCGGCATTGGCTCTGGAGAGAACGCAGGTCGCACCTACTCGAATCCCTTCGTCTCGCAAGGCGGCAATTCCCCGCAGGACCGAGCCGGTGGAACCTCTTCCGTCTGAGAAAGGTCGAAGAGCGTCGTTTACTGGAGGAGGGCCATCCAGGCTCACGCCTATTCCTATCTTGAGGCTCTTCAGCCTGCCGGCAACATCGGAATTGATGAGGGTGGCATTGGTCTGAACCTGACAGGGAACATGCAAGCCCTTCTCACCCAGGTAATCCACAGCCTTTTCTATGAGAGCCAGGTTGAGAAGGGGCTCGCCGCCGGTGAACTGGATCTTGAAGCTCTGGAAGCATTCTGCCATAACATCGATGGCTCGAAGCGCCTTAGGCCAGCTCATCGAAATTCTTTGGTCGCCGCCACAGGCGTAGCAGTAGCGGCAGCGCAGGTTGCAGTCCCCTGTCACAGATAGGGCCAGAAGGCCGGTTTTTTCTTCGAGCATTTTATCAGCCTATTGATCCTCCTCGATCCACCCCTCGGTCTCCAGATAGATATTGCGAAGCTCCTCTTTCATCTCATCGGATGCCTGCCACATCCCGCGTTCCACTGCTTCCAGCAGCCGCTCGGTTATGTTTTGCAAAGCATGAGGATTCACTTTCTTCAGCCACTCCTGCATCTCACTGTCCAGAGCGTACTTGTTTGCCAGCTCCTCGTACATCCAGTCTTCCAGAACTTCTGCTGTGGCATCCCAGCCAAAGGCAATGTCCACCATGCGGGATAGATCGCCCGCGCCCTTGTAGCCGTGCCGCTGCATGCTTTCTATCCACTTTGGGTTGAGAATGCGAGCGCGGAAGATGTGCTTTGTCTCCTCAACGGTGCTTCTGGTCTTCACCCGATCCGGATCGGAACTGTCACCGCAGTACGATCTGGGCAGCTCTCCCTTGAGGGCTTTGACGGCAGCGATCATGCCGCCGTGATATGAGTAGAAATCGTCTCCATCCAGCATGTCGTACTCCCGGGTATCCTCGTTCTTGACCGTCAAATCAAGCAGGCTCAACCGCTTGCGAAACTCATCGGGAACCGTCACTCCGAAGTTCTTGCGGCCATAGGCATAGCCTCCCCACTTGACGTAGATCTCGGCCAGGTCCTTCTCATCCTTCCAGTTCTTGGAGTCTATGGCATCGGAGACACCGGCACCGTAAGCTCCGGGGCGGCAGCCGAAGATGCGGTAGCTCGCCTCGATCCTCGCCTGCTCTCTATCAATTCCCGCAGCGGTCTTCTCCAGGACCTCGGCAGCCACATGCTTTGCCAGGAAGTTTTGCTCCGGAGGCTCTTTTTGTCCCGCCACCAGCTCGACTGCTCTGTCTACGAGATGAACGATATTGGGAAAAGCATCCCGGAAAAAGCCGCTTATGCGCAGCATCACATCGACACGAGGACGCTGAAGCTCCTGCATCGAGATAAGCTCGATTCCTGTCACTCTGCCGCTCTTCTCCTCCCAAACGGGACGAACACCCATGAGGCAGAGGATCTCAGCAATATCATCGCCCTTGGTGCGCATGGTGGGACTGCCCCAAATCACGATTCCCAGAGATTCAGGATAGCGTCCCTCATCCGCCAGATAGCGCTTGAGCAGAGCATCTGCCTGGGCGACTCCCACCTTCCAGGCAGCCTGAGAAGGTATCGCCTGGGGATCTACGGAATAAAAGTTTCTTCCCGTGGGCAGGATGTCTGCCATTCCCCGAGTAGGCGCTCCGGAGGGACCGGGCGGGACAAAGCCCCCGTTCGAGGCGCAAAGGATGCTTGATAGCTCATCTACGGTTGCCCCGATGCTGGGTGCAAGAGTGCTGCAAATGTACTCCAGAACCTTTTCGAGCTTTGGGCTTCTATTTCTCTTCTCCAGGATCTCATCCTCTTGATCCCGAATCATCTCCCTGGCAAAGCCCTGCTCGTGAAGCCCAGCCACCAGCCGAAGGGCAAGCACATTCAGCTCCTCGATCACCTCGCCGCAGGTCTTGGAACCGGCCACAACCTTTCCCCGGTTGGCCAGGAGATATTCATAATCATGGCCCATGACCTCAGCCAGCGACTGCCTAAGGGATGGTACGCTGCCGTTGGAGAGTCGGGTTAAGGCGACCAGGAACTCATCCAGGCGCGAGCCCTCCGGCGGCTCGCCCAGGATATGAAGTCCATCCCTTATCTGAGTGTCAGCCATCTCATGTAAATATCCGTGAAGCTTCTCCAGGAACTTATCAAAATCTGAGAAAGCTGCCTCTTCAGTCGTCACCAGGTCATGATCAAGCATCGCCAGGCAGACCTTCTCCCAGATCATCTTCTTTTGAGTCGGAAGCTTTCCCGGATCTTCCAATGCCGCCTGATAGTAATCGTGCAGCATCACCTCCAGCTCCGCCAGCTCGTCATAGGCATCGGCATTGTGCATTACCGGAACCAGATGGTCGACGATGCAGCAGTAGCTCCTCCTCTTGGCCTGAGTTCCCTCGCCGGGATTGTTGATGATGTAGGGATAGATGTTTGGCAGATCGGATATGGCGATATCCGGGAAGCACGAATCGGACAGGCCCACCGACTTTCCGGGAAGCCACTCCAGCGAGCCGTGCTTTCCGATGTGCATGACCAGGTTAGCATGGAAGATATCCCGGATCCAGCGGTAATAGGCATAGTAGTGGTGCGGAATGGGATGATCCGGACTGTGGTAGATGGCCGCAGGATCTTCCAGAAATCCGCGCGGCGGCTGAAGGCCGATGAAGAAGTTGCCGTTTATGATGCCCGGAATTATCAGGTTCTTCTTATGAACAAAAAGCTCTCCCGGCGGCATTCCCCAGGCAGATGTCATCTTCTCCTGCACCGCAATGGGAAGCTGCCCAAACCATTGCAGGTAGTCCTTCTCGGAGACGGAGCCAATTGCCCGTCTGGCCAGCTCATCCGGGCTTCTCCAGCGCCGGTCGAGGGTGAGTCGGCTCTTAACATCCTCGATCAAGGCCTGACCGCTCTCGGGCATCCTCTCCAATCTATATCCGGCCTCTTGCAGAGTCTTCAGGATGTTAAGGACGGAGACCGGCGAGTCCAGGCCAAAAGCGGTACCGATGCGGTCGTCTCGGGGAGGATAGTTATGGAAGATTATGGCCACCTTCTTTTTATCATTGGGAATATGCCGAAGCCTAGCCCAGTTCAGGCTCAGGCGCACCATCTTCTCGATGCGCTCGGGCAGCGGCTCAAATCGGATCACCCTCGCTCCGGTCAATGGATCGATATCCGTTCGCTCCCTGGCCGCCACGGGGACCGTGATCAGCATGCCGTCAAATTCCGGCAGGGCAATTCCCATAGAGATATCCAGGGGGCTGCAGCCCTGCAGGGACTCCTTCCACTCTGCAGGAGTGTTGTAGGTCACAATGGCCTTCAGGACAGGGACATTCAGCTTCTTGAGGAACCACTCTTCGGATCTGGCAACCTGTTCCGCAACATCTCCTGTAGATCCTTCTCCTTCCCAGTGCTTGATGGAGAGCGAGAACATGAGGGTGCTGATCAGAACGTCTATGATGGGCTTGCCGTCTCTAACGAAGAAATTGTCAACGACCCATTCCGCTCCCTTCGTTCCCCGCTCGACATCTTTGAGGGAATGAAGGAAAACGGGAATGATATTTGCGCCCTGATGTTCCATTTCAGCAATCAGCTTATCGATGAAGACCAAATTTCCCGCCTGCCAGAGGCTCTGATAGAACCACAGGCCCACCGTGGGTCTGCCGGCCACATATTTGCTATTCAGGTACTCATCCAAGGTTGGGACATGATCGAAATCCGGATGATAGATGCCCTCCCAGATTGGTCTCTGTGGCTCGATAAACGCATAATCTGCCCCGACAAATTGATTGGCCAGATAGAGGAGCAGGCTGTAGAAGTTATCCTTTCCTCCATAATCCAGATACAGAGATACTTTTCGATAGACCTCTTCGTCCACCGTGGACAGCTTAATGAGCTCTATCTCTGGCTCGTTTGAGGCGGCCTTGGCAAAGATTGAGGCTTTGCCTTCTTTCAGCCGGCTGATCAGGTCGTCAAAGCAGGGAAGGCTTTTCTTTCCGCCGTGCAGATTGAATATGACCAGATGACAGCCTGCAGCAGTCTGTTTGAAATCCTCCTGGCTGGCTGCGTCCTTGAGGTCTTCGCCGGATCTGATGGCCACCTCTGCCACTTCTCCAACCTGTCGAATCAGCTCCTTAAATGCCGAGATAAGCGGGAAAACGTCGCTCGCTTCCTGCGTGGTGATATAAGCAATCTTAATCTTCTTCGTAATAATCCATCCTATTATATAATTTAAGAACAATGCCGCATGCGTTATAACGAAACATTTTTTTAGTTAAGGCTAGTTGTATTGATTAAATAAAGCTTTCGAGAGATGATCCCAAATCCTGCTACATAGTGCGAAGAATTCAGAGAAAAAGAGGACGGATAGGAATTGAAGATGGTGAAGATGGAATTAATAACCAATATGACAATAGTCCAATAAGGATGGATCATGATTCAGGATCATAATAATGAAAAAACATCGGGCGAAGAGCCAGGGCCGAAGGTCGCCCTTGTTCATGCCGCTATCTGCTGGAAGGACAAAGATAAAAATATCACCAAATTATTAGCGTTGAACGAAGAAGCGGCCAGAAGCGGTTCCCGAATCATCGTAAACACGGAACTTGCCACCACTGGCTACGCCTTTGAGAGCAGGAGAGAGATTGCTGCCCTTACGGAGAGCATTCCCGGGCCCGCTACTCGCGCATTCGGTGGAATTGCCCGGGGTTATGGATGCTACATCTGCATCGGCCTGCCCGAGAGAGATGCCAGGACAGGAATTTTTTACAATTCAGCCGCTCTGATAGGGCCGAGCGGCCGCGTTGTGGCCCGCTATCGCAAGGCATCTCCTGCCTTCAAAGAGAATTTATGGGCGGCAAAGGGCAATCTCCCCATCCCGACAGTGCAGACCGAATTTGGCGCTTTGGGGCTGGTCATTTGCGCCGATTCATACTCCTACAGACCGGCAAGAATTGCCGCTCTGCAAGGAACAAGGATCCTGCTTGTCCCTGCCAATTGGCCTCCCGAGCACCACAATCCTGAGAAATTTTGGCGGGCCAGAGCGCTGGAAAACGGCATGTATATCCTGGCCTGCAACCGGACGGGAATGGATAGAATCATGAACTGCAACAATGCAGAGTCCTTCATCATAGATCCGCAGGGCCGGGTGATTAAGCAGACCAGCTCTCCAGACGACATCATTATCTACGGCACTTTGCCATCTGCAGTTGAGACAGCTAAAGAGAAGCCACAAAATGCCTTGGGATACAGGCGGCCTCAATGCTATGGAAACATAGCTTTGGATCCATACTCTTACATCAATCTGGAGTTGCTCCTCGGTTTGCCGCAGACTGCCGACTTTGCAGCCGCTACCCTGCAGTTTCGCTCCAAGTCCGTGGACCCGACTGTCAACGTGTGCAGTATGCTGCGGCTTATCGACGATGCCGCGGCCAAAGCAGCCGAAGAAGAGCAGAAGATTAAACTGGCCGTTTTGCCGGAACTCTCCACCACCGGGCCCATTTTTAATTTAAAGGAAGCAGAGAGGCTCTCAGAGGTGATACCGGGGATCACTACCGACATCTTTGCCGAAAAAGCGCGAGAGAGAAATGTCTTCATAGTCTTGGGCATGGCTGAGCGAGATGAGAGTGATGATAGGGCGTTCTACAATAGCTGCGTCCTGATCGGTCCCGACGGAATTATAGGCAAGTACAGGAAGGTCCATCTCTCGTTGCGCGACAGGAACTGGGCCTTTCCCGGCGATGGTGGCTTTGCCGCCTTCGACCTTCCCTTTGCCAGGATTGGCATGCTCATCGGCCATGATCTGATGTTCCCGGAAGCTGCAGACTCGCTGGCAAAGCTAGGAGCTGATATGCTCTGTGTGCCTGCCCTATGGGAAAACGCCGGCAGCAAGTTCATCTGGGAGGCAAGGCTGGGAGAGCAAATGCATCTGGCCATTGCCAATCAATGGGGCAATTTTTGCTGCTCCAGCGCCTCAGGCAGCCTGCACGCTCTGGGAGAGAGCCTTTTGTGCAATTACTCCCGCTATCCGGAAAAAATTTCCAGGCTGTGGTCTCCGCTCGATGAAGATGCCATCAATATCATGAGGCTCGGGACCAAAGACGCCAGAGAAAAAAGGTTCCTGGAGAATATCGATTACGGCGTGCTGCTGGATTTGGGCGAACCCGGTCGGTGAATAGGGCAATAAATATTCGGCTCCTCGCTGTTTGGTGCGGGTGACAAGCATGTCGGAAGCACCAGCGTCCCCGGCCTCCCCGGCAAGAGCATTGTTGATATCCCGGCAGGCTTTGCCTATAAGGATGCTGCGGACGAGAGCCAGCCTCAGCTTTTTTTCCGTTGGATACGGTGATGCCCGAGCCTATGCAGAGCTGAAGACGGCCCTTACAGAGAAATATCGGAATGACAGATTCCAATACACCGACGCCAAAGGCGGTTTCATCACTCCCCTTCCAAAAGTGCGCCACGCTCGGAACCGCAGCCAACATGAACAACGCCTCCATTTGCCGCGAGAAATTTTGCGATCTTGAGGTCGTGACCATCTGCACCGGCGGCGTGGAGGGAAATGCAGGTCGAGCCGGCGACCCTGCAACTTACTATGAGCCGCAGAGCAGCAGCAATTCAATTGTCCCGAAGGAACAGGAATGCATCCCAAGGACCGGCACGATAAACGCCATGATCTTCATCTGCCAGTCATTCGCCCTGGGCTTCAGTGAGAAATGGAGCGATCCCGAAAACAAGATCTGAAATACGAAAAGCCTGCGGGATATTGAGGCCGCTATAAAGCTATATTGGGATGTCTGCAAAAAGCACCACTACCTTGGGAAAACCAATCCCTAAAATCAGGTAGCGGGAATACTCATTATTTAGCTTTATAATTATGTTAAATCCACCATGAACTAACCCAATGCTTAAATACAAGCTAGTTTGTTTTAACGCTAATTATGTTTAATAGAGGCAATGATATCATGATCACGAGAACAATTTGGGTCATTATAAGCCTCAGCCTACTTTTCATGGCAGGAAGCGCTGAAAGGATAACAGTCGTTGATAAATATTTTCAAAAATATAATCATGCTATTCATACTAGAAATGGATATCATATTATTTTATGAGATGAGGGATTGATATGGGACACAAAATGGGAAGGATAGGATCAGGGCTAATTCTGCTCTTGTTGGTCACCGGCCTTTCCTGGGCCGGGA
>CAYXSJ010000022.1:0-20221 GCA_964467095.1 uncultured Methanotrichaceae archaeon
TTCCGCCGTCACCTAATTCTATCAGCACCCTGCCGGCTCCTGCGTCTATGGAGTTCTCCACCAGCTCCTTGACCACGGAGGCGGGCCGCTCAATGACCTCTCCGGCGGCGATCTTGTTTATGGTGTCCTCATCGAGGAGTTTGATCTTATGCATAGGTATCTCTCGATTTGGTTGAAGAAGCTGGATAGATTGGGCAGATTGCTGATAACATGTGCTATAGGCCAAGTGCTTTCTTCAATCCCTCAACAATCAGCCCCGATCCTATGCTAACCATGTAGGGATCCTCGGATAGCGCACGTATCTTTCGAACGAGGGAATTTTTCTCTTCCTCTGGAATATGAGTATCTTTATTGACTGCTTCTTCCAATACGTTTAGACACGCTATGGCATAACCTTTCTTTTGCATATAATTAGGGTGGCTAAGCATAAGTCGGCCCTTGGATGTAAGCATTGCACCACATCCATCGACACTTCTTGCTAGTTGAACAAAACCATCTTTCTCCATCATGTCTAAAAAATCTGATACTTCCTGACAGCCCATCTCTAAAGCTTTGGCAATAACATCGTCTCCTACATAGTGCTTGACCAGTTGTGCCTCGTAAATATCAGATATCTTTTGTAGGAGTTTATATTCAACTTCTTCCATATCAACCATTTTATAGTCATTATTCTCATGTGTATATGTATTTTGTCTTCTCTATTTTCATTTCTAGGTTATTTATCATATGTGGTTTAATTTTCCATCTTTTATACGCCAAATGACGATGCAAATCTTATACTTCGTCTTCTCTCTCCCTCAGCTTTTTCTGATACTCTGCCAGCTTGTTATGCGCTTCGCGAGGGGTCATGCAGTCAAGATCCAGGCGTTGGATTTCCTCCGCTACTGGGTCGCTAAGTATCTGCTTTTCCTGAAGACCAGGTTCCTCGCCCGGCTGGTCAAAGAAGATCAACTGGGTGTACTTCGACGACTTTCTGCCTTTTTTCGAGCCCGCCAGCGGCTCTATCACCGCCTCTTTCTCTATCTCCTTCAGGATCTGGTCCGCTCGCTTGGTCACGGCCTCGGGCACGCCGGCCAGACGGGCCACATGCACTCCGTAGCTCTTGTCTGTGGCTCCAGGCACCACCGTGCGCAGGAAGGTGATGGTCCCCTTCTCCTCTTTTACGGCGATGCTGTAATTTTTCACTCCCGGCAGGATGCCCTCCAGTTGCGTGAGCTGATGGTAATGAGTGGCAAAGACGCACTTGCATTTGATGCTGCTGTGCAGATGCTCGGAGATGGCCCAGGCCAAAGAGAGTCCGTCAAAGGTGCTGGTGCCGCGTCCCACCTCGTCCAGCAGCACCAGGCTGTCCTTTCCGGCAGCGGCGAGGATGGTGGCCAGCTCAGTCATCTCCACCATGAAGGTGCTCTGGCCTGCGGATAGGTCATCGTAAGCACCCACGCGGGTGAAGATGCGGTCCACAAGGGAGAGCGAGGCGTAGGCAGCCGGCACAAAGGATCCAGCCTGGGCCATGATGATGCAGAGCGCAATCTGGCGCATGAATGTGGATTTTCCTGCCATGTTGGGGCCGGTGAGAATGATGAGCCTGTTATGATCATTGTCCAGGAGCACATCGTTGGGCACAAAGCCGCCTCGCATGGCCCTGTCCAGGACGGGGTGCTTGCCGGCCCGAAGGAATAGCTTGCCCTCGACATTGAACTGCGGCCTCACAAGACCGCTTTCCACAGCTACAACGGCCAGGGCGAGCAGTACATCCAGCTCCGCCAGCGCTCCCGCCCTCTCCTGAACGGTGCGGGCAGAAGCTGCTACTTTATCGCGCACACCGGCAAAGATCTCCTGCTCCAGAGATATGGACCTCTCCTGGGCGGATAGGACCTTTGACTCCATCTCCTTCAGCTCCGGAGTGATGAAGCGCTCCGCGTTTGCCAGGGTCTGCTTGCGGATGTAATCCTGCGGCACCAGATGCAGGTTGGCCCGGGAGACCTCCAGATAATAGCCAAAGACGTTGTTGTAAGAGATCTTGAGGGACTTGATGCCGGTCTTCTCCCTCTCTGAGCCTTCCAGGCGGGTTATCCAGCCCCGGCCATCTCGCAGGAGGGCGTGAAGCTGGTCGATCTCCGCGTCAAAGCCGTCTTTGATCACGCCGCCATCTCGCAGATGAGTGGGCGGGTCCTCGATTATCGATTTTTCCAGGAGAGAGACGATATCTTCACAGGGCCCAAGCCGACCATGAAGCTCTACCAGGCAGGGAGAAGCAGCATTTCCCAGGATTTCTTGCAGCCTGGGAAGCCTCGCCAGAGTGCTTTTCAGCACCACCAGCTCTTTGGGACTGGCAGAGCCGCATGAGACCCGGCTCATCAGCCTCTCCAGGTCAGAGGCCCCTTTCAGCTCCTCGGCCAGGCTCTCGCGCAGCACTGAATTATTGTTCAGCTCTTCTATGGCGGAATGCCTCCTGGCAATTGCCTCCAGGGAGAGCAGAGGCATCTGGATCCAGCGAGCCAGGGCGCGAGCGCCCATGGGCGTCTTTGTCCGGCCTAAAAACTCCAGAAGAGTGCCCCGCCGGGAGCGGTCCCGGATGTTCCTCAGTACCTCCAAATTGCGCAATGTGACCTCATCTAAAACCATAAACTCGGAGCCTGAGTAGGAGCGAATGTCATGCAGGTGCCCCAGAGCGTCGAAGTGGGCGGCGTGCAGGTAGGTGAGAATGGCTCCGCAGGCGCGGGCGGCGAGGGGCCTGTCGGCGAGGCGAAGCCTTTCCCCCCAGCCCTGGCCAAAGCGGCTCTCCAGGGCGGCGGATGTGCTCTCAGAAGAGAAGCTGGCCTCATCCAGGATCTGCAGGCGTGCGCCGTCCCAGCTCAGGGCAAAGGACGCAATGCATTCCGCCGGCCGGAACTTGGCCATCTCCGATGCCAGCCGCTCTGCGGCAATCTCGGTGGTCAGGAACTCTCCAGTGGAGACGTCCACAAAGGCCAGGCCCATCCGCCCCCCCTCTTCTACCACGGAGGCGAGAAAATTGTTGCTGGCCTCATCGAGCATGGCTGGCTCAATGATTGTGCCAGGTGTCACCACGCGGGTGATCTCCCTTTTTACCAGACCCTTGGCCAGCTTGGGGTCCTCCACCTGATCGCAGATGGCCACCTTGTGCCCGGCCCGGATGAGCCTGGCCAGATATGCATCCAGAGCGTGGTAGGGCACGCCTGCCAGTGGAATCTTGTTGCCCTCGTCGTCCTTCTGGCGGGAGGTCAGAGTGATATTCAGGTCGCGGGCGACGATGACGGCGTCTTCGGCAAAGGTCTCGTAAAAGTCGCCCACCCGGAATAGCAGCAATGCATCCGGGTACAGCTTCTTTTCCCGGTAATACTGCTCCATGAGGGGAGAGAGCTTGGACATAATTGTCTCAAGCTCGGGCTTCTCTTCTCATATCGCTTTCGGTGTATATTCCCCGAATCTCTGCGCGTCCTCTATGTTTTTGATTTGTGGCTATTCAAGCAGTCTTCTCGCCCTCGACGCTTCCTGTCCAGGAGTCGCCTGTGGCGGAAAATGCCTGGTACTCTCCCGTGGCCAGGTTACCGCTCAGATCGAGCATGAGCTTATAGCGGCTGATGGGGTTCATGGAGACGACATCCAGCTCCAAGGCTGCATCTGAGACTGCTCCTGATACGGTCACCTCAATTGTATTGTTGCCCTCTTTGATCATGCCGGCTCCGAAGACATCATTTTCCTTCTGGAAGAGGGTCAGGACCAGATCCCGCGCTACGGTGTCGTTCAGGGTGAAATACCAGTTTCCGCCCGCAGAGACTGCTTCCGTCTGAACAGGCGGCAGCTCTGTGTCTGTGGTCGCAGATGTATTCGCGGCAGGTGCGGTCTCTTCCGCCGCAGTGCTGGCTGCTGCCTCTTCGTCGGTTGACTCTGCCTGCGTCCTGGATTCCTTGGCGCTATTACCGCCACCGGTGAGAGTGCTGGGCATGGTCCAGTCCAGTGAGCTTTTATTTTTCTCGAGCTCTCTTTGCTCTTGAGGAGTTGCTGCAAAGCCAGACGGATTCTTATATACTGCTACCTCTCCTGCACTTATCATCTCGTCTGCGTCATAGCTAGGGTTACTCCAATCGACACAAAGAGCCGTCACAGCCAGGAAGGCAATGAAAAGCAATGATGATAATATTAGAATTTTAAATCTCATGACATATCGACCTTCTTAGGAATGGATTTTACAGTCCTCATGAATGGATGCTTTTTCGGCCGGATTGACCAGGCATATGTTTAATTCTGCCGCCATTCGCATTGCCTTGAAATTTATTAGTTGATAAGCTTAATGGTTATAGACAAACAACGTTTATTACTAATATAAAAATTATAAATTATTTCTGATTCAACCTAATTAATCTTTCCCATGGCAATTCCCTTCCAGGGCACAACGCTTACACTGTAGCCATGATAGTCGCCGGACAGAGATTTGCCATTCATGGTCAGAGAAAGGCGGAAGAGAGTTAGATCGTCGGAGAGAATATCCATATTCAGCTTATTTCCAGAAATGGTCCCGGTTGCTCCTGCATTTTGAAGGCTGCTTCCTACGGTAATAGTCCCCTTGCCGAATACGATATCATTAGACTGGTACATCTGCAAAACGACAGCCCGCTCCTGGATGTCCAGCAGACTCAAGCTCCAGGTACTGGTGGGACTGAGGAGCCTCGCCTTGGGCTGGGAGGACTGTGAGCTTGCAATAGAGCCGGGCAGATTCTTTCCAGTTATCACAGGCGTAGCATTGCCTTTCAGATCCTGCTGGCCGGGGCTGAAGATGTCTTCTCCCATGGTATTTTTTATATCCTGCGTTGCTGCCGCGTTTGAGGTACCCAGCGGATCCACATCCTGAGCTACCGCTAAGGCTGCCAGGAAAATGAAAATTAAAGTGCCTGTCAGAGATTTGATAGTAGTATATTTCATTTTAAGCCTCCCTATAGTTCAAGAAATAATAGTCGATCTCCGTTCTCGAACTAAGAGACATAAACCTGGCGCTTTACTGAAAAGAATGCGTTTTTGTTAAAAAAGGAAAAATAAGACGCAAAGAGAAGATTCGCAGATCAATAAGGGCTCAATCAGTGCTCGCCCTCTGCACCTCGATCCTCTCTCCGCTCTTCATGCGCTTGATGATGCGCTTGGCCATCTCCGATGACTTGGCCACCCGGATGTCCCCTCTCCGGCCCACCGTAGCCGTGAAGACCGGCTCCTCGCCTACGAAGACCTCCACTGACTCTCCGGCCATGCCCTCCAGCCAGATGATGAGATGCTTGGCCGTCTCCTCAACCTTGGGTGCCGCCAGGGCCGGCTCTTCCTGGGTACGCACGTCGATGTGCAGTCCCAGGTTTTTCTCGATCTGATCGATATTCTTGCCGGCCTTGCCTATCACCCTTGCCGCCTCATCCGAGGGAACGTGAATGACCGCAGATGAGTCGCTAAGCATCTCCACCTGGAAGGGGCCTCGCACATGATGCGATAGCTCCTTCTCAATCTCGCGACTGGCCAGCTTCCAGGATGGGGAAGGCTTTTTGCCCTCCTTGGAAACGGGCATGACCACGATCTGCTCGCCATAGGAATATAGCTCATATTCAGCCTGACCCGTCTCAAAGTCCTTGACCACAATCACCGGCCGGGCCAAATCCGCTTCTATCATGCCCGCGGGAACCTTTACCACGAACTCCACATCCAGGACATGGGTGACCTCGCCCTTCTCGATGAAGACCACCGTGTCTACCACTTGCGGAATCATGCCCATGTCCACGCGACCGAGAAGGCGCTGCAGGGCATCAATGGGCTTGTTGGCATGCACCACGCCGATCATGCCTACTCCTGCCATGCGCATATCCGCGAAGACCTGGAAGTCGCGCGTCTTTCGGACCTCGTCGTAGATGGTGTAGTCCGGCCTGACCAATAGCAAAATATCAGCCGAGGCTTCCATGCTGCCCTCTAATGGCCCGTACTGGGTAATCTCCGGGGGAACCTGCAGATCACGAGGAGATTCCAGGGTCTTGACCACATAGTTGCAGCTCAAAAGATACTCGGCAACTCCGGCGGCAAAGGTGGACTTTCCTGATCCGGGCGGACCGGCGATGAGAATGCCTCTCTGCCCCACCCTCAGCCTCTCTTTTAGCATGTCGCTATGCCGGTAAGAGTCAAAGCTCACCTTGGCCACAGGCCGAACTGCGGTTATCTCCAGGCCGTCGGAGAATGGGGGCTTGGCTATGGCGATTCTCATAGGCCCGATCTGGATTATGGAGGCACCCATCTTCTCCATCTCTACATAGCCTTCCGGATCCGCCTTGGCCCTTTCGTAGATCTCGCGAGAGAGGTCTCTTAGCTCCCTTTCCGATAGCGGCCTCTCCCCTAAATGAACCAGGGAAAAGTCTCCCACCCGGCCGCGTTTGGCCATGGGGATGGCACTCTCCTTGAGGTGCACAGAGAGCGTATCCTCTGTGAAGTATTTATCCAGGGATAAGGGCTTGATAGCCTCACGTTGCGGGCGGACATACTCCACATCCAGGCCCATGGCCTCCGCCACGCGGGACTGAACCTGATCGCTGGTAAGGAAAGAGGCGCCAAGCTCCAGGGCGACATCTCTTATCATGGCATCAATCTCTCCTCCTCCTGCGAGCTTGATCTGGTCCAGATTGGGCCTGATGCCCACGTATTCCAGCTCGATCTTGCCCATCTTGGCGAGTTCTGAGAGCTTCCTTAACTCATCCAATCCCCTAAGACCGATATCTCGCCCGTGGTTAGCCTGAGCTTCCAGCTCGGCTACTACGGCTTCAGGTACAACGATCCTGCGGCCCTGCAGCTCGCCTGCTTTGATCTTGGCTGAGACCCTGCCATCAATTACCACACTGGTATCTGGCACTAACGGTTGCGCCATTGTCTAAAACATCCTTTAATCGTCATTTATCATCTAAAGCTTAAATAAAAGCTAGAGATATACTATATCCATCTTTCGTTTTTCAGCTATCCAGTCCAGCACGTAGTCTATGTCCAGTTGCCTTCTTGTCTGCAAGCTGGATTCCACCACCATGATGGGACCGCCTTTCATTGCCTCGGATATCTTCTGGGAGGCCACAGCCCCAAACCCGGGATCGAGCCTTCTTAAGACGTAGAGCTTTATGTCGCTACATGCAAAGCCTTCATCGGTTCTGTGTCCCAGTTCAATGCAGACTTTTCCCGGCGAGGATTGCAGCCGGAAGGCCACGCTATAGCTGGCAAATTTGCTTCGATCATAGAGCTTTCGCTCCTGAAAAGCAGGCCGCAGATCCTCTTCCATTATGGCTGTGCCCAAATTGATAAGATCCTGGGAAGCCTGGCAGGAGTGCTGAGTACAGCCGGCCAGCTTGGAAACGGTGAGGTTTTTTAAAGACGCATCCTTGGCATGGCAGTATTCGCTGTCATCCACCGCCCAGAAATCCCGGCTCAAAGGAAATGAGGCTGCTCCATAATTGTCGCAGCTTTTGCACTTGACCTTGATGACAACTTCCTTATTCAGGAACGGCGCGATGCCCTCCAATATGGCCAGAGCATCTGCGACGCGAAAGTCTGCTGCTGCTCCAAGGTTCCTCCGGGCTTCTCTGACCGCAAAGAGTATTTCATTCCTGTTATCCATAGGCTATCCTTCATACGCCGGAGCTCCAGCCCCTGCGGCATGAATTCTATTTAAGATGAGCATCTTACATAAGAACTTGCCGCGGCTCCGAAAGAGATATATTTGCTCATCACTTTTTCGCGGAGAAGAGTAGATCAGCCCACGAATAATAGGAGGTCAGCCCTTGAAAGAAATACGCTTACATGGTCGTGGCGGTCAGGGATCTGTCACTGCGGCCGAAATAATAGCCGTTGCGGCTTTTGAGGACAAAAGGTTCTCTCAGGCGTTTCCGGCCTTTGGAGTAGAACGGAGAGGCGCGCCGGTTATGGCCTTTGCCAGAATAGCCGACAACCCCATCCGCATCAGAAGCCAGGTCTATGAGCCTGATTACGTCATTGTGCAGGATGTAACCTTGCTCGATGTGGTTGATGTGGCTGGAGGACTCAAACCGACCGGGAAGATAATAATAAACACCGACCGGCCGAAAGAGACTCTCAGGCTTAAAACAGATGCGGAGGTAATTACCATCGACGCCACCAGGATCGCCATGGAGATATTAAAAAGGCCTATCGTCAACACCACCATGCTGGGAGCATTTTGCGGAGCCAGCAAAGAGGTTGGGCTGGAGAGCCTGAACAAAGCTATTTCTGAACGCTTCAAAGGAGAGCTTGGCAAAAAGAACCTGCTCGCCATTAAAACCGCATACGAGAGGGTATCTTAATGGCAGTTAAAGCCGGAAGTTTGGTCAGTCCGTGCAGCACCCGCATGACGAAGACCGGTGCCTGGCGGACGTTCGTGCCCATAGTCGATCATGACAAATGCATAAAATGCAGCCTCTGCGAGATTTACTGCCCGGAGGGCTGCATCCACCAGGAAGGGGGGCTTTTTGTCCCGGACCTGGACTACTGCAAAGGCTGCAGCGTGTGCGCTAACGAGTGCCCACGCATGGCGATTACAATGGTCTTGGAGGAGAAGTGATGAGCGAGAAGACTGCTAATATGAAAGTGGTGGAGGGCTCTTATGCGGTGGCCCATGCAGTCATGTGCTGCCGGCCGGACGTGATCTCGGCCTATCCCATAACGCCTCAGACCCACATCGTGGAGAACCTCTCCAAGATGGTGGCTGATGGTGAGCTTGACAGTGAATTTCTCACGGTGGATTCCGAGTTCTCAGCTCTGTCTGTTTTGATCGGAGCCAGCGCGTGCGGTGCCAGAGGCTACTCCTCGACCACAAGCCAGGGCCTGGCCCTGATGTTTGAGGTCATGTACAACGTTTCAGGCATGAGGATTCCCATTGTTATGAACGTGGCCAACCGGGCCCTGGGCGCGCCGCTCAACATCTGGAACGATCAGCAGGATGCTATGGGCGCTCGCGATGCAGGATGGCTGCAAATCTATGTGGAGGATGTGCAGGAAGCAGTGGATGCGACGCTGCAGGCCTACAAGATCGCCGAGGATGCACAGATCCGCACACCCATCATGGTCTGCATGGATGGATTCATCTTAACTCACGTTTACGAGCCGGTAGAGCTTTTGGACAGAGAGATGGCCAGGGAGTTTCTGCCCGATTACCAGCCGGCAGATATCCTGGATCCAGCCAACCCCAAGACCTTCGGAGCTTTCGCGGACCCCTCCACTTATACGGAGTTTCGCTACCAGCAGTTCGAGGCCCAGCTAAAGGCTCTGGACAAGATTGAAAAGGTTGCTCGCGAGTTCGAGGAGACCTTTGGAAGGTTCTACGGTGGGCTCATCGACAGCTACCAGGCCGAGGACGCCGAGATAGTAATAGTCACATTGGGCTCAGTCATAGGCACCATCAAGGATGCCATTGATGCCATGCGATCCGAGGGCAAGAAGGTCGGCCTGCTAAAGGTGCGAAGCTACCGGCCCTTCCCGGTGCAAGCTCTGCGAAAAGCCCTGAAAGATGCAAGCGTAATTGCCGTTATTGAGAAAGACGTCGCTATCGGTGGCGAAGCAGGTCTGGTAACTGATCTGAAAGCTTCCTTCTACAACAGCAATATCAGAACGCCAATCATCGGTTTTGCCGCGGGTCTCGGAGGTCGCGATATCACTGTCAAGGATATCAGAAAGATAGTGGCCAAGGCAGAAGCGGCCCGAAAATCAATAGAAACCGAGTTTCAATTCCTGGATCTGAGGACGGAGATCCTTTAAGGAGGCAAAAGAAAATGGATAAATCTTTGCTGGCACCAGGGCACAGGGCCTGCGCAGGATGCGCCATGCCCACCACCATCAGGCTGGTCTTAGATGCGGCTGGACCCAATACCATTGTGGTCTCGCCCACGGGATGCCTGGAGGTTACTACCACACCCTTCCCGGAGAGCGCCTGGTGTGTTCCCTGGATTCACTCCTTATTTGAGAATGCATCGGCCGTGGCCTCCGGCGTGGAGGTTATGCTCAAGCGACGGGGCAAGGACACCAACGTGATCGTCATCGGCGGAGATGGGAGCACCTTTGATATCGGCATGGGCTCCAACTCAGGCATGTTCGAGCGCGGCCATAAGATTCTCTATGTCTGTTACGACAATGAGGCCTACATGAACACGGGTGTGCAAAGAAGCGGATCTACGCCCTTCTGTGCGAATACCACCACCACGCCCTCAGGCAGACAGAGCCTGGGCAATCCCCGGCCCAAGAAAGATATGCCGGCGATCGCGTTGGCCCATAATATTCCCTACGTGGCCACGGCATCGGTCGCCTATCCTGTGGACCTGAGACGGAAGGTCAAGAAAGCCTTGCAGGCAAACGGGCCGTCCTATATTCAGGTCAATGCACCCTGCATCACCGGCTGGACCTTTGACGCCGGAACCATGATCGAGCTGGCACGCCTGGCGGTCGAGACGGGCCTGTGGCCGCTCAAGGAATATGAGAACGGAGAGCTGACTGGCGTCAAGAAGGTGCGCCGGCAAAAACCGGTACAGGATTACCTCAAGCTGCAGGGTCGCTACAAGCACCTCTTCAAGAAAGCGGAATGTGCAGATATGCTGAGCCAAATCCAGGCCATGGCTGATGCGAATATCGCCAAGTACAAGCTGGTTGACTAGACATGTATGTGGGCCGAATAGTCATAGTAGGCCGCAGCTACGGAAGGAGCTTTGCAGCCTACAGAGTCTCCTCCCGCTCTTTTCCCAATCGCAGGGCAGAGGTGCGCGGCCAGAGCATCATGGTCTCGCCCATTGACCCTGCCGACCTGGCCCGGAATCCTTACATCGCCTACAACTGCATACGCGTCGCCGGCGACGTTGCCGTTGTAACCAATGGCACTCATACCGACATGATTCAGGAGAGAATCCAGGATGGGCAGCGGCCGATGGACGCTCTGGCTGCCAGCCTGGTGGCTTATGGCTATGAGAGGGACGAGCTTGACACCCCACGAATAGCAGGCGCAGTGCGAGGAGATCGGGGGTGGCTGGGCATTGCCAAGAGGGATGAATTTAGAGTTAGGGAGTTTAATCTGGAAGAAGGCCAGGCCTTTTTGGTCGCAACCTATGAGAAGACTGACTTTGAGGCCACAGCCCTGGCAGGCAGCAGTGCCGGCGAGATTGCACGAATGGCATACGATCTGCCTTTGGAGAGGCCGGTCTGCTCGGCGGCGGCCCTGGACGCGCCTGGTGGGCAAGAGCGCGGATACGATCTGGCGGTTTACAATCCGCAGTAGTGGATGAAATCGAGGGATGTTATGGAGATTAATGGTGTAACGATCGAAGATACCTTTGCCGAGGGCTTTCCCATAAAGATGGCAAGGGTGCTGATTACAGCCGTGACCGAGCACTGGGCTATTGAAGCTGCCCGGGAAGCTACCGGTTTTGGAACTTCCGTGATCGGGTGCTCGGCAGAGGCGGGCATCGAATGCATTGTAGGGGGAGACGAGACGCCTGACGGCAGGCCGGGGGTCAATATCCTGATCTGCAATATGGGCTACAAGAACCTGGAGAACTCACTGCTCTCCCGAATAGGCCAGTGCGTGCTGACCGCGCCCACAGCAGCAGCTTTTTCCGGCATGACTGATGCAGAGAAGCAGTTTGATACCGGCAAGAAGCTCAGCTTCTTTGGCGACGGCTTTCAAAAGCAAGCAGAGATGCTTGGCCGGAACGTCTGGAAGATTCCTCTCATGTCGGGAGACTTCATCGTCGAGCAGAGCTTTGGAGCAGTAGATGGAATTGCGGGCGGCAATTTCCTGATCCTCGCCCAAAACCAGTCGGCAGGATTGATGGCTGCGGAAGCGGCGGTCAATGCCATAGGCAAGAAGAAGGGCACAATAACACCATTCCCTGGAGGCGTTGTGGCCAGCGGCTCCAAGGTGGGCTCGCGGTACAAGTTCCTGAAAGCCTCCTCCAACACAGCCTTCTGCACGTCGCTACGCGCGGACGGAGTATGCACTCTGTCCGAGGATGTCTCCGCCGTCTTTGAGATAGTAATAAACGGCGTAAGCAAAGAGGCCATTTCAGAAGCCATGAAGGCGGGCATCAATGCCGCCTGCCATGTGCCCGGCGTCTTGAAGATCACCGCTGCGAATTACGAGGGAAAGCTAGGAACCCATCAGTTCCCGTTGCATATGGTGCTGGAGTAGATGAGATAAACGATGACAGCCCAAGAGGTCATTGATACCCGTGAAAAAATAAAGACCTGGCTGGTCCAGGAAGGGCTATTCAAGGAAGAGATCCTGGCAGAGAATCTTTACTTTCAGATAGCGGCAGAGTTTCCTGCCAAGTCCGGCCGGCATTTATCCATCATTCAGCCCAAGAGCCACGAGGATATGATCGTAGTGTTCAGCCGGATAAGGCTGGCCGACGCGCACCAGAAGGCGCTTTCCGCTATGCCGCCCAAGGCAAGGGAGCATCTGCTCTGGCAGATGCGCTATGATCTGCTCTTCCAGGATTCCAGCTTTGAGATCGAACCGGGAGGAAGTGATCTGCAGAGCATTCGTTTTACGCGAGAGATCTATTATGACGGCCTGACCAAGAATAAGCTGATGGAGGCCATCCGGGAGAACTTCAAATGCGAGCTTTATGTGGTCTGGAAGTTCCAGGAGATCTTTGGGGAAGGGCAGGCCAATAAGGTCTCCGGCCCGCCTGAGCCGATGTACTGCTGAGGCGATAAAAAGCGGCTGGCTTGAAGCCTGTTGAAAAAAGATGGCAAAAAATCTTCAGGATATCTCGTAGGTCATGGTCACGCTGGCTGTGATCTCCATCGTTCCAGGTTGGATGGGCGTGGCAACATCAAACATGGCGCTTCTGGATGCCTGCGCAACATATCCGTAGCCTTCGGAAATCTCCAGCACCCGTCCCAGCTTCACTCCTGCCGCCCTGGCGGCAATCTCCGCTTTCCTGCGGGCGTCCTCAATGGCCCGTGTCAGGGCCAGGTCTTTTTGCGGCTGGGGGTCCAACAGGTCGAAGGAAACCTCCTGGATGCTGTTTGAGCCTGCCGCGACTGCGGCATCCAGTACCTTACCCACATCAGCGGTATTGTTCATGTTCACAGTTACTGTGTTCGAAGCCAGAAACTCCGGAGCTTTTTGCGTCTCCTTAGCCATGACAGGCTCATCCTGGGGCTCTGTGCCCAGGCTGTAGCCGCTGGTCTGAATTTCACTCTCGGCAATTCCCGCGGCCAGCAATGCGGCTATGGTCTCATTCATCAGCCGGGCATTTTCCGCGGCTGCAACGGCTGCACTTTCATCTCGCGTCTGCACGCCCAGCACCACAGTCGCCCTGTCCGGGGCAGCGCTCGCTTTGCCCTCTCCCTGCACAATCAGCTTGGACATATTATTCTCCATGGCAGCGGAAAAAGGGACCGCCAGAAACAAAAGCAATATCCCCAGAAACACTATACGTTTTTTCACAATAATCCCCTTTATGGAATCGGTCTAAAAAGCTTTATAGATTATGCCTGGGGCCTGGGGGGCGTCCGACGGCAAATGCTTCAAGAATAGCGTTTGCAAAAAATTAATATTATTTTAAACTCAGAATTCAAGCTCATAGGTTACTATTACATAGGAAGTGACATCCACCATGCCGGACTGTGCCGAGTCGGTAAGGGCAACCGGATAGCCGTAATCGGAAATGTCCTGCACATTTCCCAGGCGCACTCCCTCTGCGGCTGCCATTCCTTTAGCACTCTCTTTGGCATTGGCCACCGCTTTCTGGCGAGCTTCTGCCGCTGCCTTGCTGGTATCGCTCAGGCCGTATCCTGCCACATAAGCCTGGGCCCCGGCTGACCGGGCGGCATCTATCACGCGCTTTATCCTGGACTCATCCGTGCTCTTGAGACGGATGACTGTCGATCGCTCTATGGATGAGGCCTGCTGAGTTTTATTCTCGCATATAGTGCTATTATTCACTTTTTTGCAGACGCGGCTGGTGGACTGAAAGCTGGAAACTCCGCTGGACTGGCCGGGCAGGATCTCCTCATCTTTGACGCCTGCTTCCTTCAAGGCATCGATTACCTTGTCCATCTTCTCCTGGACAGCCGCCTGGGCCAAAGTAGCATTTTCATTGCCGCTCTCCACGGAGACGGAGATGGTCGCCGTATCCGCAGGAGCAGTCACTGTTCCCTCGCCCACAATGGTCAGGGTAGGATTCGCGCTCACTGCCAGAGCAGAGAGAGAGGCGGTGATCATAATGCAGAATATTATAGCTAACCACTTCATGTAATTCCCCAGGATATATGTCATCCAAAGATATTAAAAAGTTCGCTTGACGAACGCAGGCTTTGAGGTATAGTCTTTGGAGAATGAGCCTTTTTGCCGGTGATTCTGCAAAATTTTATATAGATTCGGAGCAATAGCAGAAAGCCTGTTAATTATTTGAATTAAAGAAGGTGGCTTGCGTGAATTCCAATTCTGATCAGCTAGGTCCTCGATCCGATCCACAGCTCGATACAAGGTCCAATGTTCTTGCCCCAATCATGGAAGAGGCAAAAGCCGAAAAGCCGAAAAAAAGGGCGCTGGGCGAGTTATTTTCCCGTGCCTTCGAGATCTACAGGGACAATCCCATAATGATTGTGCCTTCTCTCCTTCCCATAGCCGCGCTTGTCCTGGGTATGTTGATCTTCGCGGGTTATGTAGGGCTGATAGCCGTCTTCGGTGAAGGGGGATTCGTCGCGTTCTCTGCCCTGGCGGGACTTTTCCTGTTCATAATATTGATGATCGTACTCTTCTTGCTGGCGGAAGGGGTGACAATAGAGATGATCAGGGAGGCATCCTCAGGCAACAAGGCGGACCTGTCCTACGCCTGGCAGGTCACTGGAGACAGGATGGAGCCGCTCGTCCTCTCCTCCCTCTTAGCAGGCATAATTGTAGCTTTTGGTTATGTTCTTTTCTTCATACCCGGATTGATCTTGAGCTTTGCCTTCTACTTCGTTGCCCAAACGGTTATGATTGACGACAAATCCGGGGTAGATGCCTTGAGAGCAAGCTATCGTTTTGTCGAGGCCAACTTATCCGACGCTCTTATAGTAGTCCTCGCCTCTCTGGCCATAGGCGCTGTGCTTCCCACCATTCCTTTCATCGGCGCCGTGCTCAGCCTGCTTTCTTTGCCCTACATCTACGGCCTGGCCACATTGCTCTATCTGGACTATCAAGAAGGGCAAGAGTGGCAATCGAAAAAGCCGAAAACTGTCGTGGAGGTATCCTGATAGGCAAGGGATGTGGGCGGCGGAGCAAATGCCGCCCTTGACCATCATCTTTAATTTTAGTTATGCATGGCTATTGGTCATGAGCAAGATCGGAAAGGCGATCAGACTGGAGCGCATTTTAGATCGCAAAACTCGCAGAACGGTCATTGTGCCAATGGATCACGGCATCTCCGTAGGCCCCATCGCCGGTCTGACGGACATGCCAGCCACGGTGGACAAGGTAGCTGAAGGCGGAGCCAATGCGGTTTTGGGACACATGGGCCTGCCGCTGCACGGCCACCGGGGATATGGGCACGATATCGGATTGATCATTCATCTCTCGGCATCCAGCTCACTGGGTCCGGATCCGAATCACAAGATTCTTGTGACTGAGGTAGAAGACGCCATAAGAGTGGGAGCAGACGCAGTAAGCATTCACGTTAATGTGGGTGCGGAAGATGAGGCGGAAATGCTGCATGATTTGGGCAGAGTAGCTCGAACCTGCGATCTGTGGGGCATGCCACTCATTGCTATGATGTATCCCCGCGGGCCGAAGGTCAAGTCCGAGCACAATGTGGAGTATGTCAAACTTGCTGCCCGAATCGGTTCAGAGCTTGGGGCTGATATTGTCAAGACCAATTACACGGGATCTCCTGATACCTTCCGGGAGGTAGTAGAGGGCTGTAGTGTGCCGGTAGTTATTGCCGGAGGACCCAAGATGGACACAGAGAAGGATCTCCTGCAAATGGTCTACGACGCAATAAAGGTCGGCGGAGCCGGCGTCGCCTTCGGCAGAAACATCTTCCAGGCGGAAAATCCCACGCTCCTGGTCAAGAGGCTATGCACTGTGGTTCATAAAGGCTATACTGCGCAGGAAGCGGAGAAGGTCGTACTCTAGGCGATCTTCCTTCTAATTTTTAAATATTTTAGGATTTACTGATCCTCTTCCATAGTTCTTTAGTAAGTCGCTTCCAGGCTCCATTTGTTCAGTGTGCCGGCATCTCTGCTTGCCAGGTCCTTGATCTTGAGGGTCCATTGGCCTTTCAGCGATTGGCCGAGAAGAGCTGCTAATGATGCCTTTGATTTGGAATCATAGCTTTTCAGTAGATCCTTCTTGCCGATGCCGGTGCGATTGTGCAGAACTGCTTTTTTGCCGCCCGGTGAGATGAGCTCTACCTTCAGGTTGGAGATGTTGCTGTGGCTTATGTCCACTTCCACCATCATCCTCTTCACCTTTCCCTCCTGGTCGAGGGAAATGGCATTGACGAGCCCCTCTCGACTATTCTCCGGGATTGTTTCGCCGGATATCTTTGATCCTTTGATCACGTGATCGATCTTTTCCTGCCCTATCACAAATGTCATGACGCGGCCGGGCTCTCCAACATTTGATATAACAAGGCCCGAGTCAGAGCCGTCCCACAGAATCGTAGCGGGCCTTGTGTCGTGGCAGAGGGCTACTCCCTCAATTTTGCCGAATAGATCCTTTTCGTCTCCCATGCTGCGGCCCGTCTCCAGATCCAGGCTGCCGTCTGCCTGCAAGAGCCCGCACTGATAATGCCTGGAAGTCGATCCCCCCTGCCATTCATTTGAGCCTAAGGTGTCGCAGTGATAGACGGCCAGGCCGCTGGCAGGAATGGAGGCATCAAGATCAATGCCGGAACGGTTCTCCACCAGGAAATACTCGTTTATCTTGTCTGTCTCATAAATCATGACTGTGCCATAATCCCCATGATCTGCCTGATACCGGCCGGGCAAGTTGAGGCTAACTTGTTTGTCGCACCATCCCACCAGGTTTCGCAAAAAGGCGCATACCGGTGCAGGGGTTCTTCCCTCATCGTTATGATTTCCTGCGCTCATAAGGCAGAAGTAGCCGAGGCCCGCGCTCTTCTCGAAGTCGCCATCTCGATTGCCATAATCGTAGAGGTCCGGCCAGCGACAGAGCATGTGGCCGCTCTCATGGCAGAAGGTTCCTATGGAGAGTTCCTCCTTGCTTCTGCCCATGCTCGAAAGCATATAAAAATAGGTCTTCATCTCTTTGTACTTGAGTTCAAGAAAATGGTTATGTGGCCACAGTTCTCCCAAATATTGGGTCTGGCCGGCGTAAAGAAAGCTCATGGCATCGACCATTCCAATTCCCCGCGAGTCAAACTTCTCCAGCGCGAGACCGCCTTTGACTGCCAGGTCGAGGGCCTCCTTGACCAGCAGGTTTTCCGAATAGTATTGACGATTGCGGCTCAAGGTTATGGGCCCCACCACCTCATTGGTGTAGTCCAGCTTGCCTGCGGACATGAGACGGAAATACTCCCGCACGGAGCAGAAGTTGCCGTTCTCATGGTAATCCCGGCCATTGAGCAGGGCATCCACATCCTCCCTTGTGACGGTGCTCTTCACGTCCTTAAATTGGACAAGCACCGTCAGGCCCCTGATCTCGCCTTCGCTCACCCGCCTTCCTTCTAAAAGTCCCTTCTCCGCTCCGAAGGTCCTGAAATTGAGGCTGGGCTTGAAGGCGGATGCGGGCGGATTCATCTTGGCATATCTCGCCTCAAACTTGCGGTTTCTAACCTCTTCTGATTCTTTGAAGTGGCGGCGGACTCCTTTTGGCGGGCTTTGGAATGTGTCCACTCCGCTGGAGACGAACTCGCCTGAGATCATAAGGGCATAGCAATACAATCCATGGTCCTGGTCGTAGACCACGGTATAGCCGTCCATATTCTCGTACCGGGAATAGAACTCATCGCCGTAGACCCGAAGCTGCACCTCAGGCCCCTTCTCCTGAGGGAAGGTTAGAAACTCTCCAAATATCGAACTCATGGCAGATCAACCTTAGGATGCTTTTCGCCGCAAGGCAGCGCTCAGGTCAAATTGTTATCCGATGACTATTTAATTTTTTTCTATATTAAAAAAGCTTATAAGGGCAGCTTACCTGCGCTCTATCCCCTTCTCCATGGCCTCTTTTGCCAGCCTGATGGCACATAGCTCCGAGCACATGGTGCAGGTGTCCGTCTCCACCCCGCGCCTGTGGCGGATTAACTTAGCTCTGGCCGGATTTATGGCCGCCTGAAACTGACCTTCCCAGTTCAGATCGGCGCGGGCGCGGGCCATCTGCAGATCCCAGGCGCGGGCTCGCTCGCGAACTCCGGGACGGGTAAGGTCCGCGGCATGAGCAGCTATGCGCGTCACGTAGGTGCCCTCGATCACATCCTCCTTGGTGGGCAGGTCCAGATGCTCGGAGGGCGTGGTGGCGCAGAGAAAGTCAGCCCCAGCCATGCCTGCAATCACTCCGCCCATGGCTGCAGTGATGTGGTCGTAGCCCGGCGCAATGTCTGTGACCAGCGGGCCCAAAAGGTATAGGGGCGCGCCGTCCGTCAAATGCTTCATGGCCTTGACGCTGGTTTCGATCTCATCGGCTGGCACGTGGCCCGGCCCCTCCACCATGGCCTGCACTCCTGCTTCGCGAGCCCTCTTCACCAGCTCGCCCAGCATGATGAACTCCATGTACTTGGCCCGGTCGGATGCATCCTCAATGCAGCCGGGTCGCAGGCCGTCGCCCAGAGAGAGAGTCAGATCATACTCTTTGGCTATCTCCAGGAGATAGTCGTACTCAGAGTAGTAGGGATTGTCCTCTCCCGTCTCGCTGATGTACTTCATGGTCAGAGAACCACCGCGGCTGACCACGCCCAAGACGCGCGGATCGAGGCGAAGTCGCTCCAGAGAATTCTTGTTCACGCCTACATGCACTGTGACGAAGTCTATGCCGTCTTTTGCATGCTTTTCCAGGGCATTGAAAAATCCCTGCGACGTAAGATCATTCTTGACTGCCGCATTGTAAATGGGCACTGAGCCCACGGGAACGCTGACTCCGTCCAAAATCATCCGTCGAATTGCGTCCAGATCCCCGCCCGTGGACAGGTCCATCACTGCGTCAGCGCCTGCTGCCACGGCTGCCAGCGACTTTTCCACCTCGCTTTGCGGAGAGTCCAGGTTTTGCGATGTGCCCACATTCACATTTACCTTAATGGATAAAAGCTCGCCTATGCCCGTTGGCTCGCATTTCTCGCGGCGTACGTTTCTCGGTATGACCGCCCGGCCCAAGGCCACAAGACGGGCCAGCTTTGCCGGCTCTATTCCCTCGCGCTTGGCCGCGGCCTCTATCTCAGGGGGCATGCGCCCCATCTTTGCCTCTTGCATCAACGTCATTGATACCAACTGATATATTGTAAGAGCTGCATTCGCTTTTCAGGTGTTTATTTATGGTCGAAGTGCATAAGGTTAGCGGTGCCGCCTTCGATGGCAATGTCTACCTGATCCTGGACAAGAAGCCCATTTTGGTAGACGCAGGCATGATGGCCGGGCCGACCCTAAAAAATATCAAGAAATTTATTGACCCCACCAAGATCGAGATGATCGTTCTCACTCACTGCCACCACGACCATTCCGGCGCTGCGCCGGCGCTCAAGGAGGCCACGGGAGCGCGCCTCCTCCTGAGCGAGAGGGAGGTAGGCGCAGTAGGCGATGATCTGGCATCCGTCGCCTATCTCTTCGGCCAGCAGGCCCCTGTGTATGAGGTGGACGAGACGCTCAAGGAGGGCATGGTTCTCGATATTGGAGAATGGAAGCTGAGGGTCTTAGAGACTCCCGGCCACTCTCTGGGCAGCCTCTGCCTCTACGAAAAGGACGCGAAGGTGCTATTCTCCGGAGACACCGTCTTTCCGGACGGGAACATCGGCAGGACAGACATGTACGGAGGCGATACGTCGGAGCTGGTCAGATCCATTGAACGGCTGACCGAATTGGATGTATCCACCATGTACCCAGGACACATGGAGATCACCTCACGGGATGTCAACCGCCAGATACAGATGAGCCTGAGGTTCGCGAAGAGCATATGAATGTAGCGGGGTTGCTCATCATCTCATTTTTGATGAATCGTGCCCCGCCTAGATTACTTTCACTCTGCGGCATAGCCATATATCCA
>CAYXSJ010000023.1:0-20110 GCA_964467095.1 uncultured Methanotrichaceae archaeon
AAAATCTGCTGATGCGATGTCCGAAATGGAGGACCAGAATGGATATCCTTCAAGCCCGCGCAGGAACTCGCCGAAAGGCTGGCCGGCCATGCGGCTCAGCTCATCGTGCAACTTCCCTCCAGGGATGAGGTTCTCCTGGATAACGGCTGCATCGACGCCTGCCTTGTTCATCCTGAAGAGAGTTATCAAATTTCTTATATCGACTTCTCTTCGGACATACTTGAGCAGCAGGCCTCCGCCCACAGATAGAGTGCCGCCCACGGCCCGCTCCATTCGGAAGTAATAGAGCTTGTCCAGGGCGTTCTCCAACGATGCCAAACTCTTGCCGTCGTATTGTGCCAGTGCGCCGGCATAATCGGTTCCATCAAAGGCCGATATGATGTCGGTTATGGAGTCCTTTTTGGCCAGCTCATTGAGGCGCTCTGATGATAACTCACCAGCGGGAACGAGATGTTTTACTATCTCAGTGTCGGTGGCCCCGTAGAACTTGCCACGCAGGAGGGTCTTGATATTCCAGACATCCCAGCGCCGCAGGTACTCCAGGATTAGGAACGAAGGCTCGTCTATTGAAACCTCCTCGAGCTTGCTGAAGGTCTTTGCCATATTGGCAAAGGTGGCATGCTCAATCAGCTCCACACCGGAGTAGTCCTTGGATAGCGCGTCGATCTCATCCTTATACTGGGTCTCTTCCAGGTAGCGGGCTATCTCAGACATATCCATGTTCATCATCCTGGCATACATCTCCGCCGGGACAAGCTTGGTCTTCAACGCCCGGACTCTGCCCGTGATGTAAGCGTACTTCACCGGTGAACCGAACTTCGGCAAACGTAGTACAGGCATCGTCCTCACCCGAATAAGATCCTGGAAACCTCTTTCATGCGGTTATTAAAGACCTCACGCGCAAGAGTTTCGTAGGTTAAATCGTAACGCAGAGCTCCATCACTGCTCTCAATCACAGCGCCGCCGATTATGTCCAGGTTCCCGCCGTAATTTGGGGCGAGAGAGGAGATGAAGGCCTCATCTCTTTTATTGGAGAAGACCTTCATCGCCTTGAGATCATAAGGCTCGAGCAGCTTTGTGAGCATGGCCTCGTTATCCTTCTTGGGAAGGCTCTCCAGCTTTCCCAGAAGCTTAACTCTGGCCTGCTCCAGGAGATCCTTGTGAACATTCAGCTCCGATCTCTTTACCTCGAGATTGGCGCTGGAGATCTCTCTGCGCTCTATTGCCTCAACGGTGTGTCCGACCTCTGCTTCCTTTCTGGACTTTATCTCTGCGGCACGTTCCCTAGCTTCATTGAGTATCCTTGCAACCTCTTGGTCCGCCTCACCGGTTATCTGGGCGACCTTGTCCTTGCTGGTTGCCAGGACTGCCTCAACCACTGCATCTAGTGCCATTGCCTCTCACCTTGGTAATGGCCGGCTTAAGGTGTCACGATTCCAGCAAAGGGTGTCCAGGCGAACATCAGAATCAGCGATACTGCAAGGCCGAAGATGATCAGAGTCTCGGGCAGAAGCATGAGGAAGAGACCCTTACCCAGGAATCCAGGCTCCTCAGCCACGACGCCCACCACAGCGGCGCCGATACCCTGCTCACCAACACCAGCACCAATGCCTGCCAATCCGGTAGCCAGGCCAGCGCCGACAGCCAACAATCCATACAATGTTCCCGCATCTGCTACAACTGCCATTTTCCTCAATCCTCCTTTATATGAATATCACATACTGTACTTGGTTTTTCAATTCGAACTGATATGTTCATGCTTTCAGGAACCTCCGGACATGTCCGAAGGGACTGTACTCCACTCCACCGCCATGATTGCTGTAGAACTTCGTGAACATCTCCACATAATGCAACCTGAGAGGATGCATGAAGGGAGAGAGGATTCCCAGCAGGAAGTTGATGAAGTGAACTGCGAATAATACCACAAGACCCGCAATGATCGCAGGTATCGTGAACTCAGCGCTATCGGTTGCTCCGCTGCTCAGCATGGGCATGACTACATAGAAGGCCAGCTGGTTGGCAGCGAATGCCAAGCCTACTGAAGCCAAGCCGATGGCTAATAACCTAAGATAGGATATCAGGTTGCTCACATAGAATGGCATGTGAGCAAGACCCATAGGCCCTTCCGGTCCCATTACCAGCATCACCATGGCGACTACAATTATGATAGCACTTGCAATTACCAGCATCATCTGACCCATGACGAGTCCAAGCACAAGCAACCCAAAGAATACTTGGATGAGCATCACAGGAAGCTTCTCGAAATAGGCATGCTTCTTCTCGCCGTAGGCCAGCTCCGTCTTGATGCCCAAGATTGAACCAACGCTGCAGTGAATAATGCCTATGATGACGCTAGTGCCGATCAACAACAAAACAGCGTTACTTGCCAGCCGATCCAGCGGGAAAATATCAATTCCCGGCCAAAATCCGATCCTTCCCAGCGAACCAAAAACACCTTCACCGAAATAGAGGCCGGCCGCTTTTACAGCCTCGAGCTCATGTTCATGCAAGTGTCCCATGACCTTGCCCCACAAACCGAGCGGGCCAAAGATCTCGCCGAAGAATATGCCGAATATGACGGCCCACACGCTGGAGATCTGAACGACGTTGATCAACTGCTGCCAGCCTGGAGTTTTGAACTTCTTCTTCAGAAGCACCATGGTCAGAAACGCCATGACACCATAGCCGATATCGCCCAGAATCATGCCGAACATGATTGGGAAGAATACGAATATCAGCAATGACGGATCGAACTCCTTGTACTCGGGAATGGCGAACATCTTTGTTACCAGTTCGTAAGGCTTGACCAGGCTGGGATTATCCATCTGGGTCGGTATGTCTTCGCCCTTCTCTGCAAGTTCGTCTGCTTCATTATCTGCAATCAACGAAACTTCAAGCTTGCCGCCGGCTGCGCTCTCCAGCTCGCTCTTGAGCCTGCTAAACTGATCCGCCGGAACATACCCATCGATGACGAAGGCGTTGGCCGTCTCAGCAAACCTGAGAGGTGCCTCTGTCTTATGGGTCTGCATGGACAGATACTCGTCCGTTGCCAGCATGAGATCTTCATATTGCTTCTTCATGTCGGCAAGCTTCTTTTGGAGTGGCACTTTCTCGCCTTCCAAAGATTTGATGCCGCCTTCAAGAGTAGCAATCGCCGAATCTACATTGCCTTCCAGCCTGGGTACGGATATCTCGGAAAACCCATGCTCGGAAAGGACCGAAGATACTTCACTGGCCTTTTCTGCAGGCACAAATATAGCTACAAAAGTTGCATTCTTGGCGCTTCCGGAATATATCTCATTTACCGGAGAAACCCTCGCTACATCGGCATCGACAGGTGTTGCCGCTGTGCCGACAAAGGTCGCCAGAGAATCATAACCATAGTAAGATTCTAAAGGCAGCGGCAAAACAGCCAAAGGAGTCAGAGCTTTGATCTGATCCTGTTTGGACTTAACTTCTGCGTCGATGGCAGCGATGCGCTCGTATGTAGCAGTAACATCAGCACCGACGTTATTGAGAAGATTATCCATCTCCGATAGAACCTGGCTCTCAGGATATGCCTTATCAGGAAACTTCTTATTTAGATCAAGGTACCTGGTAACGGATCTGAGCTTAATGAGATCTTCGGAGTATTCTTTGGCTTTGCCGATGGGCTTGCCCATCTCAAACTGAGGTTGGCTGCCATTATAGTTGACAATATGAAGCAGGCGCAACTCATGCAGCTTTTCTACAACTGGAGATATTACGCTCTTTGACCCGGCGACGACTACACGACTCATCTTTACGGGCCTAAGCATGCAACAACCCCATAAACTCCTTCTGCAAATATTCAACAGCTTTGTCCAGCTTTGCGTTGGCGCTGCCGCTCATTGAGCTTACGTTCTTCTCACCGCTGCTAACGATCGATGATTTCTTGACTTTTACATCGCTATCAGCTTTGGCAACGCTCTTTTCAAAGTAATCCTGTGCATCTGTCTCGGCGGATTTGACGAGGTTTGCAGCTTCAGTAGTGGCAGCGGCTATCTTTTGCTCTTTCTCCTCCAAAGCCCGCTGGACTGCAGCTTTGGCTTCAGCCTCTGCCGATTTGATTTTCGATAAGATATCGTCTCTAGCCATCTGATCCCTCTACATCTTCCCTCACTACACCTCTCCTGTTTTTAAACAGCGCTACATCACTTTTGGCTCGTGATAAACGCTCTGATCCATCCTCATCTACCAATATAAACTCTTCGGTTTTGATTTGAGGAGAGGGCTAAGTATTATCTTTAAACTTACGATCCCCAAAAATTCAAAGCTGTTTCCAGCTCTTTGTGGTCTTTTGCATATTCCTCGATTGGAATTTGCTTTTGCCAGGCCGCCACCGCCTGCACCATAGCCCTGGCACCGGCTGTGGTTCCGTCCGGATGGCCATGCACTCCGCCGCCTGCCTGGATGATGCAGTCAATGCCGTAGCCATCCAAATTTCCATAGACCTTGCCCGGATAGACCCCACCCGAAGCCACCGGGAAGACTCTCTTGTAGCCATGCCAGTCCCCACGCAGAGCATCTCTGGAGAGGTCGTTTTCCTCCGTCTCGCGCGCCATCTTGCCCACATAGCTTCCCGTATGCAGGTTGGTGCCTCCTGTCATGCGCACCAGCTTGGATATCACCAGCATGGCAATGCCGTGCCCTTTGTCTCTGGTGAAAGCTCCATGCATGGTTCTGTGTACATGCACGGGAACCTTGAGATTTCGGGACAGCTCCTCCAATGCGGAGAAGCCGGCTGTCAGGACATCGATCATGACCATGTTGGCACCATGATCGACCGCCTGCTCAGCGCGCTCCAGGATCTTATCGCCACCGGCGGTGACGTTCACCGCATAAAAGGCCTTCTTGCCAGTCTGCGTCTCCACTCTGTCGAGAGCTGCCATAACCGCCTCCAGCCTTGGTATGAGCGGACAGAAGCTCTGATCAGTCAGTGTCTCGTCGTCTTTAACCAGGTCGAGGCCGCCGCGAACTGCCGCCGCAGCAACGCGCGCTGTGCCGGCAGGGTCCAGGCCCACCTTGGGCTTGACAATGGTGCCCACCAGTGGACGGCCATAAACTCCCAGGATTTTTCGCGCATCTTCAATGCCAACGCTTGGACCTTTATGCGCCCGGAGCAGGCTCTCTGGAAAGATGACATCCTGCAGGCGCACTTTTTTCAGAGCGCCCAGGCCGAAAAGGTTTCCGGCCACCACAGAGAGGTATTGAGGGATGTTTCCCGGCTCAAAGAGCTCCTCAGGAAAACCGATCTCAACATCGTTTCCTTTCGCCAGGATCACCCTAGCCGCAAGGGGATTGTCCTGGCCCCGCACAGCGGTCCAGGTGCCCGTGGACTGTTCGGCTGCGATAGCTTCCGCCGCTTTCTGGATGGGAAGGTCTGTTTCTACATGATATTTTGCTATAAGTTCCATAATACCGCTCCTGGTGTCTATCTCTGGCCTGCCAGGCCCCTTATGCTCCAAGGACAATTCCCTCCTCAAAATGACATTAAGGCCTACACGGCCGCTTCCGGTCATAGATAATCTCTGGCAGATATAAGAACTTCTGCCGGAGAGGCTTAGATTTTGTAGTTCCAATATTCTTGACTTTATATACCCCTCACTGGTGCATGGGAACGAAGAACAAAATCGTAACGCTAACTCCCAGAAAAATGAGATGCATGATCTGCTACAAAACCAATGACTTTAGCACTAAATCAATCGCTAGAGATCTCAAAATTAGTGAATAAACAGCAAAGCGAGTCTTGATGCACTAGATTCGAGGCGACGACAAAGAAGGCCAAGAAGCTCAAGCTCTATGGAGCCGGGGCAGGGCCCATGCCCGCAAATGTTTGCCAGCAAACCAAGCAATACGGTAATAGATCTGGGTGGATATATGGCTATGCCGCAGAGTGAAAGTAATCTAGGCGGGGCACGATTCATCCCACCTCTGAAGAGGCGGGGATTCTCTGCCCCTGCGCCCGACGATCCTAAAAAGTTCTCTGGGGAAAATTCTGACAAACGGCAATTAGAGGATTGAAATAGATTTTTTCGGTACGGGGGCAACATATTTATTATTAGAGAAAAACCTACAGACTGCCAAAAAAATATCAGGAGAATCTATGGGTGAAGGCATAAATGATCACACGCGATGCATCGTTGATCTGAGACGCCACATGTGGATGGATGGCATCGAGGTGGAATTGCGGCGGCTCATCTGGCAGATTGCCGTGGTCGGCAAATATATTTCTGCAAAAATCCACGAATCCAACCGCAAGCTGGCCGGCTTCAAGAATGTTTATGGCGAGGATCAGTTGGCGCTGGATCGCATTTCCGACGACATATTGAAAAATATGCTGCGGAACTCCGGATTTGTTCGCGAGTATGCCTCAGAGGAGCTCAAAGATATCGTCACCATCGGTCGCGGAGAGGAAAAATATATCGTTACCGCCGATCCAGTGGACGGCTCTTCCCTGGTAGATACCAATCTGGCCATTGGGACGATCATCGGCATACACAAAAATTCAATATTTGACAGCGGCAGGAATTCGATGGTCGCTGCTCTTTATATTACTTACGGCCCGCTCATTACTATGATCTATTCGGCTGGAAAGGGCGTGCATGAGTTTGTATTGGACCGCGAAGGAGAATATGTCCTGTCCGAAGAAAATATCCGGCTCAAGGAGAAGGGATCGATCTATTCACCTGGTGGTCTACGCAAGGACTGGACGGACAACCATCTGAAGTATATCGATAAGCTGGAGGCAGACGGCTACAAGCTGCGCTACAGCGGAGGGTTTGTTCCAGACATCAACCAGGTGATCATCAAGCGGGGAGGCGTATTCACGTATCCTGCACTGAAGAAATCGCCCCAAGGGAAGCTGCGGTTGCTTTTTGAACTTCAGCCTATGGCCTTCATTGTGGAGCAGGCCGGCGGCACGGCTACGGACGGGAAAGATGATATTCTCTCTCTCAAAGTGACCTCCGTTGATCAACGGTCGCCTATCTACATCGGTTCGTCTTCGGAAGTGAAAATGGCGGGGCAATTCCTGTCGCAATAAATACATTCAAAGGTGCGACGATGATTTACGAGAATAAGGATCAGCTAAAAAGAGGATGCGAATCCATACTCGCCTGTGACGGCGGTGATGTTCGTGTCTTGAATGAAGCCAAATTTCAAGAAAAGCTAATAGATAATTTAATCTATACGCTCGTTTTCAGTCCCGATCCTGCAACTTCGGAAGCCGCGGCGTTTCTGATTCGCCGGGGAGCGGCGAAGCTTGGAATCATGTCCGCGTCGATCCAATCCCTTTACGAAGCAATGGGCCGTAAAGAACTCGGCGGATTTACTGTTCCGGCAATCAATATCCGCGGCATTACCTATGATGTGGCGCAGGCTGTATTCCGTGCCGCGATAAAAGGGAATGTAGGGCCTGTTCTCTTTGAAATCGCCCGTTCGGAAATAGGCTATACAAAGCAAAGGCCGCTGGAATACACCTGCGCCGTGATGGCGGCGGCTGTCAAATCCGGCTGGCGCGGCCCGATCTTTTTACAGGGCGATCATTTTCAGATAAACGCCAAAAAGTTCGCAGCGGACGCAGAAAAGGAAACGCAGACTGTTAAGAATTTAATCCGGGAAGCGATCCAAGCCGGTTTTTACAATATCGACATTGATACTTCTACACTGGTTGATCTCTCACAGCCCATCATCAAAGATCAGCAAAGAACAAACTTTACGCTTGCTGCGGAGTTAACCACCATGATTCGTGATCTGGAGCCGGAAGGCATCACTGTGTCTGTGGGCGGCGAAATCGGCGAGGTTGGCGGCAAGAACAGCACGGTCGATGAATTGCAGGTTTTCATGGACGGTTATCTGGAAGAGCTAAAAAAGCGGGGCGAGGTTTTCAAGGGAATCAGCAAGATCAGCGTGCAGACCGGGACGACGCATGGCGGTTTGCCGCTGGCGGACGGTACGGTTGCGAAAGTGAAAATTGACTTTGACGTGCTACAGCGACTGTCGGAAACCTCCCGCGCACAATACGGTTTGTCCGGAGCCGTTCAGCACGGCGCTTCAACGCTGCCCGATGAGGCGTTTGACCGCTTTCCCGCCACCGGAACGGCCGAGATTCATCTGGCTACCGGTTTCCAGAATAGGATCTATGACAGCAAAATTTTCCCATCTGAGTTGCGGGCAAAAATTTATGATCATCTGAAAGCAGAGATGAAAGGCGAATGGAAAGAGAAGGATACGGAAGAGCAGTTTATCTACAAAACTCGCAAGAAAGGCTTCGGACCGTTCAAACTGGAGCTATGGCACCTGCCGGCTGATGTCCGCGATAAAATCTGCGCAGAGCTGGAGAGGCAATTCGCCTTTTTATTTGATAAGCTCAAAGTCAACGGCACCCGGTCTGTCTTGGATCAATTCATCAAGCCGGTTGACGTGCCGCTGAAAATGCCAGAGGGGCTGAAAGCCTGAAGCAATCACAGAGGTGACGCCATTAGATGCCATCGGTTGAGAGACCGTAGATGCCCGTGAATTTATTCATGGGAGTGGTCACGCTTAAGACCTCAATGCCGTAATATATCATTTAATAAAGACAAATCTGCGATATTCGCCAAAGATTATCAGATGGGATCCAGATGACAAAAATCACAATCAGCCTGATAAAGGCCGATGTAGGCGGCTACCCCGGCCACTCTTCGGTCCATCCCGCATTGATCGAGACTGCTGAATCGAAGCTTGAAGAGGCAAAGAAGGCCGGCGCTCTAATAGACTTTAGGGTGTTGGCCTGCGGCGATGACCTGGAGCTTCTCATGAGCCACAAGAAGGGCTGCGACAACGGTGAGGTTCACGCCCTGGCCTGGGAAACCTTCGAGGAGGCAACTGAGGTTGCCAAGAAGCTCAAGCTCTACGGTGCCGGGCAGGATCTTCTGGCGGACGCCTTCTCCGGCAACATCCGAGGCATGGGGCCAGGTGTGGCCGAGATGGAGATAAACGAGCGCACCAGCGAACCAGTGGTTGCTTTCATGATGGACAAGACCGAGCCTGGAGCCTTCAATCTGCCAATTTTCAAGATCTTCGCCGACCCATTCAACACCGCCGGCCTGGTTATAGATCCTGCGTTTCATCACGGCTTCACCTTCGAGGTCTGGGACATCCAGGAGCATAAGAAAGTCTTCATGGACTGCCCTGCAGAGATGTACGACCTGCTGGCGCTCATCGGTGCTAAAAGCCGTTATGTGATCAAGAGGATCTTTTGCAAGCCGAACAGCAAGATCTCCGAGCAGGAGGCTGTGGCAGTAGTGAGCACGGAGAAGCTCTACCAGACTGCTGGGACATACGTCGGCAAGGATGACCCTGTGGCACTGGTGCGCTGCCAGTCCGGCTTGCCGGCCCTGGGCGAGGTGCTGGAGCCCTTCGCTCTCGGGCACCTGGTTAGCGGATGGATGCGCGGCAGCCACAACGGGCCCCTCATGCCCTGCTCTTTTGAGACGGCACATCCCACAAGGTTTGACGGCCCGCCCAGAGTCATAGCCGCTGGCTTCCAGATGGCCTACGGAACCTTCGTGGGTCCCGTCGATCTCTTCAAAGACGTGGCCTTCGACCGGGCAAGGCAGAGGTGTCTGGAAATCACGGATTACATGAGGGCGCACGGTCCATTCGAGCCGCAGAGGCTTCCCATGGAGGATATGGAGTACACCACGCTGCCCCATGTCATGAAATTGCTGGCGAACAGGTTCGTGAATGCGGAGTAGACTCTCCGCTATTTTTCATTTCTTATTCTTTTCTTGTGCCATTTCAACCTGCAATTTTTATAGTTTGACCACGAATAGGATGATAAAGGAATTCTTGCCTGGAGTTGATCATGATATGCCGGAGATTCAGGCTGCGATTTTGGCTGCAGAAGAGACTATTGAAGCAGAAGCCTCGCCCGTCCTAAAGCCCGCAGCAAAAAATGCTGCCGCTCCAGCAAAGTCCAAAAAGCGCCGCCGCCTCAAGGTGGCCCATCCCGAGCGCTGCATAGGCTGCCTGGGCTGCATGTTCGCTTGCAGCCGGATTCGTGCCGGCACAGTCTCTTTGCAGAACAGCGCCATCAAGATCCAGACCCAGGGCGGCATAGAGGGCGATTTTCGCGTGGTTGTCTGTCGCGGCTGCGAAGATCCTCCCTGTGCCCGAGCCTGCCCGACGGGTGCCCTCGAGAAAAAGCCCGACGGCAGAGTGGTCTTCCACAAAGAGCTATGCACCGGTTGCGGTGACTGCGAGAAAGCCTGCCTGGTTGGAGCCATCACCCTCGGCAAGGAAAAAATTCCCATCAAATGCATACACTGCGGTGCCTGCGTGGACTTCTGCCCGCATGGTGTGCTCGAGCTGGAGGAGCTTCCCGGGGGAGCATGAAATGCTGCGAAAAGTTCTGTACATTGATCTGTCCAAAGAAGAATCATGGGTCGAAGAAAGGCAGGAGCTCTTTGAGAACTGGATGGGCGGAACGGGCGCAGGAATTCGGCTGCTGCAAGAGGAGTGCCCGGCAGGCACCGATCCGCTCTCGCCCGGAGCGCCAATAATTCTTTCCATCGGGCCCCTCAACGGCATCTTTCCCGTAGCCACCAAGACAGTGGCCACCTTTAAATCGCCCCTGACTGGAGAATTGGGCGAGTCCTATGCCGGAGGGAGGCTCTCTTTAGCCCTGAGGTTTGCCGGGCATGAGGCGGTTGTGATCCGCGGCCGGGCCGGGCGGCCTTCTTACATATCCATAAATGACGGTGAAGTAAAGATCAAGGATGCTACATCCATCTGGGGCATCGATGCCCAGACTACGGGCGTGATCCTGCGCGATCGCGAGAGCGGCGTAGGCCGAAGGTCCATCATTCGCATCGGCCCGGCGGGGGAGGCTCTCGTTCGCTATGCAGGCGTGGTGGTGGACACCTACCGGCACTTCGGGCGGCTGGGTTTAGGGGCAGTCTTCGGCTCCAAAAAACTCAAAGCCCTGGTGATCTCGGGAACGGAGACTGTCGATGTTCCCGATGTCAAGCGCTACAAAGAGGTCTATGGCCGCCTCTACAAGACCGCCGTGCAGACGGATGTCATGGAGAAGTACCACGATATCGGCACCTCCGTGAACATCAGCGTCCTCAACTGGCTCAAGGGTTTGCCCACTAAAAACTTCCTTCTCTCCAGCTTTCCGGAGGGAGAAAATATCGGCGGCGAAATGTTTGCTGAAAAGCATCTCTTTCGCAGGCTCTCTTGCGCCGGATGTCCCATAGGATGTGTGCACATTGCCGCTCTAAAAACGGCCTTTTCCACTCATCACGAATTCGAGGTAAGAAAGGTCTCCTATGACTATGAGCCCATCTATTCCCTGGGCTCAAACCTCGGCGTGGGCCAGGCAGAAGGAGTGCTGCAGCTCATAGATGTCTGCGAGAGGCTGGGCCTGGATGTCATGTCGGCGGGTGTGGTCCTCTCCTGGGCCACTGAAGCTCTGGAAAAAGGGCTCATCACCAGCAAAGAGACAGGGAATGTGCTGCTGGAGTGGAACAGCGTAGAAGGCTACACGAGGGCCTTAGAGAGCATAGTCAGGGCCCCCAATGATTTCTACGCGGCCCTTGGAAGGGGTGTGGACTATGCCGCGAAAAAGTACGGCGGCCAGGAGTATGCCATGACCTTAGGGGGAAATGAGGTCTCCGGCTACCACACGGGTCCTGCCTCCATCGTTGGCCAACTGGTAGGAGTGCGCCACTCTCACCTGGACAATGCCGGATATGCCGTCGACCAGAAGGCGATCAAAAAGCCCATGGATGCAGAGATGATGGTAGATGAGATCATCAAGGAGGATAACTCCCGCGGCGTCTTCAATTCCCTGGTAGGCTGTTTGTTTGCCCGGGGCGTCTATACCGAAGAGAATATCATCGATTCATTGGGAGCGGTGGGCATCGTCAAGACAAAGGAAGATCTGCAGGATCTGGGCAAGAGAATCTTCCAAGAAAAATACAAATTCAAGGTGCAGGAGGGTTTCGACCTCACCCGCGCCCGCATTCCCAGGAGGTTCTACGAGACGGTCTCCGCAGCAGGATTGGTGAAACCTGAGACTGTGGAGGAGATGCTCAGGCTCTATCGCAAGAAGAGAGGGTGGAGCTAGCTACTCTGCTCCTCTTCAGCAGGCACGGGCGTCGCACGTTCCCTCTTTTTTGAGGACTTCGAGGATTTCCTGGCCCCTGCGGCAGCCCTCTTCGGCTCCATTTTTATTTCTTTCTGGGCATTTTCCAGCAGCTCTTTCCTGCGATCCCTGATCATGCCTCTTCTGGCCATCCTCTCCTTGATCATCCTCTTTACCTCGTCCCCTCCCACGGAGAAGACCTCGCCTATCAGCTCCATGGCCACCTCCAGCTCCCGGCCCACCAGCGGGTCGCCGGACGCAGCGCGGCCTGCCAGATCGCACAGATGGTCCAATGGCCTATCTACCAGCTCAGAGGAGTATTTGTCCGGCTCCTCCCTGTAAATCTTGAGCATGCCGAAGATGTAAGCATAAAGGGGCGTCGTTGGACAGAGCCGGTAGAAGGTATTGGTCTTCTTCTTGGCCTGCTCGCGTGGCGAAGGCAAGACTCGCCGCTCCACGATGACCATCCCCAGCCGCTCCAGCTTGTCCAGCTTGTTCATGAGAGTGGTCTGGTTCCAGAAGGGGCCGCCCGCCGTAGGTCCATTCTCCCGCCAGATCTGATTTAGCTGGACATATCCGCCTTTTCGCTTCAGGTAGATCAAAAGAGTGGCCAGAGGAGCTTGATCGCGCTGCAGGGCAGTGTAACGGATGAACTCATCCAACATGCATGCACCTGGTATGTACAACTCTAAAGCATTTTCGCTTTCTTTACAAAGCATTTTTATGCAATTGCCCCCCTTTCGCTTCAAGGGAGTCACAATGCAAGCCATAGTATTAGCCGCGGGCGAAGGAAGCCGGATGCGCCCCCTCACTGAGAAGATGCCAAAGGTAATGTTGCCCGTGGCCGGCAAGCCTCTGCTGGAGCATATCATCCTCCGGGCTCATGCTGCAGGCGCGGATCGTTTCGTGCTGGTAGTAGGATACGAGGCCGAAAGCGTGCGATCATACTTTGGGGACGGCAGCCGCCTGAATCTACGCATAGATTACGCACCGCAGGCCAAGCAGCTTGGCACCGGCCACGCTCTGATGGCAGCCGAGAGCCGGGCGGAGGATCGATTCCTGGTTTTAAACGGAGATGTGCTCGCTGATGTTGAGTCACTGCGAGAATTAGCTCAGGGCGGCGCAGCCGTCTCGGCCATAGAGGTCGATGATCCCAGGAGGTACGGCGTATTTTTGCAGGAGAACGGCTATTTCCGATCGGTTGTCGAGAAGAGTGCCAATCCTCCCTCCAACCTGGCTAACGCCGGCATCTATCTTTTAGAGAGAAGCATCTTCGATATCCTGCGAGCTGCGCATCTGTCCGAGCGGGGCGAGTATGAGCTGACCGATGGGCTCAACCTGCTCGCCGCCAGAGAGAAGATCAGGATAGTGGAGCTTAAGAGTTGGCTTGAGATCGGCAGGCCCTGGGATATTCTGGCCGCAAATGAGACTCTGCTTAAGGGCCTGCAGCCGCAGGTGCTGGGCGAGGTTGAGCCGGGTGCGACTTTGAGGGGCAATGTGACAGTGGGCCGGGGCAGCATCGTTCGCTCCGGAGCCTACATCGTGGGCCCGGTTTTGATCGGAGAGGACTGTGACATCGGACCTAACTGCTACATCCGGCCTGCTACCAGCCTTGGCAATAGCGTCCGGATAGGAAACGCAGTAGAGGTCAAGAACAGCGCCATCATGAGCGGCAGCAAGATCGGGCACCTCTCCTACGTGGGTGACAGCGTTATCGGAGAGAAGTGCAACTTCGGGGCAGGAACCGTATGCTCCAATCTGCGCCATGACAAGGGCAACATAAAATCGTTCATCAAGGGAGAGAAGGTAGATAGCGGCAGGCGCAAATTGGGCGTGATCATGGGGGAGAGCGTCATGACCGGGATCAATACTTCGATCTACCCAGGCACGGTCATTGAATCCGGCTTTCGGGGACGGCCGGCTGCCATTCACAGGGGCCTGGTCTCTTCCAGGCAAGATTGAATATAACAAACCTTTTCAAGACAGAGGATGAGGCATAGGATGAAAATGATGATAATCACTGCTTCGAGGAGAACTTAATGAGAGATTTTATTCCCATAGCCAAGCCCATCATAGGCGACGAAGAGATTAAAGCTGTAGGAGATGTGCTGAAATCCGGCATGCTCGCCCAGGGCGAGAGCGTCAAGCGATTTGAAGATGAATTCTCCAGCTACCTGGGCGTGAAAAACTCCATAGCAGTAAACAACGGCACCGTCGCCCTGGATCTGGCCCTCAAGGCCCTGGGGCTAAAGCCAGGAGGCGAGGTCATAACGCCCGCTTTCACCTTCATCGCTACTGCAAACTGCGCCCTCTATCAGGGCCTCTCCCCCGTCTTCGCAGATGTGGACGAAAGGACTTTCAATATCGATCCCGATGATCTGCAAAAGAGAATCACTCCCCGCACCAGGGCCGTGATCGGTGTTCATCTCTACGGCCAGCCTTTCGACCTCTCTGCTGTGTCTGAGATCTGCCAGGACAGGGGAATTGCTCTGGTAGAGGACTGCGCTCAGGCCCACGGAGCAGAATTTCAAGGCAAGAAGGTGGGCTCATTTGGAACTGGCTGCTTCTCCTTCTATCCCACCAAGAACATGACCACGGGCGAAGGGGGCATGATCACTACCAACGATGATGCTCTGGCTGCACGTCTGCGCCTGCTGAGAAGCCACGGGGACACGGGCAAGTACAACCACGCCACTTTGGGCTACAACTACAGGATGATGAATCTGCAAGGTGCCCTCGGCCTGGTGCAGCTGCGGCGACTGGAGGATTTCACTGCCAGGAGGATTCGCAATGCCAGGTTTTTAAACGACAGCATCAAGATCAAGGGCATCAGCACCCCTTACCAGGCGAAAAGCGTTCGGCACGTTTATCATCAGTATGTGGTGCGCGTGGAGGACAGCTTTGCCTCTTCACGGGAGAAGCTGATGGATTATCTTCTGGCCAGGGGAATAGGCAGCGCCGTTCACTATCCCAAAGCTGTTTATGAGCAGCCGCTCTACAGGGAGCTGGGCTATACTAATGAGAGCTGCCCCGTATCTGAAGATGTCTCCCGCCGGGTTATGAGCCTGCCTGTGCATCCCTCTCTCACAGAAGAAGACCTGCAATACATCGCAAATACCGTAAATTCTTTCGAGGCCTGAGCATGGATATTGGAGTAATTGGCGTCGGGGCCATGGGCCGAAATCATGTGCGCGTCTACTCGGAACTAAAAGGAGTAGACACCGTTTATGTCTACGATCCTGCCGCAGAAAACGCAGAACGCTCACGAGAGTTTGCTACAATCTGCAAGTCTTTGCAGGAGCTGCTGGACAAAGTGGATGCAGTCAGCATTTGCGTGCCCACCAGGTATCACTTCGATACTGCCAAAAAAGTCATCGATGCCGGCATAAACTGCCTGATCGAAAAGCCCATCACCTTGACTGTTGGGGAAGGAAATCAGCTCTTGAAGCTCATCGAGGGCAAAAAGCTGGTCGTAGGAGTGGGCCACATAGAGAGGTTCAACCCAATCGTGGCGGAGATGACAAAGATCGCACAGCGGCCCGATTATGTAGCCATCAAGAGGCATAATCCCACATCAAGCCGCATCACCGATGCGTCTGTAGTAGAAGACCTCATGATCCACGACATCGACATCGCCTTCAATGTGCTTTTCAAAGGAGAGGGCGACTACAAGATTTTCAGTGCAGGGAGCGCAAACGTATGCGAGGCTCTGGCCGTCTTCCCCGGATCAGTTGTCTCCATCTCCGCCAGCCGCCTATCCTCCAAGAAGTTTCGCACATTTTATGTCGAGTCAGAGGACTTCACGGCAGAGGGCGACTTCATGACCCAGGAGGTTTACATATACCGAAAGCCCGGCAAGTACGGCGTGGAAAATGAGCGGTATATGCAGGAGAACATCATCGAAAAGGTCCTGGTAAACAAGGTCGAGCCCTTAAAGGTAGAGCTGAAGACCTTTTTAGACTGCGTCAAGACCAAGAAGAGCTTCCCTGTCACGCCCCAAGAAGCCCTGAAGAACCTGCAAATCTGCGAGCTGATCAAGCAGGGATTGCAGATCAAGAGGCCTTAAGACCGCGAAGGATGGAAGAATGGTTGAAATGCAAGGGGAAAGCAATAGCTACTATGTCCATCCCACGGCCATAGTCGAGAGCCTGGCGATTGGTGAGGGCACAAAGATCTGGCATTTTGCTCACGTGCGACATGGCTCGAGGATAGGCAAGAACTGCAACATAGGAAAGAGCGTTTACATTGACATTGACGCTGAGATCGGCAGCAATGTGAAGATCCAGAACTTCGTCTCCGTTTATAAGGGCGTGATCATCGAGGACGATGTATTCGTAGGCCCCTGTGCGACCTTCACCAATGATCTGTATCCGCGTGCGTTTATCTGGGATGAGGAGCACGTTTCCGCCACGCGCATCTGCCGGGGCGCGAGCATCGGTGCCAATGCCACACTGGTCTGCGGGATCACCGTGGGCCAGTATGCCATGATTGGCGCGGGAAGCGTGGTGGCAAAGGACGTGCCGCCCTTTGCTCTAGTGCTGGGCAATCCTGCCCGTCAGAAGGGTTATGTCTGCTATTGCGGCCATAGGCTGAAAGATGCAGCCACGCAAAGCAATGGCAAGACCGTTTATAAATGCCAGGCCTGTGGAAAAAGTGTGGAGATCAGAGAAGAGGAAGGATAAGAGAAATGTCTGAAGAAGGTGCAAAGATTGCAGTTATTGGCCTAGGCAATGCCGGGCTGCCTTTAGCTGCGGTTGTGGCGGACAGCGGCATTGCGGTCATGGGCGTGGATATCAATGAAGAGCGCTGCCGGCAGATAAACCGGGGAGAAAATCCCATACCCGAGGAAGCGGGCTTAGAAGAGCTTATAAAATTGCACGGAGGCAAGAGGCTCGTCGCTACGCCGCGATTTGAGGACGCGAGTGGCTGCAGTACCTACATAGTGATTGTGCCAGTCTTTGTGGACAGCGGCAACAATCCCGACTTCTCAATTATGGAGAAGGCACTTCATTCTTTGGGCAAGATCCTCAAGAAGAAAGATCTGGTCGTGCTGGAGACTACCTTTCCCCCGGGAACTACTGAAGGCATGGCAGCAAACCGGCTTTGCGAGTCAAGCGGCCTTTCTGAAAGCGACTTTTTCCTGGCCTATTCTCCAGAGAGGATTATGACCGGCTATAGCATCTCCCGGCTGAGAGAATTTCCCAAAGTGATCGGCGGCAGGGACGATGATAGCGGCATGGTTGCCTTTCAGGTCTATAAAAAATTTATCAATAACCTCCATCTGGTCTCCTCGGCTAAGGTGGCAGAGATGATCAAGGTCATGGAGGGCTGCTACCGCGATGTAAATATCGCTTTAGCCAATGAGCTCTTCAAGATTTGCCAGGATATGGGAATAGACTTTTTTGAGGCAAGAGAGAAGGCCAACCACAAGTTCTGCCACATTCATATGCCCTCCACCGGGGTCGGAGGCCACTGCATTCCTGTATACCCGTGGTTTCTCATAAAGGAGATGGAAAGGCGGGAAAGCTTCAGCAAGTGCAGCCTGCTGCGCATATCTCGGCAGGTCAATGATGAGATGATTGAGTACTGGGCCGAAAAAATATTGCTGCAGTGCATGAAACTTAAAAAACCTCTGCCCAAAATTAAAATCTGCATCAAGGGAATTACTTTTCGGGCGGGAGTCAAAGAGTTCTATCACAGCCGCAACCTGGCATTAGTGAGATTGCTGGCCGACAAAGGGCTGGATGTCTATGTCGCCGATCCTCTCCTCAGCCAGGATGAGGTGATGGGCAAAGGCTTCAGATATCTCAAGCCTGAAGAGTCCGATTTGATCTTTGATCCCTTTGAGCTGAAATTCGATGTAACAGGAGAAATTAAATGAAGATTGCATCGATAGTTGGCGCCCGTCCGAATTTCGTCAAACTTGCTCCTCTATCCAGGGAACTGAGAAGACGGGGGCTGGATGAAGTAATAGTTCACACCGGTCAGCACTACAACTATGAGATGGACAGGATATTCTTCGATGAAATGGGCATACCGGCCCCGGATTACCACCTGGGCATAGGCTCGGGCAGCCATGGCTTTCAGACGGGAGAGATGCTCAAGAAGGTGGAGGAGGCCCTCCTGGCCGAGAAGCCCGATGCAATAATAGTATTCGGAGACACCAACTCTACCCTGGCAGGAGGCCTGGCGGCTGCAAAGCTGCATGTCAGGTGTGCTCATGTCGAGGCTGGTCTCAGATCCTTCGACAAAAGCATGCCGGAGGAGATCAACAGGGTGCTTGTGGACCACTGCTCCGATTTGCTGCTCTGTCCGACCAGGACTGCCGTTGACAACTTGAGAAGAGAGGGCATAACCGAGAATGTTTATCTGACAGGAGATGTGATGGTGGATGCGCAGAAGGATTGCGAAAGAATTGCCGAGAATAAATCACATATCCTGCAAACCCTGAAACTCAAGCCCAAAGACTACTACCTGGCCACTGTACACAGGGCATCGAATACGGATGACCCGGAAAAGCTCAGGGCGATAGCAGAGGCTCTCAAGGATCTGGAGAATGTGGTCTTTCCCTGCCATCCCCGAGCAGAGAAATATTTGAGAGAATCTGGCCTGTGGGATGATCTGATCAGAAAGATCGAGGTGATAAAGCCGGTGGGCTATCTGGATATGCTCCTCTTAGAGAAGAACGCCAAGAAGATAATCACCGACTCGGGCGGCGTACAGAAAGAAGCCTATCTGCTGGGCATTGCCTGCATAACTTTAAGAGACAAAACTGAATGGGTAGAAACAGTAGAAGATGGGTGGAATGTTCTTGTCGGCCCGAACAAAGAGAAGATCGTTTCAACAATCAGATGCTTTGAACCAAGCCATGAGCGCCAGGATGTATTCGGAAAGGGAGATGCGAGCATCAAGATAGCGGATTTGGTGGAAAAGCTGGCCTATGGTTCGCATGAAAAAACAGGTGGATCTTGAAAGTACTTCTTTTGGCCAATCAGCCGGAAAGGACCACGCGGCTGAAGATGTTCATGGGCACTTTAAAATCCCAGGGACATGAGGTGATCGTCCCCAGTTTCGGCACAAGGAATTGGATCAGGATCGCCGAAAAGGCGAAGAAGATCGCAAAAGAAAGCAAACCCGATGTGGTTCACATCTTTAACGTTCCCGATATAATTTATCACGGCTTTGCAGACCTGCGGGGCCAAGGTTTCAGAAAGCTGATCTACGACTACAGGTCTCCCTGGGGCATTGAGCTTTCTCAGACCTTCGGCGCGCCTGGCAGGATATTTGGAGAGCACTTCGAGCGAGAACTGGCAAATTCCGCAGATGCCATCACTACCGTCAATGAGCCTCTCGGAAGAAAAGTGCGGGAGTATGCCCCCAATAAGAAAGTTCACGTGATACCTAACTATCCTCATCGTTCCTTTTGCACGGAAGGGGCCGGGATCGATAGCCAGGAATTTGCGGTCGAGCCGGGAAGAGAGCCCATAGTATTCATAGGAAGGATCTGTACCCAAGAGGGGATTGGAAAACTTCTGGAGGTTGCACGGGCAATTCCCGAGCAGGAGTTTTGGATTGTGGGCAGTGGACCTTTTGCCGGCTGGTATCTTTGGAGAAAGCCTGGCAATGTCAAGAACCTGGGCTGGCAGCCACATGAGAAGGTTGCAGCCCTGCTAACCAAAGCCAGGCTCTGCCTGATTCCCCGTGAGGTGGATGCTCTCACCCCCTACTCCACAGATAAGAGCGTCTGGAAGCTCAATGAGTATCTGGCTCTGGGGAAGGTGGTAGTGGCATCCGGGGTGACAAAAGAGGAGAAGAGGAAAAATCTGATGGTTGTGAAGGCGGAAGAGCTGGTGGAAGCGGTGCGGGAGAACCTCATGCGAGAGCCGGAAAAGCTCTCTGCTGAGGATTACAGGTTCTGGGACAGAAATGACCAGATCATCAGAGAGGCTTACGAGA
>CAYXSJ010000024.1:0-14699 GCA_964467095.1 uncultured Methanotrichaceae archaeon
AGAGCAGGAGCACAACCTGCATCTGGGACAGTAAAGGCCATCAGAATGCCTTGAGGATATATATCAATGAATACCCCCAGCTGCCCAACGATAAAGGCATCTACCATCTTCTGCTATGACAGACACGCACAGGCCTATGACCTCTACCAGTCCGCAGTGGTTCCCGGCTACCAGGAGATGCTCGACCTGACCGCCGAGGCTTGCCGGCGCAACCTTCCAGGAGCGCCGAAGCTCATCGATCTGGGCTGCGGAACTGGCAATGCCGCTCTAGCCGTGCTCCAGAAGATCCCTTCAGCCGGGATTTATCTCATCGACGGCTCGGAGAGGATGGTTGAGGTGGCCGCGGAGAAGATCTCCCGCGCCAGCCCGGAGGCGGTCCTGGGCCAAAGGGCTGCGGACCTCGCTGGAAGCAACTGGGATGAGGGTCTGGTTGGAGAGAGCCTTGAGGGCGGGAGCCTGGATAGCGAGAAGTATGACGCTATCATCTCCACTCTGGTTTTGGAGCACCTGCCTTTTGATCGCTACAAAGCTGCCATAGCAAAATGCTACCGTCTGCTCAAGCCGGGAGGCTGGCTCCTGGCGGCGGAGGGCTACGCCGAGGAGGGAAGCGACATGCAGGAGTGGTTCTTTGAGGAAATGGAGTGCCGGAGAAAAGCGATTGATCCGGAACTTTCCGATTTCGTGGCCCGGCTCCGGGACGAGAAGGAGACACACTACTATTGCAGCAAGGCCGAGAAGGAAGAATGGTGGAGACAAGCAGGATTTGTGCAGGTCAATGTGCTCTGGCAGTACCTTTGCATCGCCCTGATGGCAGGCAGAAAGCCCTTTTGAAAAGCCAAAAACCCGCCAAATAGTTAAGCAAGCAGCGCATTTGATTTAGGGGGAAGCGCATGCCAGAGAAAAAAGTCACAATTGCATTGATTCAAACCTCTGTCTCCGAGGATCTCGATCTCAACCTGAAAAGGACTGTGGAAAAGGTAAAAGAGGCAGCAAGCAGAGGCGCGCAGATCGTCTGCCTGCAGGAGCTTTTCCGGACGCGCTACTTTCCTCAGTGGGATGGCAAAGATGCCAGAGCATTAGCTGAGACTATTCCCGGCCCGTCCACAGAGGCCTTTTCCGAGCTGGCCAGAGAACTGCAGATAGTGATAATAGTCCCCGTCTTTGAGAAAGACGAATCCGGTTACTACAACTCTGTGGCAGTGATTGATGCCGACGGCAGCCTTCTTCCCACCTATCGCAAGGTGCACATTCCTCACGATCCTCTATTTTACGAGAAGAGCTACTTTACACCCGGCGAGGAGATCAGGGTTTACGATACCCGCTATGCCAAATTTGCTGCGCTTATCTGCTTTGATCAATGGTTCCCAGAGGCGGCGCGGGTAGCTGCCCTGGGCGGAGCCCAGATCATCTTCTATCCCACTGCCATCGGCCGGATAAAAGGCGGGGAGGAGCCGGCTGAGGGAGACTGGCATGATGCCTGGGAGACGATGCAGAGGAGCCACGCCATTGCCAACAGCGTCTGTGTGGCTGCGGCGAACAGGGTAGGCAGGGAGGAGGACCTCATCTTTTGGGGCAGCTCCTTTGTCTGTGACTCTTTTGGAATGGTCCTGGCCCGGGCCGGCAGCAGTGCAGAAGAGGTGCTGGTAGTGGAAGTGGACCTGGCCAAGAACGAGGCGGTGCGGGAGGGCTGGGGCTTTTTCCGCAATCGCCGGCCGGATATCTACTGGCCCATCATCGAGATGGTGCGAGAGGAGGAAAAGCCGGAGAGGAAAGAAGGGAAAAAAGCAGATGAGGGGCTCTGCCTGCAGGACACTCCGCTTGCCCTGGGCTATCACATGCCTGCGGAGTGGGAGAGGCACGAGGCCATCTGGCTCTCCTGGCCCTACGATCTGGACAGCTTCCCGAAGATCGAGGCGGTGGAGAAGGCCTACACTGCCATCATCAGAGCCATTCACCAGAGCGAGACGGTCAATCTGCTGGTCAAGGACGAGATGATGCTAAGTGAGGTTGTGGACAGGCTCAAGAAAGAAAAGGTCGATCTGCACCGGATTCGCTTCCACGTCATCAGCTATGCAGATGTCTGGTTCCGGGACTATGGTCCCACGTTTGTGGTCAACCGGGAGAAGGAGGCAGGAAAGAGCGTAGCTGCCGTAAACTGGATCTTCAACGCCTGGGGAGAGAAGTATCCCGAGCTTTTGGCAGATGCGAGGATCGGCTGCCTCATCAACGACGACCTTAAGATGGAGTGCTTCAGGCCAGGCATCGTCATGGAGGGAGGCTCCATCGATGTGAACGGCTGCGGAACGGTCCTGACCACGGAACAGTGCCTGCTCAACAGGAACCGAAATCCCTCTTTGAACAGAGAGGAAATTGAGACCTATCTCCGGGAGTTCCTGGGCGTTCGCAAGGTGATCTGGCTTCCGGAGGGCATCGCCGGAGACGACACGGACGGGCATGTGGACGACATTGCCAGGTTCGCGAATCCGACCACGGTTCTATGCGCCTGCGAGGAGGATCCTGAGGACGAGAACTACCTTCCGCTCAAGCAGAATTACGAGCTGCTCTGCGAGGAGACGGACCAGGACGGCTGCCCTCTCACGGTGATCAAGCTGCCCATGCCCGGGCGGGTGGGTGCAGAGCGGCGGCTGCCCGCCAGCTATGCCAACTTCTACATCGGCAACGATGTGGTCATGGTGCCGGTCTTCGGGCACAAGAACGACAGGGCGGCGCTGAAGATCATCCAGGATGCCTTCCAGGATCGGCAGGTCGTCGGCATCAACTGCCGGGAGCTGGTGCACGGGCTGGGGACGATCCACTGCATCAGCCAGCAGCAGCCCACGGGGTAGTGTAGCAGGGATTCACTTAAGATCAGCTTTTTGCTATGCTAAACGGTAAAGAGCCTCTTTCATTTGGCAGTCCGCTTAATTTTTATAGAACATGACATAATACTTATACATAATAGGAGGATTGAAAATGGAAAAATGGCCGAATTTGAAATGGAGACATTTGGCAGTGATTTTAGGATTCATCCTGGTTGAAAACCTCTCAGTAGCACCAGCGCTTGCGTCTTCAGTTAGCATAGACGACCTCTTTTTCCCAACATTAATTTTAGGTGATAAAGCAAATTTAGATCCCGCATATGAAGATAAGGATAAAACACATTCTCCCTGCATTAAGATAGACTATCCTGGAGCAACTAAAGGTGCAGGAAATATTGAGGGTTATTCAACCGTTATATGGCGGTATCCGAAAGACAATCTGGGTGAATTTAAAGGACGGGATCTCAAAGGAGCAATAAGATTGCTCTTTTGGGCTCGTAGCGATAAAACTATGAAGAATGTAAAATTCTCTATAGGTGCCTTTAAAGAGGACAGCGATTACATTCCTATAAACGTGACTTTGAATAGTACGTGGAGACAATTCGAGATACCTCTGCTTCTAAAAAACCTCACAGATATAAGAGCGGGATTTGCGTGCAAGCTTGCTGAAAATGGAGCTGTATATCTAAATAGAATATCTTACGAGATCTAATTCATTAATTTTTTTGTATGATACGTTTCAAAATTTCCCCCCCAGTAGAAATGATTTAGACCAGAAAAACTAAGTAACATATTTGAATATTTACATATCCCGCACCTGAATTTTCGGATTGAGGGCTATATTATTCGATGCACTCAAACCACCTTGCGATTTGCTGGTTAGAATTTCTTTTGCGTTTGTTCCATTTAGATATGTATACTCGTCTTTTGTTTCGTTTGCTAATATTATTGTTACTGTGCAATAATGCATGGGCTCTTTGCCACTCGATTGCACGTTCACTGATCCTTGCAGAGGTCCTTCGGCAATTCTGAAACTCTCACCACCGCCTCCGCGTCCCCAAATTCGCAAATTATAATCTTGAATTGCGACTTTTCCCACGAGCCCTATTGTTACAGCGGCATTCCCTTTATCGGCGAATATCTGCCTGTTTTTTGGTTCAATATTCACTTTAATTCCCGGGATTCTCGGAATGGCGGTTCCTTTATCATCGACAAATGAGTAATTTAGGAAAATAGGATAGTCATAATTTTTCAAATAAGGATTATAGTAATTCTTGGCTTCTATTGTGATGGTCTTCAAAGGAATTGTTGCAGGCCACCAAAGATCATTATTTTTTTCCACGGTGCTTTTCGGGATGACAAACTCTACATAGGTTGTATTGCTGCGGATCATAAATTCTGGATAGGCAAATAGCTGACTTACAACCATTGCAACAATGATGATTCCGAAGAGAGCAAATAGCTTATCAAAGACGCCCTTAAATAGTTTATATAAATTCGACAATGTAGATGGTTCACTACGATCCGAGTTCTCGGCCTGTTCCCCCTTTGGCATACTTCATTGTGACCATCCATCAGCAAAAAACTTTTCCCACAAAATTAGCTCATATGGACATAAGGTCTCGATGATCCTTAGGCATGCCTCCTCACAAACAGGTCCCCGAATATCTCCTCCTGCTCCAGCCACACCTGCTTTCTCTGGGCCATGAAGAGCAGCGAGACGTAATTGGTAACCCCATCCTCTGTTTTGCTGTTCTTGCTGTTTATATCCTGGAAGGTGACGGTCTTCTTCTCCATGAACATGTCGTCCAGGATGGGCCCCAGTGCCTTGATTCTGTCCTCGATCCCCTCGTCATGGGAAACATCCAGGGCTTTTTCCTCAGTGCTGGGCCACCTCTCCCGCATGGCCTTCCTTCTGCCCACCATCTCCGCCTTCTTGAGCTCTGAGATCAGCTCGTCCAAAGTCACCGGCCGCTTGGTGTGCCTTCTCACCGGGGGGCGTGGCAGATTCTCTTCTATCTCCTCTTCCTGCTCCTCTAAGGCCTCCTCCATCTCCGGCTCTGGCTCCTCCTCCTTCACTTCTTCCATAGAGTCGGACTTCAAGCGCAGTAGGATGCTGGCATAAAGCAGAGTTCTGGCGGGAATGCGCAGGTCCCTCTTCTCCAGAGAATCGATGTACTGCAGGAACTTCTCTGTGGCCTTGGCAATATCGATATCCCAGGGATCGATCTCTCCTCTCTTGGCCAGCTCTACCAAAACCTCTGCCGGCTCTCCGAACTCAAACTCCGGCTGGTCGCTTCCTACCTCAGAGTCACTCCTGGCTTCCGGGACGTTTTCAGATCCGGGATCGGAAGGGGAACTGGAGACTGAATTGGAGACTGAATCAGGTTCTTTCTGCAAATCCGGGATAGATGGATCGTTGCTCATTTTCGCCTCAGCTTGTACAGATGCCGGTCACTGTGGTGATGTTGTTCTCCTGCATGGTCACACCAAGAGTGTACCTGGACTGCAGTATCATGGGCTTGCGCAGGGACACTACTATGAACTGGGCCTTGGCTGCGATCTTCTTGATCAGCTTGGCTACTCTTTCCACATTGGCCCCATCCAGGAACATGTCGATCTCATCCATGGCATAGAAGGGAGCAGGCCGGTACATCTGAATGGAGAATATGAAGGAAAGGGCAGTCAGGCTCTTCTCCCCGCCGGACATGGCCTCCAGTCGGTGCAGGGACTTGCCGGCTGGGCGGGCCTTGATGGTCATGCCCCCCGCCAGCGGATCTTCCGGATTTTCCAGGACCAGATCGCCGTCGCCCCTGGAAAGCTCCTGGAAGATCTGCTTAAAGTTCTTGTTGATCTCAGTGAAGCTGGCCAGGAAGGCCTCCCTCTTCATCTGATCATACTTTTCCAGCTTGTCGATGATCGCTTCCCTCTCAGCTGAGAGGGTGGTCCTCCTCTCTGCCAGGAAGTCGTGGCGTGTCTTGACATGATCATACTCCTGGATGGCCAGCATGTTCACCGGCTCCAGATCCCGCATGGCCTGCTCCAAGGCTTTAATTTTCTCGGCTACGGTCTCGACGTTGGGAGGCTCCTGAGAGGAGTCAACTCCGCAGCCCTCAATCTGAGAGCGCAGGTCGTTCGCACGGGACAGGATGGACTCTCTGGCACTGGCCGTGGCATTCTTGCGGGCCTCAATTCTGTCCTGCTCCCTCTCCGCCTGGTCTATCTCTCTTTGCAGGGCCAGCGTCTTTTCTAAGAGCTCTCCACGCACTCCCTTCAGGCCGTGCAGCTCCCCCTCGATCTCAGCTTCACGCGCCAGAGCAGAATCGAGCTTCTCGTTCAGGCCCACAATCAACGCGGCTGCCGCATCCTTTTTGGCCAGAGCCTCTATCTTTTGGCCGTCCAGTGACTCTCTTCTTGCGGCAAGCTCCGCCAGCTTCTCTTTCAGGCTATCCTCGCGCAGCTTGTCCTTGAGAATCTCGGCATCAATGCCGTTCAGCCTTTCTTGCAGACGCTTGATCTCCAAGCTTGCAGCATCCGCCTTTTTGTTCAGCCCGGGAATCTCCGAGCCCTTCAGCTCGCCCTCCAGTTTGTCAATCTTCTGCTGCACATCAGCCACCATCTCCTCAGATACTCTGATCTCGCCCTCCAGAAGGCCAAGCTGCTCCTTGAAGCTCAAAGACTCGCCTTCCATTGCCAGCAGGCGCTCACGCTTTTCCAAAATGGACTTATCCATACGCGGCCTGGTGGCCCCCATCTCATCTATCTGGAAGGTCTTCTTGGATATGGCCCGGTTCAGCTCCTCCACATCACGAGAGAGCCGGGAGATCTGCTCCTCAATTCTATCCAGCTTGTCCAGCCTTGTCGTGCGCTCCTCTTCCGCAGAGGCGATCTTCTCAGACAGCTCCAAAAGCCTCGTCTTTTCTTCCGCCGCAAACTTCATTTTGGAGCGGTAGTGGCCGCCGGTCATGGCTCCCGACTTCTCCACCAGGTCCCCTTCCAGTGTGACCATACGATACCGGCCCATGAGCGGCCGGGCAAAAGCGAGGCTCTCTACCACCAGAGTATCCCGGAAGACATACCAGAAAGCAGCCAGGAACTTGGGATCGAAGTCTACCAGATTGAGAGCATAATCCACCACACCCGCATGATTGGGCCGGGAAGAGAGGCTGCCTTTGTCCAGCTTGTTTAAAGGCAAAAAGGTGGCCCGCCCGATCTGCGACCTCTTCAGATACTCAATGGCAGCTGAGGCATCCATATCATTGTCTGCCACAATGCTCTGCAGGCGCGCTCCAGCCGCCACCTCAAGAGCCGAAGAGTAGCGCGCTGTCACGTTGCCAAGCTCTGCAATGGTTCCGTAAAGACCCTGCAGCATCTGCCTCTTGATAGCGGAGCGGACCGCCTCCACCGCCCGGCTGTATCCGGACTTGTCCTCGGCGGCCCTCATGCGCCCGTCGCTCTTGGCAAACTCTCCCTGCAGCCTTTGCATCTCTCTTTCTGCCTCGGAGATCTCCCGGCGCAGTCGCAGGCGCCCGCTCTCCAGGTCGTCTCTGTCCCGCTCCATGCCCATGGCCTGACTGTTCAAGGCGGATAGCTCTGCTTTCAGCTTCTCGGCCTCATGATCGAGGCCTGCCAGGGTATCCAGCGCCTCTTTGATGCCGGCGGAAAGCTCCTCTCTCTCCAGACCCGCGCGCCTCGTAGCATCCAGCAGCCGGTCCCTCTCCCGAACCAGGTCACCCAGCTTTGATTTGGCCGCCTCCCGAATCTGCCGGGAAGAGGCCAGGTCATCCCGCAGGATAGAGAACTTTGCATCCGCCTGGGCCAGGCTGGACCTGGCCCCCTCCTGAAGCTCCAGCTGATCATCCAGCTCACCACGCAAACTGGCGCCGCGCAGACTTGCGTCTCTTATCTTTTCAGCTATTGACTCCAGCTCAGCAGAGAGGCTGCCCATCTGAATGAAGCAGGTCTTTTGCTGCCCATCCATCTCAGAGACGGCCTTTTCCGTCATCTCGATGCGAGCGGCCTCGCGGGCCTTTTCCCCTTTCAGCTCCTCGATCTTCCGCTTAACAGAGATCTGCTCATCTTCTCCTTTATGAGTGATCTCCGAGCTAATGGACTGCAGCTTCTCGTCAAGAGCGGAAAGCTCTGTCTTCTTGCCCGCCGACCTTTCCAGGAGTGCCTGGTTCTTGACCTCCAGAGAATTGAGCTCTTCATCCAGGCCGGCCAGCTCCGATGATGCTTCCTTGAGCCTGGCTAAGAGCAGAAAAGCCTCCTGCCTTTTCAGCTCCTCCCGGTGCGCCTGGTAGGAGTGGGCACGGTCCCGCTCTGCCTTAAGCCGGGCTAGCTGGGAGGCAACCTCTTCTAAAATCACATCCACGCGACCGATGCGCTCTCGCACCACATCCAGCTCTTCCATGGCCTTCTTCTTCTTCTCATCAAACTCGGCGACGCCTGCAATTTCATCTATGATCTTTCTGCGTTCTACGGCAGTCATTTCGATGATGCGGGTAACATCGCCCTGCATGACGATGTTGTAGCTCTCCGGAGTTATGCCTGCCTTGGCCAGCAAATCCAGAAGTTCAGCCTGGCCGCAGGACTTTCCATTGAAATAATAAGAAGATCCATATTTGTCGTGATTGACCTTGATCTTCCTGGACACTTCAATGATATCCTGATCCAGGGGAAAGAGACGGCTGGTGTTATCCAGCTTGACTGTAACCTGAGCATAGTCGGGATTCTTGCCGTTATCCCCCCGGTAGATGAGGTCTGGCAGCCTCTCAGCGCGCATGGCTCGCGAGCTGGACAGGCATAGGGCAAAGAGCAGGGCATCAACGATATTGGACTTGCCGCTGCCGTTGGGCCCGGTAACGGTCACAAAATCGTTCTTCAGAGGAACCCGCACGCTCTTGCCAAAGGACTTGAAGTTCTTGAGTTCGACCTCTTTAATGTACAAAGGGTACCTCCGCTCGCATCGCTTTCTACGCGATCTGTTTTCTTAAGGGTGTTGAAAGTTTCGCTCCATAGATCTTCATATCCAGCGCCCGGCTGAGCCATCTTTTCTCTATGCTAGCCTTGAAGCATTCAGCTAATACTTTAACTTACGTATGTATTCGAGGATGTATATATTGTTTTCCTATTTGACGAATGTTCCTTGGAAGTGCTGCATGAGACAATATGGCCAATATCTCCCAATAGATTATTAGTCCACTCGCCGAAATCGAGTGAGAAATGGAGTCAAAAAGCGGCGGCGCAGAGCCGAAAAGTCTGAGCGCGGACGGCCTTCCGGCAGGAGGGGATCTGGTGTTTGAGAGTAAGCTGCTATCCCATGCAGTTGCGAGTGACTACTCCCACCAATGAATTGGCGGGAGTAGTCACTCGCATGCTTTAATTTCAAGGAAGGGCATCCATTCATTCCGGGTGAAACTTTGATTGCAGTCGGAATTCTTAATGATTTAGTGAGTAGGACTGAATAGTTCCAATAAATCAATACATAAATCAATACACCCTTAAATCCATTCTTTCTTCCGGAAATAGACCATCATTGTCACCACTACCAGCAGCATTAATATCAAAACGGCCGGATAGCCCAATGGAGACTCCAGCTCCGGCATGAACCTGAAGTTCATTCCATACAGCCCCGCCAGGAAGGTGAGGGGAATGAATATGGTGGAGATGATGGTGAGCAGCTTGATCACCTCGTTGAGCTTGTTGCTCAGGCTGGAGAGGTAGGTTTCCAGCAGCGAAGCGGACATATCGCGGAAGGTTTCGATGTTCTCAATCACCTGTATGGTGTGGTCGTAAACATCTCTCAGGTAGATCTTGATCGCTTCAGAGACGAGGGGCGAATCCGTCCTCTGCATCTTGCTGATGGCTTCTCGCAAGGGCCAGACCGACTTTCGCAGGAACAGCATATCTCGCTTCAGATTATAAATGGTGGGAAGAATGCCAGGCTCCGGATTGGACACAACTGCATCCTCCAGATCCTCGAACCGATCTCCGAGTTTTTCCATGATCAAGAAATAGTGGTCCACGATGGAGTCGATCATGGAATAGGCCAGGTAATCTGCGCCCTGCTTTCTTATTCTGCCCTTGGCCGTCCGGAGCCGATCTCGCAGAGGATTGAATACATCGACCTCTTTTTCTTTAAATGATATTATAAAATTAGGCCCAAGGATCATGCTCACCTGATCCATATCTAAGTTGGTATCTCCCATGTCGTCTTCATCTTCATCCTCCTCGTCACCTTGTTTTTTATCTTCATCTTCATCGTAGTAGAGCATCTTGAGCACGATGAATATGTAATCATCATAATCCTCAATTTTGGGACGCTGATCGGTCAGGATATCTTCCAGAACCAGAGGATGAATTCCATAGCATGAGCCGAGTTTCTCTAAGACGTCCATCTGATGCAGGCCGTCAATGTTTATCCAGGTTACAGATGGCTGATTTTTGAATTTGAAGCACTCTTCTACTTCTTTGACCTCTGCCTCGTGATAATGCTGCTCATCGTAGTCTATTACAGTGATCTTTGGTTTTTCCAGTGGCTTTTCGCTTGCCATCGGCAGCGGGTGGACAGCGAGGTCAAAGAAATCGGAGTTTGATTCTTTATTTTTCGAGGAAAGATCTCCCTCCTTCTTTCCCTTTCCTGTGCTTTGGCTCAGGCCGTTTGCCCGCAGCGGGCCCAAACCCTTTACCTTCTCCGTAATGCCCCAAGATGTAGCCATTTCAACCTCTAGATCGGAGGCGTTTCATCTTTTGCTCGCTCTACTACCACGATCTCGTGGAGATCTTCTATACCTTCAATGGACCTTATGCGATCGTTTATGAGGGCATTCAGCTCTTCAAGGCTCTTGGACCAGACCTTGAGAAAGAGGTCGTACTCGCCCAGTATCCCATAGACCTCAGTTATCTCGGGGATCTTCGCCAGATCAATTAGCGTCTGGTCATGTCTTTCCGTATCTGTCTGCACAAATATAATGGCGGTCACGGCATAGCCCGTAGCAGCCGGATTGGCCATAATGGTGAATCGCTCTATTACCCCGTTGGCTTTCATGCGCTTGAGCCGAAACTGTATTGTCGCATCGGAGATGCCGGATTTTCTTGACATCTCTTGCAGGCTCATGCGTGCGTTCTCCCTGAGACTGCGAAGGATGGACCGATCCACTTTGTCCAGATCCAAGCTATTGCCCATGATAATCTAGTAATCTCCTTAGTGATGTCCTATTATGTTGGTATGCTACCAAGATTACCGTATAAAGGTTGCCCTTTCTCCAATATTAATTATTAATAATAATTGTTCTCAATCACGGCAAAGCCCGCCTCAACGATAATTCTATTGAAGCTGCGATTTAAGTTGGGCCTGCCATCGGATCCGGACAGATAAACAAGGCATGGAATCGCCCCGTCGGCATTTATGCTTGCCAAATCATCTTTATCGAGGAATACTACAACATTGAGCAGTCGCTCCCTGGTGTACTCCTTGGCATAAATTCCATCAATGGTCCCCATCTCAGGGCTTTTCACCTGGGAGAGGGCGACGAGGCCGAAACCCTGCACCTCAAAGGTGTCGCCATCCACAACCCTGGTGACAATTCCGGAAGGATAGTTGGGAGAGGCTGTGCCTGTAGAGATGAGCATGAGTGCCAATAGTACTATTTTGAGGATCATGATCCTGATTCAGATCCCTCAAGGCTAAAAGTTATCGCTCGCGGAGATACCGGCTCCTAGGTCCAAAACAAGGATGAGAGTGTAGTCCTTACTGCTATCGATGAAAATATTTTCTTCGCCCATTTATATAATTTGAATGAATCCCTATCGAAAAAATTAGTGAAATTTAGGAATCTACTGCGGATTTTCGGCTATTGCAGCTTGGAACATAATACCGGTATTAAAGTTGAATATGCGTTGCTCATCGAGCACCAAGTGACAAATTCGGTCTATACTACTATTGTCTTTCTCTATAGTATTTGGAAAAAGATTATAGGATAGACTAACTTATAATGTTTGAGGGCATGGGATTCCCTCAGGACACCTCGTTTAACATTAATGGAGACATTGGCATTCTCTAGCAGAGAGGATTTGCTGAATGTTCCGCAAAAGGTGTCACCAAAGCTGGCAGATTTACACTCGAGCTAAAGCTCTATGTCAGGATACCTGGCTTTTTACCTCTCGGGCCTTGCCAGCATCCCTATAAGACTGAAAAAGGCCCTTCAGCTGTTCATCTCTCCAGCGCGGCATTATGCAAGTTGATCGCCAGCTCCGCGATATTTTTTATGTGGTCAAGCATCCGTTCTATGCTTCCGGCTGCCGCTAGCCTGATCAGCATCTCGCCATTGCATTTCTCCCAGAATGACCTTGTCATTATCAACGATTGCGTCTTTATCTCCTGAGTTTTGTCGATAAGCTGATTGGCTTTATCAGTGTCCGGATTGAGAAGCACTAATATGCAATCATCCATCAAGTTGGCAAATACCAGACCCAGTCTAGAGAGATATTCTGCAATTTCTGCAGGAAGCTCGAAATCAATCTGAGAGGATATCTCGGCTATCTTTGAGGCGTGATCTGCCATACGCTCCAGGTTTGTGGCTGCTTGCATGTAATTAAAGGCGCTTATGGGGCTATGTGTCTCCACATTTATGGATCCTGATCTAAGGATATCGTTAAATTGACGGGCAATAAGCAGATTAAGACGATCCACGTCATCATCTCTTTGAATGACATCCATTGCTAGTTCTTTATTCCTTTTTATAAGTGAGGATAGAGCGTCGTGGATCATAGACCGGACCACATTCTTCATTCTTTTCAGGGCGCGATCTGCAGGTAGTTCCTCCTCGCTGAGGAGGTCATGTATAACCACTTTATTGATAGTCTCTTCCAGAATCTCCGGTCCTATGAGTTTGTTTACAACAGTGTGCAGATCTCTTTTTTGCATTGCGGTCAGTTGATCAGACGATATCTCGACCGCCTTGTAACCTGCGATATAGCAGGCGATCACATCTCGAATCAAAGGCGCTCCGCATTTGCTTCCGATGTCTAGCTTCACTATCTGGTCCTGCTCAGATTTATCACTTGATAATATTAGGTCACCATTTTGGCTTTGGGAAATAAATAATAAAGAACCGCCCATGATCGCGTTTTCGTTCGCCCATTTTTTGGGGAGGGATACAATCAGAGTTGACTTTCCCGTCTTCTGAACTTTTCTCGTTTCCATATTCATTTTAATTTTATAGATTATGTGATAGCTGTTGCATATAAATATGATATATTATAAGTATAGAAAATATTATTATTACTATCATATATCTAACTATGTTTATCTTTGTCTCCTTATCCATTTCTTTTAAGATAGTACAAACGACTTATATATTTTTCCTACATAATATGAATACGATGCATATATCTATTGTATCTATATAGGTTGAATTGAGTGCCTCAATCCAATTGATGTTGATTCATCCATCATTCAATGGGTGTGAATGCCGAGCATCTGCTCTATTTCATTGAGTCGGGAGCATTCCCTTCTTATATAAAGTGCGGCAGGCAGTCCTGAGTTGGCTATTTTGTACGTAGCCGCAAGAGCGGCGCGATATACTCGGGGAAAATCCCTAAGCGAATTGCTGGCCAGGATGGCTATGAACTTGTCCAGATGGCTTATTCCGGTTGAGATCTTCTTGCTTTTCAGTATCATATCCTGGCTGGATATCAGATCCAACCAAACGTTCATCTCTTGCATGAGGTCCTGCTTCGTCAGATCTCTTACAACAATGTATGATTTTCCCTGGCAGATGTTGTTGTAGAATTCTCTGAAGTTTTTTCCTCTGGAAAGAGTATAGGCCTGTCCTATCCTTCCTGAATGAGTATCTGTGGATGCAATCAATCCTTTTCCATACCTTCTGGCCAATTCCATAATCATCTCGTTCTTTCTCCTGACGCGATGCATATTGTATTCTATGGCTGGAAAGAGCTTGATCAAATTCGGTATGACGGCTAGATTCGGTCTTTCTCCCGGCTCAAACCAGAGGGGATGGTTGTATACGAAGGGGAGTTTTTCTTTTTTAAGGAAATACAGGAAGCTGTGCAGGTCTCCCACCGCGGCGATCTCTTCAAGTTTTTGAAACTGCTTATTGCCCAGGTCATAAACATTGATATGGATGGTATGTCCAACCAATTTCATATCCTTGATTTTTATCTCTACGCCTCTGATCAGACCTTCCATCTCAGGGCCCAAGATGTCGTATGCAGCCATAGTGTCATGATCAGTAAACGTCACATAGTCCATTCCATTCTCTTTTGCTGTCTGATATAATTTCTCTGGGTGCAAAGACCTAACGGAAATAACGTCTGGGGAGAAAACGGTATGCACATGGAGGTCCGCGGCCTGCCAACCATGTTTCCGAAAGACTTCGGCATCCTTGAAAGAGAGAATCTTTGTAGCTGCATTGTTATCTTTCATCGTGGGAAATGATCTTCGTATCGATCATATATTTTGTGCATTTAAACTATATAGACATATATTACATGTTCTTTGTATTGGTTTGTGGCCGAATTATGCTAAAATAAAAAAAATGGGTAGATCGGATCTCATGGTGCATTTCCAGGAGATCGTAATAAATGCATGTGCAGGGAGCAAATCCCTGTTCCTTCCTCTCTGCAAAATCTTCCATTACCTGGTTGAGTAGATCGTGAATCTTTGGAACATCATCATTGATGTTTTACCATTGCAGTTCATCTCCCAGGGCCGGTGCAATTGGGAACCAAGCCTGCATCTTTCTGGAACGCCTGAGTTCTATTTATATTCATATATACTTCATTAATTTAAAAAAACAAAAAGAGTATTATTGATTGATGCCGGCGATGTACTCGATGGAGGTAGAGTGACACCTC
>CAYXSJ010000024.1:14799-19997 GCA_964467095.1 uncultured Methanotrichaceae archaeon
AGAGTATTATTGATTGATGCCGGCGATGTACTCGATGGAGGTAGAGTGACACCTCCAGCATCAACGGACCGTTTTTATCATTGAAAAAAATTGGTAAGTCAGTTTTTAGTAGACTCTCGGGAACTGGGCCTGATTCGGTGCCTTAAAACAGGAGCAGTCGAAGACGCCCTTGGCTGATTTAAGTTTCGCGTCTCCCAGATAACTTGTAGGCATGGTAAGGTAGCCTCCGAAGCAGCAGGGCAGCCAATCGTCACTTGACGTCTTCTTATAATATGGCACCTCTAGTGTCATGTTCTTATCGATATGTGAGGTTCCCCAGTAGTCCTCATCGATCTCAATGGCAGGATTCTTCCAGGCACTGCTGAGTATGCCAGACCCCAATCCTTTTAAGGAAGTGAAGTCTGACAAGGGCGTCTTGCCATCTGATGCGAGTTTTCCGGCGTAGTCAATATTGGATTGCAGTACGCCGATATGGGCTTTGCCGTCCGTCACATCCTCGTTGATCTTCATCTGGGTATAGCCGTCGCCTTCCCAAACTGGATCATAGGTATAGTTGAATTTCTCTTTGGCATTGATCTCTAGTACCTTATCCAGGGCATGGGCATACTCGACTTCATGATGCATGCTTGTGCCTGCGCGGTAGTTCTTCACCCACGTCTTCTCTTTCAGCAGGGAACTGTAATCCAGCGGATTTGCAGCATAGTAACCGGTTCCAACCGCGATATTCATAGGCGCATATACCATGGAGACATCTTCTTTAAATTGAATACAGTTTTGAGTAAAGTCGTTGTAATCAGTGTACAACGGATGATTCTGTCTATTCAATCGTTGATAGGTAAGAGTGGCATCGCTGTTCAGGGAGCCGCTACCATGAGCATAATTCTTTATGGCGACATTTCCAGCCTTGGCATATAGGTAGGTCATGTGGTAACCACTATTCTGCACGCTCTGCTCAAATGTGAAGGAAATACTCTTCTCTTCATACGATCCTGGACCAACTAAAGAGCCTGTAGTGGCAGCCATTGAACCGCCAATGAGGGCTATCAGTATAAGTGCAAATGATCCTGCTAACATGGACTTCTCAAGACCAATCCGCCCACAATAGGTGGATAGTCTTTTGCCGATCCCTTTTATCATCCTACATCACCTTAATCCTTAACTGATCCCTGCCGCTGGGTTTTCTGAGATAAATAGTCTGTCTTTATAGAAAACGAATGATAAATTCAATCCATATCATTTGATATTGTATGCCAAAGTATATTGCATACGATAATCTCTTACTTGAATAGAGATCTATTTTTTCCAGGTATTATACTGAGCCAGTCTGATCCGGTAGTATTACTATATTCTATATTTTGACAAACTTTACATATATTGCTAAACCTGGTCGCTGCGGTGAGAATATGAGAAGACTTGGGACTATTTTGCTTATTGCCCTATTTGTTGGGTCGTTTGCTACAGCGTTAGCAGCAGAGAAGGTGACCGTCTCCGGATCGACGACTGTCTTACCTCTTGCAGAGATAGAAGCTGAATCATTTAATAGTCAACAGGCCGATTGCCAGGTAACGATTACCGGAGGTGGCACCGGCGCGGGCATAACTGCAGCGGGTGAGGGCCGATCGGATATCGCCATGGCTTCCAGGGAGATCAAAGCTACTGAGCGAAGCAAATATAGCAAAAACAATTTCCAGCAATTCTTCATCGGTTATGATGGCATCTGTATCATTGTAAGCAAGGACATTTATGATGCTGGTGTCAAGGAGATTACAAAGGATCAGCTCAAGAACATCTATGCTGGAAAGATCACGAATTGGAAGGAATTGAAGGGTCCGGATGCGGAGATTTATGCGATTGCCAGAGAGGATGGCTCTGGGACCAGGGATACTTTTAATGAGCTAATTATGGGTTCTACGACGGTCGAGACGCCTGGGGCAAAGACTGTCAGCATGAGTAGTGCTGAAATCAAGACGGCGGTAACTGGAAGCGATAATGCAATCGGCTATGTCGGCTTCAGCTATGCTGAGAGCGGGGATGTAGGTGTATTAAAATACGAGGGCGTTAATCCAGATGTAAAAAACATAAAGAGCGGCTCTTATCCGCTGGCCCGTCACCTTTACTTCTATACCTGGGGGCAGCCTACGCCCTGTGCTCAAGAGTTCATTGATTTCGTGCTCAGTCCCGCTGGACAGACAATTGCGGATGAAAATGGATTCGTACCGATCTGAGTGAATTTCAGATCTTTCCTTCTTTCTTTTTCCCTATAGCGAATTGTCCTTTGAATATATATTCTATATAGTCTAATTGCTAGCATTGTAGAGAATGGCAGATATATATTTTATATTGGTTAACTTTACATACCATTACCCTCTTCCAATCGTTGGTGAATTCCAATTGAAAAAGCTATTTAGTGCTCTAATAATCGCCTTGATCGTGGGCGCAATCTGCACCACTATGGTCATGGCCAAGGAGACGGTTCGTGTCTCTGGATCGACAACGGTCTTGCCTCTAGCAGAAGGCGGCGCTGAAGCCTTCAATGGCGAGCAGTCCGATTATCAGGTGCTTGTAACCGGAGGCGGCACCGGAGTGGGCATGAAGAATATTGCCGAGGGCAACTCCGATATAGCAATGGCCTCACGCGAGGTCACTGCTGAGGAGAAGAGCAATTTCGGCGACAAGTTCCAGGAGAATCTGGTGGGCTACGACGGCATAGTCATTGGTGTAAGCAAGCAGATTTATGATGCAGGCGTGACTGCTCTGAGCAAGGATCAGGTCAAGAAGATCTACACTGGAGAGACCACCAACTGGAAAGATCTGGGCGGCCCGGATTCAGAAATACTGGTCGTTGCCAGGGAGCAGGGCTCCGGCACCAGGGACACCTTCAATGAAGATATCATGGACGATAAAAAGGCTGAGACTCCCGGCGTAAATACCGTTGCAGGCAGCAATGCCGAGATAAGGACTGCCCTTACCGGCAGCAATAAGGCCATAGGGTACTTGGGATTTTCCTATGCCGAGGACGGAGCTGTCGGTGCCATCACCCTGGACGGCGTCAAGCCAACGGCTGAGACCATCAAGGATGGAAGCTACGAGCTTGCTCGCAAGTTGTACTTCTACACCTTTGATAATGCCAAGGCTGGTGCCCAGGCCTTTATAGATTTCATGGTAGGGCCGGAGGGCCAGAAGGTTGCTGAGGAGTACGGATTCGTACCACTGTGACCACTCCCACGAATGAATTCGTAGGCATCTACGGCCTTTCAACCGATGGCGTGTGATCCCATGCCAATTGTTTTCGTGGTTTTGTTCGCGCTGCTTGAGTCTTTTCAACTGCTGGCAGCAAACCAAGCAATGCGGTAATAGATCTGGGGTGATATATGGCTATGCCGCAGAGTGAAAGTAATCTGGGCGGGGCACGATTCATCCCACCTCTGAAGAGGCGGGGATTCTCTGCCCCTGCGCCCGACGATCCTAAAACCTATCTCCCCCCGATTTTTTTATTTCCTTGCTTAATAGTTAGTCAAACTTTTTTGCTATTCTGACTATTTGCACTACATTCATTCCTCATTTCTCAATTTGCTATGTCAAATATGTATTCTATATGGGTAAAATGCATATAATATGGATGCTGAGATCAGATCGAGGACAGAAGATGACATCACTCGCGGCATTAGCTAATAATCCCTCTGGCGGACCGATCTCTCTGGAGTCTATTGACTTGAAGAAATCAGCATCAAATAGGCGGGTCTTGAGGATTCTCTTGGCGGAAGACAGTCGCATGGATCAGGAAATTGCAGTAAGGATGCTCAGAATGCTTGGACATGATGTAGATATTGTAAAAAATGGTGCAGAGGCGGTACTGGCAGCCGGACGTGTAGCTTATGATCTTTTGATAATGGACGTTCAGATGCCTCTAATGGACGGCATCCAGGCAGTAAGGTGTATTCGAAGCCTTTTTGGACGCACTCCTAAGGTAGTATTTGCAACTGGGTCTACACCGAGTATCTATCGCGACCTGTGTTTCGATGCAGGAGGAAACGAATTTGTCAGCAAGCCCTTAATGATTAATGAACTGAATGCGGCAATCGAGCGAGTGATGGGATAGTATCGCCATGGCTATTCCCATCGCATGACGGATTGCAAGTCATCTGCACGCGGCAATCTTGAAATAGCATCTCTATGAAACATTGGTTCCTATGAATCTAGGCGACTCGAATTGTTGGATTTCCCTCATTTGTTCTCATGTGGGTCTCTCATCAATCCGCATCTGTAAACATTTCTTCAATACAGGCTTGTTGATTATCTATCCATACCACTACACTATATTCCCAGAATACTCTATTTGCAAAATGGATATATCTCAATAGCATTCTATTGTCTGTTGGGCAGTATTGAGGCCCCTCGGAACGTTGGTCTCTTTGGTTGCAGAAATGTTGGATCTCCTATGAGCAAAACCACTTGGCCATCACTCAAGCTGCCCCAAATAATTTTGTGCTGGCAGTATGCCTATACACTCCAATGCCCAAATCCATTGGGCAAAATAATGCTCAGGCTCTGCCAGCTTCCCTATTAAAAAAGAGTCTGTGGATTTGAGATTCATCCCTTTTTCAATTACTACTATACTATATCTTTATGTAGGGAAACGATATTTCATGACTGATAAGTCTGAGATCTTTCAATGATCTGAGGGTCTCATTCTGCTTGATCTAGAGATTTTCTGGATTCCTGAGCCAACATATCTCGTCATTTTTTTTGGCAATTGAGTTGTGCGCTTCCTTCAAGTCCTTAGGTGAGATGTATAAGGCTACCTTTCGCTATCAATAACTGCCTATTGCCTCTACTGAATCAAGCTTGGAAGCTTTGTAGGCCGGGTATATTCCCGCCAGGAAATGTTCCTGCCAGCTTTCTGCTTTGTATCATGCTCTTGCTAACATCGCTGATTTTATCTCTTTCTAGTAACGATTAAGGAATTGAATGCTGCAATAAAGCGAGCTATGATGTAGTTGGTCGGCATAACCTCATTGATAAAAACCGCTTCAAGAAAACGATTATAAGGGGAGCCAACCAGATTCTACCATCCGTTGGGCAGCATTGAGGCTTGCATTGGATCTTCATATTCTCTTTAGATTATAATTTTATCTAAAACACTATTGTCTTTGATCCCAATAATTAGTCTATATAGAAATATTTCCCGAATAAATTGT
>CAYXSJ010000025.1:0-19790 GCA_964467095.1 uncultured Methanotrichaceae archaeon
ATTATGTATCAATCCAATGCTTTATTAATGTTTGCTGGGAAAATGCAAAGAGAATCTTTGTGCGCACTGCATGGCGAAAAAATATGGCACAAGGCCCATTAACTGTTTCACTCTCGCGGTTTTCAGACCTGGCCGGCGTTGAGGACGCCCGGCTCAGCCCGCGCGTTTCACTGCGCGCGACGACCCGAAAAAGCAGGCTTCAAGAGTAAACGCAGCCATCTAAGAAGCACAACCCTCGAAAACCGGAAATCGATGCCATCCCAAACAATCAACTGCTTCTATGGCCACACATTAAAAAAGTCTTCTTCATCTCGCAGAGGGAAGCCGGAGAGGAGAGATTAAAAGCAGAGAGCGGAATTGATAACTGCAAAGGATCTCAAATGTCTCTCTTTCACATAACTCGTCAATCGGACATCCCTCTGGTGGGATGTCTTTACTTCGGCGTGGTCGACCGGGGCAGCAGCCTTCTGCAGATCAGGCCCAGCAGCGGCTGCAACTTGAGTTGCCCCTTCTGCTCAGTGGATGCGGGGCCGCACTCGCGATCAAGGGTCACTGACTACCAGGTGGAGCTGGACTATCTGATGGAGGCGGTAGAGGAGATCGCCCCCTTCAAGGGGCCAGAGGTGGAGTGCCACATCGATTCGCCTGGCGAGCCCATGCTCTATCCGGATATTGTGCCTCTGGTGGCAAGGCTAAAGGCAATAAAAGAGGTCAGCGTTGTCTCCATGCAGAGCAACGGCACCCTCTTGGATGAAGAGCGAATACGTGCGCTGGAAGAGGCTGGCCTGGACAGGATCAACCTCTCCATCCATTCTCTGGATCGGGAGAAGGCGGCCTTTCTCGCGGGAAACCCAGGATTTGACATCGAAAAGATAAAGCAGGCGGCAAAAAGCATTGCAGAAAGCAAGATCGACCTTTTGATTGCACCCGTTTTAATCCCGGGCATCAACGACGAGGATATGCCGGAGCTGATCCGCTTCGCTCAGGAGATCGGCGCTGGGAAGAGGTGGCCGCCCCTGGGCATCCAGAAGTTTGAGCACTACCGGCTGGGCCGCTCACCGGGCAAGGTCAAGGCCCAGAACTGGTGGCACTTTTACAATCGCAGCATAGCCGAGTGGGAAAAGCAGTTCTCAATACCGCTTCGCCTCAAGCCCCAGGACTTCGGGATTGTCAAGCGGCCCATGATCCCCACGGTCTTTGAGAAGAAGGAGAAGACCTGGGTCGAGATCAGGGCCCCCGGCTGGGTGCGAGGTGAAGAGCTGGGCATAGCGAAAAACCGGGTGGTCTCAGTGATGGACTGCCCGGTAAAGCAGGGCAGCGTGCGGGTGCAGATTGTGAGCAACAAGCACAACATCTACGTGGCGGTGCCGTGCTGATCAAGCCGAGCCTGTCATATTGACGCTTTGGCCAAGCCGGGGGAAAACTATAAATTGTCAACCTGCTCACGTTGACATGTGAGTTTGTTTACCAACGAAAAACAATTCGAGTTCTGGAAGCTAAGACGCGCCCGGATACCCAATACAACCATAGCTACGAGCTTTGGGATCTCCAGACAGGCAGTCTCTAAAGCTCTTCTCACAGTAGATGGGAAGATTGAGACCGCCCTTCGTGAGATGGCCAAAGCAAACAGAATCGCAATCATGAAAATCAATCCACAGCTGGGCGTCCTTCTCGGTCGTTCTGTTCCTCTAGGCACAGACGCGATCATATTCGTCTCAGGGAAACACGGCGTTTCTGTCTGGTACGAACACGATGGCGATTGCAAAGAGTGCGATGAGTATGCGAAATGCATGGAGCTGCTCTGGGATTACGCCGAGGAGCTCGATATTGCGCTCAATCAGACGGCGGATCCCACAAAAATGGCAGAGGAATTATTCACCAAAGTGAAGGGGATGATTTGACCTTGCATGTTTCAGAGATCATTGAACACTGGACGGGGTGGTGTCCAAAGAGACAGAGAGTACAGATGGCTTCTGGGACCGTTTTTCTATCGAGGGAGACGTCCATGAAAACACAGAAAGGCATTAGCAGCAGGACAAAAGGCATAGCTGCGGTCATATTGGTATTTATCGCGGCATTGGCCGGAATGCGAATGGAGTTTGACAGCATGCAATCTCTGGACTGGATTATGAGAGACTCCAAAGCCGTGGAAGGTTACCAGTGGCTGGCCAACAACACAGATAGCGATGTGACAGTCATGGCCTGGTGGGATTATGCTGACGGGATCAAAGAGATTGGTCATCGCCGGGTAGTAATAAACGAGGCATCCAGAGAAATCAGGAACACAATTGGAGGCTATGCGTATTCCGCAAAGCCCTGGCATAAGATTGAATATCTCCTGTGGTATCCATTTGAGTCGAATGAGAAAGTCAGCGATGTGGCAAATTTCTTCGCGTCTGAGAACGTCACATCGGCGAAGGATATCGCCAAGAAGTACGGAGCTGATTACTCACTTGTAATGTCCGAGGATTTAGGCAAGTACTTCTCTGTAATATTGGCAGCCGGGGGGAATTTCAGCGACTACATGAGGATGCCCACCAACCGCACATCAGTTATTTCCGATAAAAGACCGTACCTTAAGAAGGATACAGTCTTCACCAGGATGGTTAACGGCGACGAAATAGATGGGTTCTCGAAAGCGTTCGACAACGGGGGAATGAGGATTTATAAGCTGGAATAACCAGCTGCAGTTTCACATACATACAGTCCACTATACAGTCCACTGGCATTCAGGTTGGGAAGGGGCGAAGTTAACCCTCTCATGTTTTTTAAAGAAATAAAAAAACAAAAAACTTATTCGACCCTGTACCCCGCCGCCTCCACCGCTCGCTTAAAGTCCTGCATAGTGAGCTTTGCCGGGTCGTAGTCTATGCAGGCGGTCTTCCGGGCCAGGTCGACCTTGGCGCTGCTGACTCCATCAAGCTTCGAGAGTGCCTTCTCCACAGCGCCGGAACAGCCGGCACAGGCCATGCCCCCTACTTTTATTTCGACCTTCTTAATTTCTGCCATAATTGATGATCCACCGCATTAAATTACTACTTTTCTATTCGGCCCGTCCGCTACTGCCCGGATCTGCTGATGGCAGAAACATCTCCCTGTACTCGGCATACCTGCCGGAAAAAGCCGGATAGGTGAAGCTCATGCCGTCTTTGCCCAGCATTGCTGACAGGGGCTTTGCCTTTTGAAAGTCCATGCTTGCATCAGCATTGAAGAACCTGTCATCGACCTCCAGATGCACCACCTTGCCGATGATTAAAACGAATTTTTCCCGCGCTATCTCCTCCTCCAGAACGCACTCCGCCCAGGCCAGGCAATCCTCGATTCCAGGGGCCTTAATCTTCGCAGAAGGCCTGGCTTTCAGCCCCGCTTCCAAAAATTCATCCACTTCAGGAGGATAGTTCCGGGCGCAGATCATAACCGCGTCCTCCATGCCCACTGGCGGAATATTCACCACGAACTCTCCCGTCTGGCGGATGTTCTCCAGAGTATCGCGCTTGATCCAGGAAGCGAGGACGACCTCTTCCAGAGGGCGCAGAACGGGCGTGAAATTTGACCAGGGTGCTACATTTCTCACTCCGTCTTTGGAGACAGTCGAAATCAGCACTACGGGAAGTGGGAGTATATTCTCCCTTTGATTGTGTTTCAAGATCATAGCATCCTCCTGCAATATTCTCTATTCATTTTACAAAGGACAGCTTGTTTTGGGCGATGGGTATGCCGTTGGCAACTCCCTGCTTGGTGAAGTACATATCCACCTTGCCGTCGTGAGCCCAGTATGAATCTGAATAGTAGAGGGGCAAGGCGGGCAGATCCCGGGCATAGACCTTCTGAACCTCATCGATAAGCTCCCTGCGCTGGTCAGGGTCCATCTCAGAGACCTCCTGATTTAAGAGATCGTTTAGCTTCTGGTTCTCTGTGTAGCGAGCGCTGTTGAAGGTGTATCCCTCGCCTATGATCCGGTTAAGGATTTCAGGATCGCCACCCATTCCGCCATGGCTGTTTAGAGCCAGGTCATAGTTCCATTCGCCAACCAGGCTGTCCAGGGTCTTGGAGTCCACGCTTCTCAAGGTTACCTCGAATCCGGCCTGCTCCAGATGCTGTCTAATCAGCTCTCCGGAACGCTCATTCGTGGATGTGACCAGCATCTCCATGGCGAGGGGTTGGCCATCTTTTTGGAAGTATTTACCATCTTTGGAATAGCCCAACTCGCCTAAAAGCTCCTCTGCCTTTGTCGGATCGTAACCGTACTCCTCAACATGAGGATTGTACCACTCGCTGTCCAGGGCAAAGAGACCTGGGCTGGCGATTATTCCATAGCTGCGCAGGGTTGTATCAACCAGAGCCTGCCTATCAATGGCATAATAGAGGGCCTGTCTTAACCTGGCATCGGAGAATGGCTTCTTCCTGTGGTTGACCATGATTTTGGTAATGCCGTCATGGGAACCCTTTAGAACCGAGAATCCTTTTTCCTTCAGACTATCCGCCGTCTCCGGAGGTACGCTGGCAGCATCAACGTCGCCATTCTCAAGAGCGGAGGCAGACATCTCGCTGCTGACCTTTACGAACTTGAGCTGCTTGACTTTCGGAGCGCCCAGGTAGTAGTCGTTGTAGGCTTCGTAAAGATAAGTCCCCTGGGCCTTGTCGTAATCCAAGAGCTTGTAGGGTCCAGTGCCGGTGAGTGCTTCATCATCCTGAAACTGTGCAGGATTGCTCACATCTCTGTAGATATGCTCGGGGAGGATAGGTAGGGTCCCTGCTACCATATCTAAAAAGGGGGCATAAGATTTGTTAAGGTTGAGCTTCACTGTATAATCGTCCAGTGCCTCCGCATCCTTTATGGGTTCGGAGTTCACCCACTGATAGGGATGCTCTTTGATGTAGTCGACTGTGAAGACCACATCCTTCGCAGTGAAGGGCTGCCCATCATGCCAGGATACGTTCTTCCTCAAATTAAAGACATAGGCATCGCCATCCATCTGCCAGCTCTCCGCCAGGGCGGGCACATAGCCGTTTTCATCCTTCCATACCAAAGTGTCGAAGATGAGGCTCATTCTGATGTAGCCCGGACCGCGAGAGTAGTGACCATAGGGCGAAGGAAATCCCCAATCCCCAGTTGGGTCGGCGATGGTGAGCACGTCTGTCGTCTCATCGGCTGCTAGTGATGTGCTGCATAATAACAGGAACAGCAAGCCTGCGACTGCAAATAGCGAGGGGAGGAATTTCAAAGGAAAAGCCTCCATTCCATGGTTACGCCATTATTTCCTAGCATCTTACATCACTCCAGCAACCTTGAGCGGATGCATGCCAGCGTTCTGGAGCTGGGCCAGCTTGCTCGCGTCCACTGAGAACTCCTTTATGGTTGAGACAAAGACCTCGGGCTGGTTCCAGTACTCCATCATGTCCACATCCATAACCAGCTTGGAGCCCCAGGCAGGGCCCTTCCAATCTTTGTCGCCGGTGCCTGTTACCTCATATACCCCGGTCCAGTTGAATCCCAGCACCAGGGCGTTGCCCTCTTTGGCGGTATCATTCCAGCGGATGTAGATGCCAGCCACGTCGCTCTGGTTGTACTTGGCATTGAGAGCCTTCTTTTCCGAGTCTGTCAGAGCCATGACGAACATGCCGCTCTTGCCGGGCGTGGCATCCCAGCGCATCTGCAACAGGTCGTCCTTGCACCATTGGGGACAGGCTATTACCTTGTAGCTCTCCGCGGTGATGTTGTTGATGGGCAGCTTATTCTCCACGAACTTGGCCAGCATGTAGCCGCTGGTGACACCGGGGCAGAGGTGATCATGGAAAGCGGTGGACTGCAGGAAATCAAAGGTCGCGCCTGGCTGGGCCCAGACATTGGACATGCCAACCAACGAGAACTCATTTCCGTTGAAGGCACCCTTGAACGTGGCATTGCCCTCATCCGTGTGATTCAGCATATATTCCAGGTTTACGTTGGCTTTGGATACTTTGCTGAAGATCTGATCGTTAGGCAGAGCCTTAAATTCTTCCAGGGACCTATTCAGAGCCTTGCTGTTGACCTGCATAAAGACCGCATCGCCAGTTCCCTTGTTATAGAAGTAGAACCAAAGTGGCTTCCAGTAGGGCCGCAGAACCTGGAAAAGGTTGCCGTCGCCCACATTGCAGCCGCTCTCCTCCATTACGCCCTTGAGCGCTCCTTGCGTGGTCTCGCCATCTACTATGGCATGACCGGCATTGGTCAATGCCAGAACATTGGCATCGCCTTTCTTGAACTGAAGCTCGGTCATTGCTACATTGGCTGCTTTGGAGCCAAGATCTTTCATAATCGAGTTCTGTGCAAGGACGACTCCAGTCAGCATGGCCAGGAGCAGCGCCAGTACAATCAATCTATTTGCTAAATCCATATCAATACCTCACCCTTTAGGCCTTGTTCAGCGATCGCAATTTCTCTCAGAGAATCCGGAGAATACAGGGAGTTCTGCCTGAGACAGCGATCTAGTATTACTAATATATGACAATACCTTGTTGCTTAAGAATTTTTCTATAAAAAGTATTAACAAGTTACTATCGTTAATGCGATTTGGTGATCTAGCGTTCCTATTCAATTTGGAATTTCTTGTTTTTTATGATAAAGTATTATGAATTAATGCATGCCACAACTTCTTTATACGAATCAAAATAAATCGTAGCAAAAAAAGGTAGGAGCTTCATGAGACGCAATTTGTATAAATTCACCTTAACGCTGCTCCTTTCCATACTGATCTTAGGCATAGCGGGCCTGGGTGTGGAGGATTCCGGCGGGAAGGTTCTAAAGATCGGCACGCCCAATGTGGTGAAGTCTGCCAGCATCCTGGGAGACAGCAGCATGGGCGTCTTTGCTCATCTTTCCAATCCCACTTTAATGAAGATGGCAGAAGACGGAACGGTAACAGGTTTAACTGCAAAAGGCTATGAGGTTTCAGAAGATGGGACGATCTGGAAGTTTTCCATCAACGAAGACCTGTACTGGAGCGATGGAGAAAAGCTCACGCCGGATGATGTCCAGTTCACCTTCAACTATCTGGCAGAAAATTATCCTGCCGCAGGCTGGATGAAGACGACGATTGACAATATTTCTGTGGAAGATGGGGCAGTAGTCTTCAAGCTGAACAAGCCCTACTCCCGGCTGAACCTGGAATTTGCCACCTATCCCATTCTGGCCCGGCACATCTGGGAGAATGTAGAAAAGCCCATGGAATACACCAATGAAGGGGAGAATGTTGGATTTGGTCCCTTTTACATCGCCAGGACGGACCCTAGTGCAGGCGTGATTTACTTCAAGAAGAATCCCTATTGGAAAGGAAATTCGCCTCAATTTGATTCCCTGGAGATTCACACATTCAGCAATATGGACGTGCTTTCCCTGGCCCTGGAGAAAGGAGACGTTGATGCCTACTACAAGTATGCAGGGACCTATCCTTATGCCAGCATGCAAAAGCTCAAAGATACCGGCAACTTCGATTTTGTGGAGAAGGACAATATCGGCCTCATCTTCCTGGGCATGAACCTCAAAAAAGAGCCTATGTCAGATATCCGCTTCAGAAAGGCTCTCTCCTATGCCATAAACTATAGTGAGATTCTAAAGCTTGATGCTCTGGGATACGGCCAGGTTCCCAATGCCGGCTATGTGCCGCCCAGCATGATGGACTTCAAGGAGACGGCCATGCTGGAGTACAACCTCACTCAGGCAAAGAGCATTCTTGAAGGCGCAGGATACAGGGACTCCGATGGAAACGGCATCCTGGAGGACAAGGATGGCAAGGACATCCGCCTTACATTCCTTATAAGAACCGACTACCAGCGGATCGCAGAGCTTACGCAGGAATACTTAGAGCATCTGGGAATCGACAGCGAGCTTAAGAATGTGGATTCGAGCACCTGGATCAAGCAGAAGGATGCTGGCGAGTATGATCTGACCATCACCAGATCCACTCCCTGGGGAATGCTCATGCACGCCAACTGGGGCACTGGCTACTTCGACTCCCGCAGGACGGGTGAAGGAGTTTTGCATGTGCTTGACGATCCAGTCTTCCTCAAGCTGTGCGACGATATACTCGCTGCTAAGAATGAGGATCAGCTAAAGGATTATGCCTACGAGCTGCAGGACTACTATGCTGAGAATCTGCCGGCAATTGCCTTTTACTGGAACAAAGTAGAGACTCCCTACAACAGTGCCTGGCAAGGATGGTACTCTGATCCGCTCTATGGAATATTCAATGTGGACAATTTCCTCTCCGTGGAGAAGAGGCAATGAGCAGGTGGACTGATCAATGGAGGGATTTCGTCAGAAGGGCGAGCTATGTGCATAACCTAACGGAGGAGAATATCTCCAACGACCAGTTCTGGAGGAGCTACGGGATCTATGACCAGGTTCTCATGCATTCGGGATACCCAGGTGAGATCCTCACCAAAGTCTCCTCCTTTATTCCTGCAAGAGCGACATTTCTGGACATTGGAGCTGGAACCGGGGCCTTTGCAATTCCTCTATCCAGAAAAACCGCCAAAACAATAGCTATTGATCCATCTGCATATCAATTGCAGATCTTAATTAAGCAGTACCGTTTCTCCAAAAAGGGCAGCGAGGAGCTGCTCGGTCACTTGAGCCGGGAAGGCAGGCTGCATGAGAGAGAGGACGGAAAATGGGCCGCCTTCTCGGCAATAGATGCTCTGCTCTACCTGATTCGCTGAAGGTGTCTGAGACATGTCCATTGCGGCAAAAAAGGTGAGCAGATACATTATCGCCATAGTTATCATCTTCTCTTTGAACTTTATCATTCCTAGAAGCATGCCGGGCGATCCTCTTACCAATCTTCTGGGAGAGGATGTCTTATTGACGGACAGCACCGTGGCAGAACTTCGGAGCGAAATGGGCCTGGATGATCCATGGTCCCGGCAATATCTCGATTACTGGCGGGGCATCCTAGAGCTGGACCTGGGATATTCCTTTCATCTGCATTCGCCAGTCTCAGAGATTATATTCTCTCGCATGAAATGGACGCTGCTCCTGGCTTTGCCTTCTCTTCTCTTAGGCGGCGTGCTGGGCACAGTTCTCGGAGCGATCGCAGGCTGGTGGAGCGGGAGCAAAAGCCAGAAGATGCAGACCGCCTTTTTCCTGGCGATCTATTGCACTCCGCCCTACTTTCTCTGTCTGCTGGCCCTATATCTGCTCTCCTTCAAGCTGGATCTATTTCCGTTGAAGGGATTCTATAGCACTGGATCGGCAATGGACATTGCTCACCATCTTTTTCTGCCTATCCTGGTGATGACGCTCTTTTCATCGTCCAGGAACTACATGATCATGAGGGGAAGCGTACTTTCGGAGAAGAGCAGTCTATACGCAGCCTATGCCCGGGCAAAGGGGCTCAATGATGATGAAATTCTATTTCGACATGTCTTCAAGAATGCCCTTCTTCCCATCGTAACTCTCCTGGCAATGGATTTCGGCTTTATCCTGAGCGGGGCGCTATTCATAGAGATCGTCTTCTCCATGAACGGCATGGGCAATCTCATCTACGATGCTCTTCTCTCCCGGGACTATCCTGTGCTTCAGGGATCTTTTCTCATAATCACCATCATGGTGGTCTCAGCTAACCTGCTGGCCGATCTTCTCTACAGCCGTCTGGACCCGCGGGTGAGGTGGCATTAATGCCTGATGTAATCTTGATGCCGAAGTATAGCCGGCTGGGATCTGCTTTGTTTCTCTTGTTTCTGCTAATGGCCGTCTTCTCCCCTGTATTTGCACCCTATGATCCCTGGATGAGGTTTGAGCCCTACCTTCCTCCTGGCTATGAGCATCTTCTGGGAACAAACGACATGGGAAACGATATTCTCTCCGAGCTCATCTACGGCTCGAGAGTATCGCTCCTGGTGGGCTTTGGTGCGGCCCTCATGGCCACGCTCATCGGCACAGCCGTAGGGCTCTTGGCTGGCTACTTCAAGGGTATAACTGATGAGATCCTCATGGGGATAACAGATATTTTTCTCATGATCCCCCAAATCCCTTTGATAATAGTGCTGGCCGCATTCCTCCGTCCCAGCTTCTGGCTGGTTGCCCTCCTCATGGGATCTTTGTGGTGGACCTCCACTGCCAGAGTGGTTCGCAGCAAAGCCCTGCAGGTGAGAGAGATGGGCTTTGTTCAAGCCTCAAGAGCCCTGGGCTTTCCAGACCGGCATATCATCTTCACCGACGTTCTGCCCAATATTTTCCATGTGATAATGCCCAAATTTCTGCTATCCATTGCCTCGGCCATGATCGCAGAAGCCTCCATATCTTTCCTGGGTCTGGGCGATCCTACCATGAAGAGTTGGGGGATGATGATCAACTTCGCCTTCAATCGCGGGGGCTTCATAAACGGTTACTGGTGGTGGTACATGACTCCCGGGCTGTGCATTACCCTTTTCGTTCTTTCCGTAGTTCTCATAGGCTTCGCCCTGGAAGAGCAAGAGAAAACGACAATGAGGTTGGAATGAATTCTCCCTTGGTCAATGCCGCACCTCTTTTGCAGATTGAGGGGCTGTCCGTCGGCTTCGAGACAACTGTGGGCCGGGTCAATGCGGCGGAGGACGTATGCTTTGATCTGCGAGAGGGAGAGACACTGGCGCTTGTGGGTGAAACGGGCTGTGGCAAGTCCGTAGTCGCCAGCGCCATAATGCAGCTTCTGCCCCATAATGCTTCTGTGCAGGGCCGGGCTATCTATGCAGGCAGAGATCTTCTAGCCCTGGGCGAGAGGGAGATGGCACGCTTAAGAGGCAACGAGATTGCCATTGTATTTCAAAACCCCTCTTTATCCTTAAATCCCATCATGCGGGTAGGAGAACAGATCGCCGAGCCACTACAGGTTCATAAAGGATTCAAACGTAGCCGGTCTTTGCGGATGGCTGAAGATATGGCGAGCCGCCTGGGCCTGGGTGGGAGGGTGAAGGCGAGGATGTATCCCTTCCAGTTCTCAGGAGGCATGAATCAGAGGGCGATGATCGCCGCTTCCATGATTCTCTCGCCCAGGATAATAATAGCAGACGAGCCCAGCAAGGGCCTGGATAGCACTTTAGCTGGGGAAGTGATGGCTGAGATGATGGAGATCAAGGACCAGGTGGGAGCATCTCTCCTGATCATCACCCATGACCTCTTGCTGGCCAGAGATATATCAGATAGGGTGGCGGTGATGTACTGTGGCGAGATTGTGGAGGTAGGCAAGAGCAGGGATGTCTTCTCAGAGCCGTTGCATCCCTACACTGCTGCCCTTTTAAGCTGCCTTCCCGAAAGAGGCTTCAAGCCCATATCGGGAAGCTCTCCCTCCATGATAAAGCCGCCTGCTGGCTGCAAGTTCCATCCCCGATGTCCGCAAAGGCAGGAGAAATGCAGGAGAAGGCCGGAGATGGTGCATGTCGAATGCAGGCGCGCTGTCTCAGGCACGAATGAAAGCACGGGCAGGGAGGTGAGATGCTGGCTGTATTAGAGGCGAAAGATGTGGGCAAGGCCTATGAATCGGGCCTGATCTTAAAGAGGAGCCGCCATGTTCTGCAGGGCATATCTCTGGAGATGGAGGAGGGCAAAACTCTGGGGTTGATGGGAGTCTCCGGCTCGGGCAAGACCACTCTGGGAAAGATCCTGGCCGGTCTGGAGAAGCCCACTTCGGGGCGGATATTCTTCGCTGGAAAAGATATCTGGAGTTTGAGAAGCAGGGAATATGTAGCTTTCAGAAGGCAGGTGCAGATGGTATTCCAGGATCCGGAGGGCTCTTTGAATCCCAGGAAAAGCATTGAAGGGTCCATTCATGAGGTTTTAGGCCTTCTGAAAATTCCCCCCAGAGAATGGCTGGATAGGACAGGGGAGATTTTAGAGATGGTAGGCCTGTCCGAGGAGCTGCTCTGCCGCTATCCTGCCCAGATATCGGGAGGGCAATGCCAGAGAGTGGCCCTGGGAAGAGTCTTGCTCCTCCATCCCAGGGTTATGATCCTAGACGAGCCCACCTCAGCTCTGGATATCTCCGTGCAGGCTCAGATCCTGAATCTCCTCAAGGATCTGCAGAAAGATCTGGGTTTGGCCTATCTCCTTATCTCTCATCAGCCTGAGGTGATCAGGTTCATGGCTCATGAAACGATTTTTCTTGAGCAAGGAGGGATCTCTTGAGGAAAAGGGCGCGCAATGGACATAAAGAGCTTCTTCGATCTCTAAAAATCATAGGAATAAATCAGTGAGAATACCATTGCCCGTCCGCGCCGTTCTATGGCTATCTTATTCTCGCGACCCAGCCATCCCAGAGCACCATAGACCAGTTCTCGCCGCATGCCAGTTGATTTCACAATACCATCGATAGTGCTCGGACCATTCTTATTGAGTGCTTGCCATACGATTCCAGCTTTCGTTCCAAATATTGATTCTACGGTTATTTCTTTCATGTCGCAACCATATGCTTTTCAAGATAAATAAGATAACCGCATGTGCTTAGGAACTTGCCGAATTCTTGCTTGCCCTTAGGGTTCCTGTCTGTGCCGCGGAGTCAGCCAGAAATACAACATATGTTCCTTTAAATGGTAGGCTACTGATGTCAACTGCGATGGCATAAAGTTCTGTGCCGCTCTCAGGCACAACCTCCAGATACAAGCTGCTTCCGGAGACCGATCCACTGGCAAAAGCCCCCTGGGAAACCGTGCCAATAGCAATTTTTCCTTTGCCAAATACAGCGGAACCAGATTGCAGGAGTGCCAGTTCAATGTACTTTCCATCAGAAAGGGTAAATTGCCAGTTTCCACCCATATTCTCCGCAGGAACATTTCCCGTGTACCGTGGCATATCCATTGATATTAGCATCTCTCTGATGGCCGGATCTGTTGCTGTGTAGTGAGGGTTCTGTGCATCTACCAGCGACAAGAGGCAAAATAATATAACTAATTTTATTAATATTGACTTCATTTCAATCACCATGTTATTATGTGATGTTATTGCATAAGTGATCTTCGGAAGGAGGGATTGAATCCAGCAAATATTATGCCATGTTCATCGGCAATCGAGATATCTGCCTGGTTCCTCCGAAATATGCTAAGAGGCAGCAACACATCGATTTGACGGCGACCTCATAATTATCAACATGGCATGGGCGATCTCACTACCAATCCAATAATTTTGGTTTTTTCATACCAGGCGATCACTTGAAAATGTTCTGGATCACTAAATGCATCCTGTACAGAAGCAATGGTCGCATCAGTTGGCTGATTCAAAGAACGCCAACAACCATTGACATACAACCATAGGTTCCTGCCACTGGGGGATACCAATTCCGCCCAATATAAGGTTGCGATTCCATATGGAATCACTGCGGCTGCATTTGAACAAGGCACCATGCCTGCTGAGTTAATAGGTGCCGTTGCAAACTCTTCTGAGGATGCGACCTCATTGGATGCTTCACAGCTACATACAAATAGAGCCAGAAGAACTCCGAGCATTACCGCGTTTTTTATCATTTATTCAGTCACCACCATTAGAGCCTTTCTTCGCCTTCCTGCAACGCAGCCATATTTGCTTGTCATTAACAATATATAAATTTATTCCAAGAGATATTTCATACGGATAGGTATCTTTCCAAATATGGATATTGTGCTTGCCAATCGATCTTAATGGAGAGGAACGACTGCAAAAGTGAGGCAAATATAAATTAATTCAGAAAAGCACGCTCTAAGGTCACCTTAAGATCTTCAAGATTGATCGGCTTGCATAGATAATCGTCCATGCCCGCCTCAAGACATTTTTCCCTATCACCTGCAATAGCATGAGCAGTCAGAGCCACAATTTTAGGACCCTCTAATGGCCATCGCTTGCGTATCTCTCTGGTAGCCTGCAGGCCGTCCATCTCTGGCATCTGCACGTCCATCAGGATCAGGTCGTAGGATTTGCGCTCCAGTGCCTGGAGGACATCGAGGCCGTTGGCTACTTTGTCTGCTTTATATCCAAGTTTTTTAAGCATGAGAATGGCCATACGTTGGTTGACCATGTTGTCTTCCGCCAGGAGAATGGATCGTTCCCTTTTCTGTTTTGTCTGATCTATGGGCGCTGAGATTAGCAATGCTTCATTGGCAGGAATGGTTGATCTTTTGGCCAGAATGGTGAAGCAAAATGTACTTCCCTTGCCTTCCACGCTCTCTGCCCAGATCCTCCCGCCCATGAGCTCTACCAGCCTCTTGCTTATGGCCAGCCCAAGACCGGTTCCACCATATTTTCTGGAGGTAGATGCATCGGCCTGCGAGAATGGCTGAAAAAGCCTGCCCAAGGTTTCCTGAGATATGCCAATTCCTGTATCGCTAACAGAGAAGCGCATCTCATAGTTGTCATCGGCGAGCCTCAACGCCTTTGCCTTGACCTCGATCTCGCCTTCTTGTGTAAACTTCACAGCATTGGAGAGCAAGTTGACCAGAACCTGGCGAATCCTTGATTTATCTCCAGTAATTACTTCAGGAATATCTCCGTCCGCTGCATAATGTAGCTTCAAGCCTTTCTCCAAGGCCAACGGAGAGATGAGGTTTAGTGCTTCCTCGATACAAGACTGAAACGCGAATGGATGGTATTCCAGATCGATCTTCCCTCTCTCAATCCTGGAGAAATCTAGAATGTCGTTTATGATGGAAAGCAGGGCCTGGCCGCTATTTTTGATCGTTTCGAGATACTCCTTTTGCTCTGAGTTCAGGTCGGTCTCCAAAATGAGGCTGGTCATTCCTATGACTGCATTCATTGGTGTTCGGATTTCATGGCTCATATTTGCCAGAAACTCTGATTTTGCCCTTGTCGCAGCCTCCGCAGCCTCCTTAGCCCTCATCAGGTCCTCTTCGATATGCTTTCTTTCGGTTATATCCAGAGCAGTTCCTACAACTGCCGGCCTGGACTCATAATTGGTCACCGATCCAAAGACCTGAATATTAACCAAATCACCATTCTTGGTTATTCCCATGGTCTCATAGTAAAGCGAGCCATTCTCGCTGGCAAGTTTGTTTTGAATGCCATCCTCAATCGTTTTCGATTCGCCTAGAGGCGCTATGTCTCTTGGGCCCATTTTAGAGATCATTTCCTCAATGCTATATCCAAACATCTCCGCAAACCTGGGATTGACGTATTTAAACTTCCTGTCCTGGACGATATACACTCCTACGAGAGACTTTTCTGCCAGTACTCGAAACTTGTTCTCTGATTCTTTCAAAGCCAGCTCAGTTCGTTTGCGCTCGGTTATATCCAGAAATATTCCCCGCAGCCCCATAATTCGATCTTCTTTAACTATGGGTATCGAATAAGCAATAGCTGGAAAAGTGCTGCCATCCTTCTTTTTAAGCCGGTATTCTCTTACCTGCGGATTTCCCAGCATTGCCAGCTTGATATCCTCACTCATCTTTTCTCTGTCCTCCTCAGTCACAACCTGGAGGATATTCAAGCCCGCCTGGAGATCATCATGGGTAAGCCCAAGCACCTGGCAGCCAAAGCGATTGATAAATACCAGATTGCCTAGAGCGTCCAGCTCAAATGTGGTCTGCGGCAACTGAACGGAAAGCTCCCGGTACTTTTTCTCGCTCTCTTTCAGCTCTTTCTCGGTTCCGGATCGCTGTCTGATGTTCAGAGCGGAAATGGTGACAAGCCCCAGGACTATGGAGAGAAGCATGGTAGCCAGTGCCAGGATCAACGAATTGTACTTCTCATAAATTGTTGGCCTAACATTGATCACCTCGCTTCCCTGGGGCAGGGACTTCTCGGAAATGCCGAAGCGCTGCAGTTGCTCCCGATCAAATTTCAGTACCGCAGAACTATTTTGCGTTATGGGCGATTTATCTCCATTTAAAAACTGGGAAGCAAGAGCGGCTGCACTCTCTCCTAGAATTCGCCCGGATATCAGTTTGCCACCCACAACGCCTTGCCCTAGCTGAAAATCCCAAAGGCCGTAGACAGGTGCCCGGCTGTGAGAGCTGATCAGAGCGGTTGCCTCGCTGGAGTTTATTGCTATGCCACTTCCATCATAGTCAAAAAGGCCGCAGAGGACAAGGCTGCTGTTGTCGAGAGCCTTTACGGCATAAAGCACCTGGCTCATATTGCCATCCTTAGGCACTTGCAGCACCGGCAAGCTCAATTGGCCCTTAAAAAGAGGGCGTTGTTCGTTCAGCTCAGCTCTTATGGCATTTCCTATCTCGGTTTCATCCAGCACTACAAGAACCTGCTTTGTGTGCGGATGAAGCTGCAGCATTGCCTGCAGCGTGCCGCCTATCTCCGTATCTTGCAGAGTGACAGCTATCCTCTCATCGCGCAAGTTCAGATGATTGGTGTCGATGTCGGTCCCGGCAAAAATGAGAAATGCTCCCGGAAAGAGCTCTTCTCGGTGCTCAAGTGCAAAAGCCATAGCCGGGCTGTCGAAAATTATGACAAGGTCTAGCTTTTTTTCCGAATATTTATAGCGATATAGGTCGAGAAGGCTTTTCTGGTAATCTTTTTCTGGGTATTGCATGAATTCCATGTACTCGATCATGGGATCAGGAGCGTCTGGAACTTCTCTGTGGAAGACCTGCATGAAGCCCTCCATCTCATCATACGCCCAGGAATTGGCCTGCGAGTAGGAGATGAGGATAAGAATCTGAGGGCAGGCACCCTCAGCTTCCGCTGATATCGTCCCAAGATCCGCCGGGATCACTAGACAGAGGGCCAAGCAAAGGCCTACCAGTAGGCCCAGGCGATCCTTGCGAGCCGGCATATTTTGCAGTCTCCAAATTCCAGAAATGTTTGTAACTATCAGGATATACGCACATCAAGCGGCTCTAACTATAAAAAGCTCCCTTTTGGGGGCCTGGTGATCAGAATCATTCATCTGAAATGCAAAAGGATTCGAGCGAGACAATATACCTTGCAGGCAAGCGCCCTGTTGCGGCAGTACATTGCATGGATAGAGGGACGCAAAAATAATAATACCAGCATGCCTCCTATCTTATATGGTGATCTTTTCTTGAGCATGTGCGAATCGAAGACAATCTGGTGGGACAGCGGCCTGTGGCTGATCGATCAGACCCGGCTTCCAGCCGAGCTAATGCCCCTCCACATAAAAAGCGTAAGGCAGCTCATCGAGGCTATCAAGACCCTGCGCGTGCGAGGCGCACCGGCTCTCGGGGCCGCCGGAGCCTACGGAGTAGCGCTGGCAGCAGAGCTCTCCCGGGCTTCTAACGCCCTGGAGATGATGGCTGAGCTGGAGATGGCCGCCGATATGATCAAGGCTTCCCGGCCTACAGCCGTCAACCTCTCCTGGGGAGTGGATAGGGCGATGCGGGTGGCTTTTGCGCAGGAGAGCGCAGAGGATATTCGCAGGGCGGCTCTTTGCGAGGCAGAGGAGATCGCCCTGGAAGATTTGCGCATCAACAAGCTCCTTGGAAAGAACGGAGCCAAGCTTCTGGATGACGGTGATAATGTCCTCACCCACTGCAATGCCGGAAGGCTGGCCTGCGTGGGCTGGGGCACGGCTCTGGGCGTCATCCGCTCAGCAGTTGCAGCAGGCAAGCACATCCATGTCTACGCCTGCGAGACCAGGCCCTTACTCCAGGGCTCGCGTCTGACCGCCTGGGAGCTGGCTCAGGATAAAATACCGGTTACGCTCATCTGCGACAGCATGTCCGGCAGCCTGATGAGGAAGGGCAAAATCGACAAGGTTATCGTAGGCGCAGATCGCATCACCAGGGATGCCGTCTTCAACAAGATCGGCACCTATAGCCATGCAGTTTTGGCCAAATACCACAAGATCCCCTTCTATGTAGCCGCGCCGCTCTCCACCTTCGACCGCCTGCACGAAGAAATCGAGATAACTGTGGAGGAGCGGGATTCTGAGGAGATCTGCAGCCTGGCGGGCACGCGCCTTGCACCTCAGGGCATCGAGGTTTACAATCCGGCCTTCGATGCCACGCCTCTGGAGCTGGTATCCGGCTTGATCACGGAGAAGGGAGTCTTTCGGCCGCCGCTCATGCCAATGGTGTGAACTACCGCGTCCTGAAGGGCGCGGCTTCCCACGTCATCGCCAAAACTTGCATCACGGATATGTGATGTAGTGGTTTTGGTTCTATGGGCGCAACGGGCTGTTCCATCCCTGTGATGAGTATATTCCTGGAGGCATTGTAATCTCGATCGCATGAGAATCCGCAATAAGGGCACTCATGTACTCGTACCGACAGATCTTTCTTTACGATGCTCCCACAAGCAGAACACCTTTGAGTGGTATTTTTGGGATCTACTTTTATCAACTTTCGACCAGCACTTTGAGCCTTGTACGAAAGCATGAATATGAACTTTGACCAGGATGCATCATGAATGCTGCGATGCATACCGTTATTATGACCTTTCTCTTTCAGACCTATAACATCAAGATCCTCAATGCAAATGATATCGAAGTTATTGACATAGGTCCGAGATAACTTATGCAGGAAATCGTCTCGTTGACAGTTGATTCTCTTATGCAGCTTAGCGATCTTATCCTTGAGGGACTTATAATTATTCGATCCCCTCACCGCTCTGGCTAGCTTTCTTTGCAGCTTTGACAGTTTATCAGCAGATTGCTCGGCACATCTTGGATTCTCTATCTCATTGCCTTCGGAATCAACCACGAAGGAAGTCAAACCGACATCCAGACCTACTGCTTCCTCGGTTTCCGGTAATGGCTGTGGTTCCTGATCGGACTGGACTATGGCGAACCATCTCTCGCCTTCTCTCTTGATTATGACGGCTTTGATGCAACCTTCGATCTTTCGATAGATCTTGATCCGCATATCTCCGATCTTGGAGAGATGCAATATGCCATGATCTTGATCGACCTTGAAGCCGGACTGGTTGTAATTCAGGGTATTATACCAACCATACCCTTTGAAGCGAATATGACCGATCTTCCGACCGTTCTTCTTTGATGCAAAGAGGCCTTTGATGTTAGACCAAAGAATGTAATTCACCATCTGAAGAACTTTGGAATAGACCAGATTCAGCTTCGAATTCTCAAGCTTCAGGGATGGGATCATGTTCTGAGTATCATAGGTCCTGAGCTTGATGCCTTTTTCTTTTGCTTCATTCAGGTCTTGGAGAAGCCGATTATAGAGCCATCTACAAGCATCCAAATTCTCCGCTAACTTCCATTGAGTCATCTTGTTCGGGAAGATAGGATACTTGTAGCTGACCATCATACGAATACAGATATGCATACCTAATATTTATATCAGTTGAGGGCGGCGTGAAAGTAATCATGGCAAAGGACTCCGCTTTCATCCCCACCCTGAAGGATGGGGACTTCCCGCTTCGTCCTTCGCAATTCTACGAGTTAAAGAAAGAGATTGCCCCAGGATCAACAAAAGATAGAGAGACCGCAGGAAAGCCGCCTATTGAAGACAGGATGAAGATTCTGGAGAATTATGTAGGCATAGTAAAGCTAAAGAAACCATTTACTCTTGAGGAGATCTTAGAGCTGGAGGAAGACAACTGGCTGTACTAATCGATACCAACATAATAATCAATATTCTAATCAACTTTGAGAAAATAGAGCAAGCGTCTTATTCATGAAAAAGAAATTCTCCAGCCAATTTCTTCCGTGATAATCGTAATTCTCTGTTCGTTCGTCCTCTGTGTGCTCTGCGACTCTGCGGTTTTATTCCGTAATCGCCGGAGTTTGATTATTCAGCTACGAATATTAACCGCAGAGACGCGGAGGGCGCTGAGAAGCGTAACTTTCCTTTATTACAAACACTTGAAAGGAGTGCATCTGATTCAAGGCAAATAGTCGTCTCCGTTCGTTCGT
>CAYXSJ010000026.1:0-19389 GCA_964467095.1 uncultured Methanotrichaceae archaeon
CACCAGCCCACCTGCGGATCATAGGCCTCATCCCACCAGCCATCCAGATTGGAGAGATTGAGGCCGCCGTTGGCCAGCACTTTCATGCCGCTCGTACCGCATGCCTCGTTTGGCCGGCGCGGCGTGTTGATCCAGACATCCACTCCCGGCTGCAGGTGCTGGGCTAAGTCGATGTCGTAGTCTGCCAAAAAGACGGTCCGATCAGAGATCTCTGGCCTTGCGGCAAAGGCGGCCATCTGCTTTATCATCTCTTTTCCCTGCCCATCTGCAGGATGGGCTTTGGCTGCCATGACCAGCTGCACTGGTCGCTGGCTGCTGGTGAGAATTCTAATCAATCTCTCAGGATCGCGCAGGAGCAGATCAGTGCGCTTGTAAGCCGTGGCCCTGCGGGCAAAGCCCAGGGTGAGAACATTGGGATCCAAGATATGCCGGGCAAGCTTCACCTCCTCCGGCCCGGCCCCCCTCTCCTGAAGCTGCCTGCCACATCGGCGGCGAACATATTCCACCAGATCCCTTCGGGCCTCAGCCCGAAAGCACCACAGCTCCTTGTCACTGAGCAGGCTGATTCCTTCCTTCCAGTAGTCTATCCCTTCCGGCCCGCAGTCGCCCGGACATGCCTGCGTCCAGAGATGCTGGGCGGCAGGTGAATCCCAGGTGGGGATGTGAACGCCGTTGGTCACATACCCCACCGGCACCTCAATTTCCGGCCAGCGAGGATAACGGATCTGGAATATCTTGCGGCTAACCTGGCCGTGCAGGCGGGATACGCCATTGGCATGACTGCATCCACTCAAAGCAAGGTAGGCCATGGTGAAAGGACCGCGTTCATCATCCGGGCGGCCCCTCCTGCCAGCGCCAAGACTCGTCAGATCAGGCCGGGAGATGCCCAGCTGATCCGCATAAAATCCGGCATACTTGTCCACCAGAGCCCTGTCGAAGCGATCAAAGCCCGCCTCCACCGGAGTATGAGTAGTAAAAACATTTCCCGCCCGCGTAGCCCAGTGGGCAGCAGGCAGGGAGCAGCCCGTTTTCTTCATGAAGCTGTAGGCCCTGGCAAAAACCACGAAGGCGGCATGCCCTTCATTCAAGTGGCAGACCTCCGGCTCAATTCCCAGCTTCTCCAAAACCTGCCAGCCTCCGATGCCCAGCACTATCTCCTGAATCAGCCGCCGCTCCTGGCCCGGTGCATAGAGGTTGGCGGTAATGGCTCTATCCCAGGGGCTGTTCATGGGATCATTGGAATCAAGCAGGTAGAGATTCACCCGGCATACATTGGCCCGCCAGACACGCAGGATGAGAGACCTTCCCGGAAGGTTGATCTTGACTCGCAGCCTTGATCCGTCTTTATCGCGGGCCGGGACGATTGGCAAGGTATCCGGATCGTTGTAGGGAAAGGCCTCCACCTGAGAGCCGTCCTGGGCCAGGAGCTGGCGGAAGTAGCCCTGCTGGTAAAGCAGCCCAATTCCGGTGATGGGAAGGGCCATATCGCTGGCCGTCTTGAGGTAATCGCCTGCCAGGATGCCCAGTCCTCCCGAGTAGATGGGCAGCGCCTCGGAGAGGCCGAACTCCATGCTGAAGTAGGCGATGGAGGCAGGATCATCCTTCCCGGCAGGGGAAGGCAACTCCCGGAACCTGGATCGTCTCTCCTGCCAGGATGAGATCTCTTTTTTTAGGCTCTCATCTCTGGCCGCCTCCTCCAATCGCGCGGCAGAGACGTTCTGCAAAATCAAGTAGGGATTCTTGGTCTTCTCCCAGGCCTCGGCATCGAGCAGCTCCCAGATCTTATCTGTGGTCTGCCGTACCGTCCAGCGCAGATCTAAAGCCAGATCAGCCAGACTTTCCAGGCCGGCGGGCAGCTTCAGGTCGGAATAGGGCTTCATCTCTTCTTCTTATCAGGCTTATGAGAAATCAAACTTTCGTGCAAAGGTGATCTTATATAGAAAAAATTGCGTATAAGTTATCAATCTAGTGTTCTGGAAGGGTGGGTTATGAAAATCAATCGGACGATGTTACTTCTGGCAGTAATTGCTGCCTTCTGCCTGCAACCAGGCCCGGCCCTGGATTCATCATCTTCTGAATCGGATCAGGAATCTGGTTGGTACACTTATGAGACTCCCAAAGGCGCTCCTCGGCTTGTGGAGGATGGATCGATAAGTGCGCAGACGGATAAAAGCAGCCTTGTTATAGTCGATTCCACTGGCAAGCAGTCGCGCACCTCTCTGGAGGTCCCCTCCGGCAGTTGTGCTCGACTGAAGCTGATGCCAGTAGAAAGCGGTCAGCTGCGGCTCTTCTGCCTATACCCCACGGGCTCAGTTGCCACAATCCTCAACGTGTCTGCTGAGAAGGGAAAGAGATACACGGCATGGTATCAGGCCGGCCTGGAAGGTGACTATGAACTCTGGTTTATGCTGGACGAAGGCAAGGCCAAGAGCAACTCCGTAAAATTCCTCGTCCAGGAATCTGAGGCGGCCGCGGAAAGCGCGCCTATGGCTGCCGGAACAGGCGGAGTCTCAAAATCCCTTGGCAGCGTGCCGGCTGCATCCTACAGCATGGCCTCCCCGGCTGCCGTAACGGCCGCCGGTCCCAGCATCGGCTTTTCTGCGGGCGGTGCCAAGGACGTGAATAGCTTCCGGGAGAACATCAAGCAGGACTATTTGCCGCTGCCAAGCGATGTGACCTACGAGGGCCTCTTTTACGATTACTACTTTGATACGGGTGCCGCAAAGGAATGCAAGAAGCTCTTCTGCCCCTCCTACAGCTATGCCGTCTCTAAAGATCCCATATCTATGGAGCCGCAATACTATCTCTCTGTGGGCCTGAACTCCGGAATGGCGGATTTCCAGAGAAAGAAGCTGAACCTTGTGGTGGTGCTGGACTTCTCCGGCTCCATGGGCAGCCCATTTGACGAATACTACTACGATCGCTTCGGCAATAAGGTAGAGCAGAAAGGGGACGAATCCAGCATGAGCAAGACCAAGATGCAGATTGCCGATGAGTCGGTGGTCGCCCTTCTGGACCACCTCAAGCCGGAGGATCGCTTCGGCCTGGTGATCTTCAGCGACGATGCCTTCCCGGTCGATCCGCTTACCAGTGTGGCCGACAAAGACCCGGATCGGCTGAAGAGCCGCATCCTCGGGATCCAGGAGACATACGGAACCAACATGGAGGCAGGAATGGAGAAGGGTACCGCTCTATTCGACCGTTTCCTGCAGGCCGACAAATCAGAGTACGAGAACAGGATAATCTTCCTGACCGATGCCATGCCCAACATTGGAGAGACGGGCGACCTGGGGCTTTTCCGCATGCTGGAGGATAATGCAGGACAGGGAATTTACACCACCTTCATCGGCATCGGTGTGGACTTCAACACAGAGCTGGTGGAGAGCATAACCAAGATCAAGGGAGCCAACTACTACTCGGTTCACTCTGCCAGCGAATTCAAGACGCGCATGGATGATGAGTTTGACTTCATGGTCACGCCGCTGGTATTTGATCTACGCCTCAAGCTGGATGCGCCCGGCTACGAGATTGAGAAGGTCTACGGCTCTCCTGAAGCGGACCAGGCTACCGGCGAGCTCATGAAGGTCAACACCCTCTTCCCCTCAAAGGCAGAGGAAGGCCAGGTTAGGGGCGGAGTGATTTTGGTGAAGCTGAAGAAGCTTTCCAATGAGGGGAACATGCGGCTTGCCGTAAGCTATCAGGATAGAAATGGAGTGCGTGACAGCGATGAAGCCGAAGTGGATCTGGATATGGCGAATGCAGATATGACAAAAGCAAATGCCGATTTCTATCAGAACAGCGGCATAAGAAAAGCTGTTCTTCTCACTCGCTATGCGGATCTGCTCAAAAACTGGATGATAGACGAGAGGATGGCGGCTGATAAGGGCTGGAAGATTGTGCCGTCTGTAACTCTGGCCAATGGAATCGTAATTCCGATCGAGCTGGGGGAGTGGGAGCGCCAGTCCATGCCGCTTGTCGTCTCCGAGCCCTATCCGGATCTGTTTGGCAGGTTCCTGAATTACTTCGAGAGTGAGGCCCAGGTTTTGGGCGACAGCACACTGGAGCAGGAAGAGGAGATGCTAAATAAGCTTCGCGGCTATCAGAAACAGATTATAAACGGTGAAAGCTAGATAGAGCTATAGAGCTAGATGAATGACTGGGCAAGGAAAAAGCGGCTCAGGAAAGCTGGGCCGCTGCCGCCCTGAGAAATCGCGAGGCAGGGAAAGAACATCCATAATTAGTTCTTGTGAAGGTCGTCTAAGGTGAGATAAGACATTTGCTGATGTATTCCGCATTTTCTAGACCATTCGTGATAATGTATTGGAGATATGCAGCTATCCCCAGGGTCACGATCAGAAGAACTAAAATTGACAAAAAATCCTCTAGCTTTATACCCCAATTCATCTGCTTTTCTTTCTGAATAGCTTCTGCAGTCATCTCATCCACCGCCCTTTTATGTATATTATGTAACTATTAATTATTAATGTTTTTGGTTGATGAGATAAAAAACGGATTGTAGAGATTATATAAGCTCAACTATAAGCTCAACTATAAGCTCAACTATAAGCTCAACGTAACAGGTTCTATAGCCCTGGCATTCGGCCTGATATTATCAGATTCATTTCAGTTTTTTCTCTCTGTCTTCACTCAGTTACCAGCACTTCCTGCAGCGGCCTTCTTGGCGAATGCTTTTTGGTCGGCCCGGCATAGCCCAGCCGGAAGGTCTGCTGCACCTGCAACATCCCTGATTCGGCAGGCAAGAGCCCGGTCAGATTTGCTTTTGTCTGCTGCACCTCCAGCGCCTGGCTCATGGGATGCAGGCTTATGCCCAGAGCTGTGGCGGCAAGCCAGAAACGCTCCAGGACCCTTCCTGCCTTGAGTGAAGAAATGCTGTCGTTGTTTGCCGTGCTGATGAAGACGAGGTACGGTGTGCTGTTTATCAGCATGGCGTCCTCTTCAGTTTGCTGCGGCCCCATATCTAAAAAGATGACTGCCAGCTGAGCCATCTTGGCCTGTATGCCCGTGGGCCCCATGACGCCCTGGCCCAGCCAGTGTCCCAGCTCGCTCTTAAAGTTGACATCGGAATACTGGATCCCATTTGCCTGCACCACATGGTCCAGGAAGCTTTTCTTGGTGGCAGAATCGCTGGTTATGAAAATGCTGGCATCCGCATCAGAGCTGAGCCTCTTTATAGTCTCCAGATCGGCCTGGGGAATAGCTCGTGGCTCGTAAGCATTGCGGTTGGTCTGGCGGGAAAGGATGGCTGAGAAGAGCCGGTGATCTAGGGTGGGGTTGGCAGAGGGCTGCAATGCTACTTTAGCCACTACATCCTTCTGTCTGGGGAAGTAGGCAACGCTGCAGTTGTAACCGAACCGGTCCGCAGCTACAATCAGATTTTCCAGGGCACAGCCGAGGCTTAAGTATAGCTCTCTTTGATCTGCGTCCGCAACCTGCAGCCATCTCGATTTGTCGGCAAAGACAAGGATCTCGTCTTTTGTGACGTTGAACTTCCAGGGCTGGCTGTTGTGGCTGGAGGGCGCGAGGATGGCATAGTTGAGCAGGAAGGCAAGCTTCTCCTCCGAGCTGGAATTGCCCGGAAAGTCGCTCTCTTTGATATTCCAGGCTTGCTGAGATGCTTCGGGCTGCATTATAAACCCTGCCAGAACCATTCCAAAAATCAAGAATATGCTTATCACTACAACATTAGTCGTCGATGCTGTCATTATCTGCCACCTCGTGCCTGCATTTGAGATCATTGAAGAGATTATTGAAGGCCTATATAAAATCAAGCACAAAGATCAAAACAAAATTTCTTATTTTTATAGCAAGGTTTATTTATGCATAATTCACATAAGAGTTTATGAAATTTTGCGATAAGGAGGATATAGATTTGTTAAATATATCATGTTTTAAGTCTATTTATAGACATTCAGAAATTTCATTTGTGATATGGTTTTTATTGATTCTGACTTTTATGGCGCTTGGCGCTACCACCGCAACTTCTGCTACCGACAATTCAAGCGAAGAGACAGTTGAGCTTCAGATAGTAGCCCTAAATGATTTTCACGGCCAAATTGAGCCGCCATCCGGCAACGTGACTCTCTATTACAACAGCACCCATGATCCTTTCAAGGCTGAAGTCGGGGGAGCGTCTTACCTGGCCACCCAGATTAAGGCACTAAAGGCCACTAACCCCAATACCATTATTGTATCGGCAGGGGACTGCATTGGCGCAAGCCCGCTGGTTTCGGCTCTTTTTCATGACGAGCCTACCATTGAGGCATTAAGCGAGATCGGTCTCGACTATTCTGCAGTTGGCAACCATGAATTCGACAAAGGTGTGCTGGAGCTGCAGCGCATGCAGTACGGCTGCTGCCATCAGGTCGACGGCTGTCAGGATAAAGATCGCTTCGTGGGAGCGGGCTACTATTATCTTACAGCAAACGTGATCAATAGTACAGACGGCAATAATACCGCCAATAGCACTGACAGCACTAATAGCACACTCTTTCCGGCCTACAAGATACGGGAAATAGAAGGAATCCCTGTGGCCTTCATTGGCGTATCCTTGAAAGATACTCCCTCCATTGTTGCGCCATCCGGCATTCGCGGCCTTGAGTTCCTGGATGAGGCTGATTCGATCAATGCCGCTGTTGGGGAGCTGAAGGAAATGGGAATAGAGACAATAATCGTCCTGATTCATGATGGAGGCAAACAGGAGGGGCTGCCCAGCGAGAGCAAAAATTTCTCAGGTTCTATTATTGATATTGTCAAACGCAGCGATAAAGAGGTGGATGTATTCGTCACAGGACACACTCATCAGGCTTATGTCTCGACGATTGACGGGCGTATCGTGACCCAGGCTGGCTCTCAAGGCAAGTTTCTCACCGATATCGATCTGGTTATCAGCAAGAAAACCGGCGACGTTCTTTTGAACAGAACCAGAGCTAAGAATGTAGCTGTCACCCGCGACGTGCCTGAGGATTCTGATACTTCTGAAATAGTAGAAAAGTACTCGTTATTGGCAACGCCCGAGGCCCAAAAGATAATAGGATCGATAACTGCTGATATTTCCAAAACACAGATTGGCTCCGGTGAATCCGCTTTAGGCGATGTCATTGCAGACACAATGCTCAATGCCACTCGCCAGGATGGCGCAAAAGTAGCTTTTATGAATATTGGAGGCATACGCACAGATCTAAATTACAAAGCGAGCGAGAGCGAGGGACAGGGCAATGTGACCTATGGCGAGGCTTTCAGCGTGCTACCCTTTAGCAATAGCTTAGTTTCTATGAATCTGACGGGCCGCCAGATCGATGAGCTGCTGGAGAGGCAGTTTGACAACCCGGCCACAGGGAGAAATAGCATCCTTCAGATCTCTCACGGCTTCAACTACACCTGGAATAGAAGCGCTCCTTCCGGCCAGAAGGTCGATATCAACTCCATTAAGATCAATGGAAAAGCCATAGGCCCTGAGGCCAGCTATCGCATTGCTACCAATAGCTTCCTGGCTGATGGGGGAGATAACTTCAGCGTCTTTAAAGCCGGAAAGGATCGAGTCTGCGGGATTAATGATCTGGATGCTTTTATAGAATACTTCAAGGCATTCTCACCGGTCTCGCCCGGTAAGATGAACCGGATTGCAGTCATGGGTTAGCTAATTCGTTGCCAGTCATGGCTTAAGATCCCAGGCAGGCGGCAAGCTTCGGCCTGCCGGCATCCTGCGCCGGCGCGGCTACGCCTGGGTTCTTTCTATTTTCTGCATCAAGATCTTCTCATGTTACCATGAAAATGATGTCTCAAGATATCATTTTCATCTTTCAGACATGAGCTTGCAGATCAGAGCGCCAAAAACTATTCAAAGCATGCATTTGATAAAATATCATGTAGACCTGTCTAAGCTCTGAACTCTTTTTATTCATTTAGAGTTTGGGGATTTTCCTGCCGCAGAATGGCAGCCAACCGATATCGAATCATTGCAGCTATCCGGGTGACAAAAAATTGATTCTAAGCCAAAATCAAACTCATAGGACCTTAAACCGTCTCAAGGCGCGCCTCGACAGTAATGCCTTCCTACGCCAATACAGCGATGAGCAGCCGCAACGATCTGAGCTGTACAACACCGACCAGCTGGTGCGGCATGCCAAGGTGCTGGCAGAACGCCATGAGGTTGATGCGATGCCCGGCAAGGACCTGCTTTTGCCAAGGCTGGCAGAGAACGAGGCGATCCTGCTACAGACAAACGAGCTGTTGACAGAGGCAGTGGCATCGAACCTTCGGATTGCGCCGGCTTCTGAGTGGCTACTCGACAACTTCTACAAGATAGAAGAGCAGATTCGCATTGCTAAGCGGCATCTGCCTAAAGGTTACAGCAAAGAGCTGCCGCATATGCTCAGAGGCCCGCTGGCCAGCTACCCGCGCATTTATGACATTGCCAGGGAGCTGATCCTTCATACCGATGGTCGGGTGGATGCTGAAAGCCTAAAAAGCTTTGTGGATGCGTATCAGACGATCACAGTGCTTAACCTGGGCGAGCTTTGGGCTGTTGCGATCATGCTCCGTCTGGTACTGATCGAGAACCTGCGGCGCATCTCTTTGCGAATCGCCAAGGGCAGGATTGACCGAAACCTGGCAGGTTACTGGGCAGATCAGGTAATTCTCACGGCAGAGACAAAGCCTAAGAACATGATCGTTGTGATGGCTGATCTGGCCCGCTCAGAGCCACAATTGTCCTGTGCTTTTGTTGCTGAATTTGCCCGAAGGCTGGAAGGACAGAGCCATGCTCTGGCTCTCCCGTTAATATGGATTGAAGAGCGTCTGTCTGAGATAGGAAAGACCATTGGGCAGATGGTCCAGGAGTATATTCAGCAAGAGGCTGCAGATAAGGTTTCCATAGGTAACAGCATTGGAAGCTTTCGTTTTCTTGAGTCCATGGACTGGCGGAAGTTTGTAGAAGGGACGAGCGCTGTCGAGAAGGTACTGCACATGGACCCTCGAGGCACATATAGCCTGATGGACTTCGCCACCCGAGATCGTTACCGTCACGCAATTGAGAGGATCGCAAGGCGCAGTTTGCATTCTGAGGAAGAGGTCGCACTTTTGGCGGTAAAACTGGCCCAGGCGATTGTCGAGGCTAGGGGCAGCGAAGATCGAAGTGCACACGTTGGGTTCTACCTGATAGATAAGGGGGTACCTGAGCTTGAGAGGGTTGCCGGGATGAGCCGACCGCTGGTGGAGTCACTTGCCAGGACTATTCAACGGTACCCTCTGCTCTGCTATCTTGGCTCGATAACGCTGGTCACTGTGCTCACCACCTCTACAATACTGGCCCATGCTTATGAGCTTGGATCAAGCAGATGGATGCTGGTCTTAGCTTCCATCTTCCTGGTGATCTGCATAAGCAGTCCTGCAGTCGGCCTGGTGAACTGGCTGGCGACTCTGCTGGTCAGGCCTCATGCTCTCCCCAGAATGGACTTCTCGTCAGGCATTCCGCAAGAGCTGCGAACCCTGGTGGTGGTACCATCTGTTCTGACAAGCCCTGAAAAAGTTAGGGATCTTCTGGAGGGTCTCGAGGTTCGATATCTGGCAAACCGGGATATCAACCTCCACTTCGGCCTTTTGACTGACCTGGGCGACGCCGAGCAGGAGGTCGTGCCTGAGGATGAGCATCTGCTAATCATGGCTCGCCAGGGAGTCGAGGCTCTGAATGAAAAGTACCATGGTAATATCTTCTTTTTCTTTTCTCGCCAGCGCAGGTGGGACCCTCAGGAGGAGATCTGGAGGGGCTATGAGCGAAAGAGGGGCATACTCGGGGAGCTCAACTCTCTGCTGCGAGGAGGATCGGAAAATAGCTTCTCCACAATTACAGGAGACGTATCGATCCTGCCCGGGATCAAGTACGTCATCACAGTTGATGAAGATACCAAGATGCCCTACGACTCTGCCCGGCTGCTGGTGGAGACTATGGCTCATCCTCTCAATCGCCCGCTGTTCGATGAGCATAAGCAATATGTCGCTGAGGGCTACAGCATCCTCCATCCCCGCCTGAGCTCAGGCATGCATGAGGCAGACCGGTCGAGGTTTGTGAAGCTCTTCGGAGGCGAGCCGGGAATTGATCCATACACGCGAGAGGTCTCGGATGTCTATCAGGACATTTTCGGAGAAGGCTCCTTTACCGGCAAGGGAATCTACGACGTGGATGCCTTCTCGCAGTCTCTGAGCGGACGCTTTCCAGATAATCTGATCCTGAGTCATGATCTTCTGGAGGGTAGCTATGCCAGAGCGGCACTGGTCAGCGATGTGCAGTTCTATGAGGACCATCCCTACCGCTACACAGCAGACGTTAGCCGGAGGCACAGATGGATCAGGGGAGACTGGCAAATTGCCAGCTGGCTGCTCATGCGCGTGCCAGGCCCTGGTGGCATGATCCTGGACAACCCGATCTCAGCGTTATCGAGATGGAAGATACTCGACAACCTTCGGCGCAGCCTTGTGACTCCGGCCCAGATTTTGCTTCTGTTTTTGGCATGGTCCATGCTGCTTCAGCCGAGGTTCTGGACAATTGTGGTGGCAGGAGCTGTTCTGGCTTCACCGTTGCTAGCTTGCATCCGAGTGATCCTGAACAAGTCTTCTGAGCTGTCCCTGGATCAGCACCTGCATTTTGCCGGGAGAGCGATTGTCAGATACCTGGCCCAGTCAGTGCTCAGCCTGACCTTCCTGCCGTATGAGGCCTTCTTCAGCCTGGATGCAGTTGTGCGCACCGGAGGGCGAATGCTATTCACTCATAGGCGGCTGCTGGAATGGAACACTTCCAGCCGCTCCAGGAATAGTGGGAATAGCGATCTAGCGGGATTCTATCAGTCGATGTGGATAGCCCCGATGCTAGCCGTTACCATGTCCTCTTATCTTTTATTTTGGCGTCCTGATGTAATGCATATCGTCTGGCCGCTGCTGCTTTCTTGGAGCCTTGCGCCTGCTGTTGCCTGGTGGATCAGCCTGCCCCTTGACACACCTAAAGCAAAACTTGACGAGTCTCAGATCAAATTCTTGCGCAAGCTTTCTCGGAAGACATGGAAGTTCTTCGAGACATTCGTTTTGCCCGAACATCACTGGCTTCCGCCGGACAACTACCAGGAGGACCCACGCTCAGTTGTTGCCAACGGCACATCGCCCACGAATATGGGATTGTCACTGCTCGCGAACCTGGCAGCATACGACTTCGGTTACATCTCGGCAGGAAAGCTGATAGAGCGGAACGCTTGCGCTCTTCAGACAATGAAAAACCTGGAACGGTTCCAGGGCCACTTTTACAATTGGTACGATATCAAGCTACTAAAGCCAATGCATCCCAGGTACATCTCGACTGTTGATAGCGGTAACCTGGCAGGTCATCTGTTGACTCTGCAGCAAGGGCAAATCGAACTTTTAGACCAGAAGATCCTGCCGGAACAGGCTTTTAACGGTCTTCAGGATACGCTGCAGATCATAAGAGATGCTGCGAACGGAGATGGTGGGCCTACAGGTGGCGGGCCTACAGATAGGGATCGCGGGAAAAATGGACCCTCACAGGTGCTCGAGCAGATCGATCGATTCTGGACAGAGCTAGAGGCGCCTCCCTGCAACCTCTCGGCTGCATGGCAATTGCTGGACCGCCAGGCAAAGGCAGTAACTTTGATGATGAACCGCCTGGGCTCGGAAGCTGATGATGATCTATTGGAGTGGATACGCTCTTATGGGCTGCAGCTTCAGGATCATTCAGACGACCTGGTCCTCATGGCACCGTGGCTCGTGCTGCCTATATGGATTATGGGGCATCCTCTCCAGGAGGAATTTCTGGCGCAAGAATCGACAGAGCCTGTAGGAAGGAGAAGCGAGCTACAAGCTGAGCTGCTAAGACTTGACTGCATTCCATTGCTGCGAGAAGTTCCGGAGACCGCCAGAAAGCTGATGCCCATCATAGATCAAATCAGCAGCTACTTTCCTGGTTTTGACGGTCAAACTGAAAGAAAGTGGCTGCAAGAGCTCGGTCAGAAGACGATGGATGCGGAAAAACGTGCTGTCGAAAGGATCGCATTCATCGAGAGGCTTGCACTCGACTGTAGCGAGCTGGCAGATATAAAATACGATTTCCTATTCAATGAGTCGCGTCGGCTTCTTGCTATTGGCTACAATGTCGACGACTCCAGACGCGATGAGAGCTGCTATGATCTTTTAGCATCTGAGGCGAGGCTGTGCAGCTATGTGGCTATTGCTCAGGGGCGGCTTAAGCAAGAGCATTGGTTTGCTTTAGGTCGGATGCTCACCACCGCAGGCGGAGAGCTGGCTTTACTCTCCTGGGGAGGGACTATGTTCGAGTATCTCATGCCGCTATTGATTATGCCGACTTATGAGAACACCCTTCTCGATCAGACCTACCGTTCAACGGTCAAGCGGCAGATCGAATATGGGCAACAACGAGATATTCCCTGGGGCATCTCAGAATCCGGCTACAATATAATAGATGTCAATCAGATCTACCAGTACAGGGCTTTCGGAGTGCCAGGTCTCGGGTTTAAGCGTGGGCTGGCCAAAGACCTGGTGATAGCACCTTATGCCTCGGCTCTGGCCTTGATGGTTTCTCCTGCAGATAGTTGCATCAATCTGCAACGAATGGCAGGCGAGGGCTATCTGGGTGAGTACGGCTTCTACGAGGCTATAGATTACACTCCGTCACGTCTGATCCAAGATCAAAGACGCGCAATTGTGCGGTCCTTCATGGCTCACCACCAGGGCATGAGCTTTCTCTCCATGGCTTATGTTTTGTTAGACCGACCTATGCAAAGGAGATTCATGGCCAATCCCATATTCCGGGCTGCAGATCTGCTTCTCCAAGAAAGGGTTCCCAAGGCTAAGCCCTTCTATCCTCATGCAGCGGAGGCATCGCCATCAATCTGGAGGGCAGGCATGCCGGCGCGTGAGAGGTCCATGCGTGTTTTCAATGATCCGAGCAGCACCTCCCCTGATGTGCACCTTCTCTCCAATGGCTATTACAGGGTGATGATCTCTGGCGGCGGTGCCGGCTATAGCCAGTGGAAGGATATTGCCGTTACTCGCTGGCATGGCGATATTACCCGCGACAATGAGGGACAGTTTTTCTATATCCGCGACCTGGACAGCAATGATGTCTGGTCGGCAGGATATCAGCCTGTGTGCAAAGATGCAAAGACTTATCAGGTCATATTCCAGGGATCGAAGACAGAGCTTCGGTCAAGGATTTTAGGGATTGATGCCCATACGGAAGTTGTCGTCTCGCCTGAGGACGATATCGAGTTACGTAGCATCAGTCTCACCAATCGCTCATCGATAAGGCGGAAGATTGAGCTGACAAGCTATGCAGAGGTCGTTCTGACGACTCCGGGGGCAGATGCAACCCATCCCGCTTTTAGCAACCTCTTCGTAGAGACAGAGATCGTTCGCAAAAGGTCTGCTATCCTATGCACTAGGAGACCGAGGTCCAAGGACGAGAAGATGCCCTGGATGCTGCATCTGATGGCAGCGGAGAAGGTCGAGGATGATCAGGTTTCTTTTGAGACGGATCGCTCCAAGTTCATAGGTAGAGGAAGAACTGTTGCCGATCCTGTGGCAATGACTGGAGTAATAGAACTCTCAAATAGCGAGGGCTCCGTCCTGGATCCGATAGTCTCCATTAGGTGCGTTGTCACGATAGATCCAGGAGAGACTTGCAGGGTGAACTTCATCACAGGAATGGCAGAGACGCGAGACAAGGCCGTTGAGTTGATTGATAAATACCACGACGTGCGCATGGCTGAGCGCGTCCACAACCTGGCCTGGACTCACAACCAGATGATCATGCAGCAGTTCAATATCACCGATGTCGATATTAGTCTTTATATGCGCCTTGCCAGTGCAATAATTTATCCCTGCTCAAACTGGCGCGCAAGTTCTGGCGTTCTCTTGAAGAACCAGCATGGCCAGTCAGGCCTGTGGGCTTACGGCATATCAGGCGACATCCCAATTGTCCTCCTTCAGATTGGAGATCGGTCTTATATCGATCTGGCGCATCAGCTCTTGAAGGCTCACGCCTACTGGCATATGATGGGGCTTGCAGTGGATCTGGTGATCTGGAATGAAGATGTCTCTGGCTATCTGCAGGAGCTCCAGGATGAAATTATGGGCCTTATCCCCATCAGCACCGATATCTGTACCAAGGAGCGGTCTGGTGGAGTCTTTGTAATACACGCGGACCAGATCTCAGAAGAGGCGGGAGTCCTGTTACAGGCCATAGCTCGTGCTATCTTCACCGATGACAGGGGAACGTTTGAGGAGCAACTCGAACGTGAGAGTAGACACTCGGCAGCTGTTCCTCTTTTAAAGCCAGCAAAGACCGTGCAGGTCGAGAACTACAAAGCGATCGAATCTTTAGGTCGGGACCTGATATTCTTCAATGGTCTTGGTGGGTTCACCAAGGATGGACGCGAATACATAATCCGGCTCGCTCCGGGACAGTCCACCCCGGCTCCCTGGTCGAATGTGATAGCAAATCCCAATTTCGGGACAGTGATCTCTGAATGCGGCGGCGCATATACCTGGAGCGAGAACTCCCAGCAGTTCCGTCTCACCCCCTGGTATAACGATCCTGTGAGTGATTGTAGTGGCGAGGCTCTGTACATTCGAGACGAGGAGAGCGGTGCGTTCTGGTCCCCTTCAGCGCTGCCGGCCCGCGGCAAGACGCCTTACACCTGCAGGCACGGCTTTGGCTACAGTGTCTTCGAGCACAGAGAGCTGCAAATTGCATCAGAGCTATGGGTATATGTGGCAATGGATGCGCCGGTGAAGTTTTGCAGGCTTGTTATTCGCAATGAATCAAGCGTCCCTCGCCGGCTGTCTGTGACCAGCTACATCGAGCTGGTGCTGGGAGAGATACGTTCCAAGACCGAGATGCATGTAGTCACGGAGATCGATTCAAGGACGGGGGCTCTTTTTTGCAGAAATCCGTACAATACGGATTTTCCGGGAAGAATAGTCTTCCTGGATGTGAACACTGAAATGAGCAGCTTCACGGGAGATCGGACTGAGTTCCTGGGACGAAACGGGAGCATGGCCAGACCTTCCGCTTTAGTAAAAGAACGTCTCTCCAACAGAGTTGGCGCGGCCATGGACCCGTGTGCGGCCCTGCAGGTCAAAATCGATCTGGCAGAAGGGGAGGAGAGCGAGATCGTCTTCACTTGCGGAACTGGACGGAATGTGGAAGATGCACGCAGCCTGATCAAACGTTTTCGCGGGTCGGTTCCAGCCCAAAGAGCCCTGGAGCAGGTTTGGAGCTACTGGAACCGCACCCTTGGCGCGGTGCATGTGGAAACTGTGGATAAAGCCCTCGATGTGCTAACTAATGGCTGGCTAATCTATCAGACTTTGTCTTGCCGCATGTGGGCGCGCAGCGGATACTTCCAGTCGAGCGGAGCCTATGGCTTCCGGGATCAGTTGCAAGACTCAATGGCGCTGATAAGCGCAGAGCCGCAACTTTTCCGTGAGCATCTCCTGCGTTGTGCTGCCCATCAGTTCCTGGAAGGAGACGTTTTGCACTGGTGGCATCCGCCATCGGGACGCGGCGTGCGCACGCACAGTTCCGATGACCGTCTCTGGCTGCCTTTAGCCGCTCACCGCTACGTCACAGCTACGGGAGACGTCGGCGTGCTTGACGAGCGCGTTAACTTCATCCTGGGCCGGCCCCTGAGGCCAGAGGAGGACGCTTGCTATGACCTGCCTACCAGGTCTGAGGAGTCGGGCACCCTTTACGAGCACTGTGTCAGAGCCATTCAGAGCAGCTTGCAGTTTGGTCGGCACGGTCTGCCGCTCATGGGAACGGGAGACTGGAACGACGCTATGAATCGCGTTGGCTACCAGGGATTGGGCGAAAGCATTTGGGTCGCTTTCTTCCTGTGCGATGTGCTAACCAAGTTCGAAGATATTGCCCTCATGCGGGGCGATGACATCATCTCAAATCTATGCCGCAGCGAGGCCTCCCATCTGCGCCAGATGATCAGAGAGAACGGGTGGGATGGTCATTGGTACCTGCGCGCCTACTTTGACAATGGTCAGCTTCTCGGGTCCGCTGCCAATGAGGAGTGCCAGATCGATTCTATCTCTCAGAGCTGGTCGGTTTTATCTGGGGCAGGAGACCCAGAAAGATCAAAGGAGGCAATGGAGGAAGTGAATCGCCGACTCGTCAAGAGGGATGACTCGCTGATACTGCTCCTGGGGCCACCTTTCGATAAGTCCGACTCCGATCCAGGCTACATCAAAGGCTACATTCCTGGAGTGAGAGAGAATGGTGGGCAGTACACCCATGCAGCTATATGGGTGATTATGGCTTTTGCTGCCCTGGGCGACAGCGTCAGGGCCTGGGAACTATTGAATTTGATCAACCCTGTAAATCATGGCTCGACCCCAGAACAGGTGGCAACCTACGGGACGGAGCCATACGTCGTGGCAGCAGATGTCTATGCCTTGTCTCCACATGCTGGGCATGGCGGATGGACCTGGTACACCGGAGCGTCGGGCTGGATGTACCGCCTCATATTGGAATCGCTGCTGGGACTGACGCTAGAAGCGGATCGGTTGCAATTTCGGCCTTGCATTCCCGCCGATTGGAAATCGTTTCTGGTGCATTACCGTTACCGTGAGACATTCTACCACATCACGGTTATGCGGGCGGGAGCAGTTAAGAGCGTGACAGTGGACGGGATTTTGCAGAGCGATGGGACAATACACCTGATTGATGATCGGAAAGAGCATTTGGTGGAGATAAGGATAGGCTGAGCAGCGGAAGGGCGAACTTTCCATTTGCTCTTTCCGACGTCATTCACAATTTAAAAGACCCGGAAAAGTCCGATTGATCGCGTACAGGGAAAGTGCATGCAAGACCGAAACGTGGTCAGCATGCCTCAAGAATTAAAAGCTACTTTGGTTTCCTTGCAAGCCACTCAAGCCAGCAGTCAAGGCAGCAAAACCAGCCATCGGGGACAATATTAATCCCGTCGATGCTATCGATTTTACTGCAATATGTGCAGATCATTTATTCTCACCCCCATATGGATAGATCTGCCCGGCCACACCAGGCACAGATCATGCTTAATTTTTGGAAATTCATCGTTTCGATCGTGTCATCGTCTCTCGCCTTCGGCTTATGGCCCATCTGCTATTGACCGTAATCATAGAAATAGTCATGCCCCCGGCGCAGACTTCGTCATTCGGCATGTGGTGCAAGCATAGTGATCTTCTCATATTCGAGCTGTTCTTTGGGAACAGGCTTCATATCCTCATCCGGATAGCCGAAGGCGATAATAGACTCCACACTCAAATTCTCAGGAATCCCGAGCACCTGCTTGATGTAATCCTCTGAGGACTGACTGCTGCTATGCATTCTTTTTCGGATCTGGATCCAGCAAGAGCCAAGACCGAGACTGCAGCCGGCAAGCTGCAGTATAATGGAGGCGATGGAGCAGTCTTCCACCCAGACATCCGATTCTCCTTGTGCGGCGCAGACAACCACACCCAGGCTTGCTCCTTTCAGGAAACCTGAGCCGCTCTCTTTAGCACTTGAGAGCTCCTCCAGCAATGCTCTGTCCGTGATAAAAAAGAAACGCCAGGGATTGATGCCGCGAGAGGAGGGGGAGCGCAAAGCGGCCTCCTTAAGCTGTTCTATCTTCTCGGTTTCTATCTCACGATCCCTGTACCTTCTGATGCTGCGTCTATTTCTCAATATGTCGAGCATAACAATCCTCTGAAATTTGCCAATGATCTTGCCTCGCGGACTGCAGTCGCAGACCAAGATTTCATATCCGCTCATCTGCGTGTAATGGCTGACGGCACCGGGCGATCCTGTGGCGCTGACGGAAAGATGCTCAAGAGAATTTGTTCTTGATGCTCCTGGCAGCCTGCATTCCTGTAGAAAATGCTGCTTGCAGGTTATAGCCACCAGTGTCCCCGTCTATATCCAAAACCTCGCCTACCAGATACAGTCCTTCGACCAGCCTGGACTGCATGGTTTTAGGATCGACCTCAATCGTGTCCACTCCGCCTCTGGTAACCATGGCCAGGTTATTGCCGCCAAGGTCGGATACGACCAGAGGTAGACCTGTCAGATTATCAATCAAGCGATTTCGCATCTCACGGGTCAATTGAGCCAGGTGCAGATCTGAGGCGATCCCTGAGATCCCCAGAATCTTCTTTGTCAACCGGGAAGAGAGATGGGGAAGGAGAGGCACAGACGAGGGAACAGATGAGGGAACGGAAAGGAGCATAACGTGAGGAAGATCCACCAGCACAGACAATAGGCTCCTTCTTCCATCCTGTCGTGCTCTGTCTACGAGCCATTCCTCCAGCGCCTTTCGTTTATCGTCCGGCACAAAAGAGAGCTTTAAAACGTCTTCTCTTCTAATATATCGGGATAAATCCAAAATTCCCGGCCCGGAGAGCCCCTGATGAGTAAATAAAACATCGCCTCGATGCTCTCTGATCTTTGCATGACGATAGAGCGAGATCTTCATATCCGGAAATGAGAGACCGGCCAGCTCAGAGAAAGGATAATCCTTTATGAGAAGGGGAGTTAAAGCCGGCCCAATCTCAACTATGCGATGGCCGAGAATGCCGGCAAACCTGTAGCCGTCTCCGCTCGAGCCGGTGGCAGGATAAGAGCATCCTCCTGTGGCTATTACCAGTAGCCTGGAGCGATAGCTGCCACTCTGGCAGCATACCAAAAATCCGTCCTCTTTCCTGGTTATAGACTCGACCTCCTGGTTGCACTTGATGACCACCCCCTTTTCCCGGCATTGCATAGTCAAGATATTCAGCACATCCCTGGCCTGCATAGTTTCTGGAAATATCTTATCACTCTCTTCTCGGACCATGCCCAGTCCCAGGCCTTTAAAGAAAGAGATAAGATCTTTATTTGTGAAGCCGAGAAGAGCAGGACGCAGAAATCTGGCGTGATCGTGATCTCCAAAGTGATCAAGAAAGTCCCAAATATTACCTGCATGAGTTATATTGCATTGGCCGGATCCCGAGATCAGGAGCTTATGTCCGGGTGAGCTTTTTTTCTCAAGAATCAGGATCTTTTTGCCTTTCTGCATGGAGTTTATGGCGCAAAAAAGCCCGGAAGGGCCGGCTCCGACGATAATCAGATCGTAATGGCAATGGCTACCTTTGTGTCCAGGCAAAAGCCCATCCATATCGACGGCTTTCGGCACATCTTCCTGCGTGCGACGGATTTTTTTATGAATCTTTGCCAAAGGAACCTCTCGACACCTTATTATTTCGATCCTGATTGGTAAAAAGCTTTAGGATCGTCGGGCGCAGGGGCAGAGAATCCCCGCCTCTTCAGAGGTGGGA
>CAYXSJ010000027.1:0-19133 GCA_964467095.1 uncultured Methanotrichaceae archaeon
TATTACTTGTGATACGGCTCACCATGCATTATCCGATAGCTTCGATAGATCTGCTCCAGAAGAATGATTCTCATCATTTGATGGGGGAAGGTCATATTAGAGAAGGAGAGAAGAAGGTCTGCCCTTTGCAAAATCTCCGGCGCGAGGCCGAGGGGTCCGCCGATCACAAAGGCCGTCTCGGTCTTTCCTTCCAGGATCATCTTGTGCAGGCAGGATGCCAGCTCAGGCGAGTCGAGAGCCTTTCCCATTCTGTCCAGCACTACCACCGGGCCGCTGTGCCTCTTCAGCTTATCGAGAATGGTCAGCGCTTCCTCATGCATTGCTTTCTTCTCCTCGGCCCGGGAGGCTGCCTCTTTAATATGAGCCTCGGGCACCTCTACCACCTCCAGGCGGGCATAGGGACGAAGGCGGCGAGTGAAGTCGGCTGCCGCATCCTGCCAGTATTTTTCCCGAAGACGCCCCACGGCGATGATGCGAAGAATCATTGTCTTGTTTCCACATTCTTCAGATAAAGAATTCCCGTAGGCGTGGCTCTCCAGCCATCTTCTATCTGCTCTATAACCAGGGCTTTTTCCAGCATATGCAAGTGATACTCGGCCAGGGCATCGCTTAGTTCTAGCTCCTTTGCAATCTGCCCAGTGCTCCTCATGTCGCCCGCAATAAAACGGAGCATCCTTCTTCGTAGCCCTGGCTGCAAAACTTCCAAAGCGAAGCGATGATCCTCCGCCGTCTCCCACCACAGGGGCGTGCTTTTCTCTTCAGAAGACATAAATGCCAGAAACCTAAAGAGGAGAATCAGAATTAAAATAGCAAGCAAGAGCAGGCGAACTTACTCTTTTTTCTCCCCGTGTATCTCGCAGACACTGCTTTCGATCTCGCAGGCCCGGCAGACCTCCCGCTCCTCGTCCAGTTCGCGGGTGGCCGTAGCCAGCACACTGGCTGAGGCCAGGTTTCCTGCCAGAAATACGGCGGCAGCAATCTGGTCATCTGGAATGCCCAGATTGGAGGCGATGCGAATATGCAGCTTCAGACAGTGGCTGCATCTCATGGCAGCTGAGACGGCAACCGAGATCAGTTCGACGGTCTTTGCATCTAAAGTCGAGCTTCTCTGGATGGCGTTGTTATGCAGCACCTTGGTGATGAGAATCTCTGGATGGTCCTCCATGAACTGAAAAACGTAGGGGATCTCACCGTAAGTGCTCTTTACCGCCCTCAAGATCTCCTGCGCAGCCTTCTCCTTGCCCTTGACTAAAATGGTGTCCAGCTCATCCTCGAAGCTCATGATCTCTCCTCTCCGGGTGGTCTCCAGGCTTTGCGCATTCTCAGAAGACGAACCCGGTCTCAGATGCGGACAGTATCCTCACAAGTATATAGTCTTTCATCCGCGACGGCTTGATGGTGGCAATTTCCCCAAGCTTCACACCCTCATCGAAGGTTACGGCCTTTACTGCATCTTTGTAAACATCGTAGGGCAGCTTCACTCGCACACCAGTCAGATTAAGGGCTATGGGAAGCGGCGAATAGGAGAACTCCACATCCGGAACCTGCTCGCGCACGGCATCCATGACCCGAGGCGGCGAGGTGGTGAGCGGGTCCTTGGCAATGGTGGCTCTTGTCTTGTCCAGGGCTCTTCCTACGGAAGCGACTATATTGTCCAAAGTTCCAATCTCCGTAGCCTTGCGGGCCCGGTGAGCCACCCTTCCTATGGCCGGAACATACTCAAAGGCATAGGGTAGGTCTTTGGCATCGATCTGCGGCCCGCCCGTGACCACCACAGGCACTGTGATGTTTTTGTATAAGCTCTCTTTCTTCTTGATGCACTCCTGGAAATTGCCGAAGATGAATACGGCGGCATCATGCTCGTTTATCAGAGCGGTCTCATACTCATTGATCTGGGCGATCTCGCGACCGACGCCTCTGGCCAGTCCCAGCATGTTGGTCTTGGAGCCATGCCGGCGCAGGTACTCGGCCATATCGCAGGCGATATGCGGCAGATGGTGAATGGCCAGTGTCGGCGTTACGACCGCCACCTCAGTTCCGGCCAGCGGCGCTCGAACCAGCTCTCCTCTCAGCTCCTTGGCGAGTGCCTGCAGCGCTGCCATATCTTCCGTTGGAACCAATATCAAAAGGATGATCTCGGTCTGCGTCACATTCTTTTGCAGGACATAGCCGCCCAGGTCCTCTACCAACTCTACGACCAGGTCGTGCTTGTATAATCCTCCAGTGAACATCACAGGCTCAAGCATTCTCCATCTCCCGGATCTTTCCTTTGATCTCAGATACCATCTCAGGCGTCAAGCTCTCCTCGGCGGCGATGAAAAAGAAGCTGTCTTTGGTCATTTCGTTGCGCCGATTGCGAAAACCTTCCGGTGCCACTCTCAACAGGGCATCGGTCAGATCCTGCAGGAACTCTGCCTCCAGGTCCGCTACCATAAGCTCGGAGGGCGATGTATCCGAGGCTAAGATCACAATATCCCTTACCGGCTGCTCTACCCTCTCTCTTCCATAGCGTTGCCAAAGTGCCCGGAGCAGATCAGCCATATGCTCTTCATCATTGATCTTGATCTGATAGCCGCCATGCACTTTCATCACATCGCCCACATCCTTGACGGTGAGAGGCGGAATTCCGGAGCGAAGAAGGCCGTAGACGGCAAAGAACGGCTTAAGGATGTCTACATAAACATACAGCCTGCCGATGGACCGGATGAGGCCGAGGTCCTGCAAGATATCCATGATGATCTCCCGGTACTTTTTAGCCCCGTACTCCTCCTGGCCTGTGACCTCAATCTTGAAGACCTCCATTGGGTCCATCTCAGTCCTCCAGCAGCCCCGAAACGAGCAGCGCAGCGCCTATCGCCCCGATGTACTGAGCGTGCTTGGGAACAGTGACCTTAACCTGGAGAAGCTCTTCCATGGCTTTGGGCAGCCCTTCGATGAGAGAAGTTCCTCCTACCATTATCACCGGCTCCTTAACCTCTACTTCCTGAAGCTGCTGCTCGAAGACCTGCTCAGCCACAGAATGGCACGCAGCCATGGCTACATCTTCTGGTTTGCAGCCCAGGGCAAGGCTGTTGACCAGGCTTTGCGTGCCGAAGACTATGCAGTAGCTGTTCATGGCCACGTTTTGATAGTCTCCTTTGAGAGCCAGCTTTCCCAACTCTGTGATGTCGACACCAAGCCGCTTTGCGGTCAGCTCCAGGAACCTTCCCGAGGCTCCCGCACATATTCCGCCCATGGTAAAGCCACCCGGAATTCCGTCCTGTACGGATATGGCCTTGTTGTCCATGCCGCCAATATCGATGACCGTTGCCGGCCCCTTCTGGGCATCGGCTAAAAACACGGCACCTTTGGAGTTGACGGTGATCTCCTCCTGGATCAGCCTGGCGTTGATGTGCTTGCCCACCAAAAAGCGCCCGTAGCCGGTCACACCTGTGGCGGCAATCTCCTCTTTGGCCACGCCCGCCATCTTCAGAGCACCCTGCAGGGCATCCTCGGCACTCTTCAAGACCTCGTTGGTGGGAACCCAGCCGGTGCCAATCACCTCATTGTCTCTCATCACTACCGCTTTAGTGGTGGTGGACCCCGAGTCGATTCCGGCGGTCAGCCCTTTCTGCTTCTCACGAGCCAAAAGGCCCCGGTACTTTACGGTGGTCACCAGCGCCTCCATCCGGGTGAGCAGCGTCTCAGCCGTGGTCCGCTCGGTAAAGGAGTAGCTCAAGACAGGAATCTTGGAGTGCTCATGGATGAACTTTCGAATCTCCGATCGAATGATAGCAGCCTCGGCGCAGCGGAAGCAGGTCATGACGATTACGGCATCGGCGAGGTCCGGATTTTGCACGATCCGAACTGCACGAGCCATGGCTAAATTCAGGTCGCCCGAGGAGACGGAAACGCCAAAAGTGCTCTCCACGTTGAGAATATCATCCAAAGATACCTCTGGATAGATGATCTTAGCTCCCACTGTTTCCGCGGCGCGATCGATCTCTTTTTGAATGCCGCTGTATTCCGAACCGCAGGAAAGCTGAGCGATGCGAATCACTTTAAGCCCTCCAAAAATGTCTTAATCTTCTGGACAAAGACCTTGGCCTCGGCATCATTTGTGGGATAAGATAAGTCGAGCACAGGAACGCCTTTAGTCCTGATGAGCAGCCTCACCAGCTCATTGGTTCGAGAGCAGCCCGCGCAGCCCGTCAGCCATCCCGGGTCTTCTACTATGATCGCAGCCTCTGCTTCTTCTATAATTGGTCCAATCAGAGACATCCGGCCCCGCACGCCGGAAGGAACATCCACAGCCGCATAGCGCAGCCCCTTCTTCGGCTCTTCGGGAGTGACATTCAAAGGCGGCGATTCAATCCCACTCGCGGTAACGAGCCTGCGCACCGCTTCTGGAACTACAAGCGCCTTGTGGCCCATCCTCTCCACAAGATCGGAGAGTATCATGCTGGTGGGAGGATAAACTATAACTTTTGCCATTGATTTACCTCAGGATAGATCCTCTTTTACTATCTCTTCCAGCCTCTTGATGGCAAGAGGTTTCTTCTTTTCAGGAATGGTCGGGATCTCGCCCTCCCAGGCCAGTGCCCTGGAGATCATGGGCAGCATCTTGGACTCGGACTCGATCATATAAAAGCCCGGCCTCGCTCCTCCGCCTCTGCGACCGCGGCAGCGCCTGGGGTCGCCCGGCGGAAAGCCCCGGTCCTTGATGAATATGCCGGCAGGGTCAAGAGCCCTGATCTCTTTTATGAGCGCATTTATCACTTCCTCTTCGCCATTTACGACGACTCCAAAGCAAGTCTCCTTGACGTTGACATCATACTTCGAACCATAAATCTTCATGGCGATATCTGAAGGAAGAATATTTGACTCAGAGGATGTAATCACATATTTGGTGATCAACATCATCGCACCTCCTTAATGTAAATCGTCTCCCCTTCCGACACATCTTTAAGCTTCTGCGGCTCCAGCACCCGGCCGATGATGTTCGTCGCCTCGAATTTCTCGCCCGACGGGCCATATCGTTTATCGTCCACGAGCTTCATTCCTACCAGGCCGATCTTCTTGGAAATCTGGTTGGAAACTGCGATCGAACCGGCAGGCACGGGACCGGTCGGCTTGTTTTCAGGTAGAAGTTCCTTCAAGCTGACGGCATCAATCTCCGGCTTGAAGAGCAGAGTATTCTCATAGACAAAATAGACCGGCAAGGGGCCTACAGGCCTCTCCTTAAGGCCGGTAACGTGCCGGAAGTAATCCAGAGTCTTGGGTGCCAGGTCATCGTAAAACTGGACGGAGATCAGACGGGTGGCAGGAATAGATAAGAGGTGCACCCTTTTGTGCTTCAAAATAGCCATCGTCGCTCCGGGCTCCTGCTTTACCACTACGGCATCCTCGCCTTCATAGCCTTCCACCTCTGCCTCGATGCCTCTAGCTTGCATCTGCATCAGTGCGTCTAACAGGTGGCAGCCCAGGAGCATGATGCGCTCCGGCAACACACTGATAGTTATCAACTGCCCGGGACCTGCCAGCTTTATCATATCCATTCCGGAGGTGATTCTAGCCACGACAGAGTGGCCGGGATTCGAGGTTCGGTCCTGCTTGTAGATGAAGATCTTGCCCAAACCTCGCCCGCTGGTCCTTACCGTTACCACTCCTTCCAGGCGAGGCTCACGATGCTCGAAGACTATGGGCACAGTGATCAACTTGTCAGATGAGATGTATGAGCTGGAGACGGAATCGACCTTGAATGTGCCGTCTCTAGTCAGAGCCAGGAAAAATTCCGCTCCCAGCGGCGCATCCTCTATCAACTGCGCTTCAACCTTGGTGAATATCTCATTATCCTCTTCTAAAGGCAAAGAGAGATCTGTTGTGGCCAGCTTCGAAGTTATGTCCTCCCATTCAACGATCGGCTCAATGCCCTGTATAACATCTCCTGCTTGCAGTCGGTCCAGAGTATTTTTGCCGCCCACAATGTGACCGATCACCCCGCCTTCCTTAGGTGTGCCGTAGGCTGCTGTATGCCTTCTCCTTATGAATATGATCTGAGTCTTCTCTGCGTCAAATCCGGCTGCGCCAAGCACAACTTCCCAGCGGCTGTATTCCAGGGCATCGCGTCCAAAAGAGATGGTGGAAGCAAATGGCCCAAAGGCTACGCCGTCTGCTGAGGTCCATCTAACTGTTGATCCCGAGATCCTGTCTACGCTCTCATGCCAGATCTTCTGCAGATCGTTATCTATTAGCTCAATTCTCAGTTTGCCCTTGGTGGTGAGCAGCCAATAGGAGTTGGTCATGCGCGACTTCTCGCCTCGACCTTTGACCATTCCCACAATTGTGCCATTCGCAGGATGGGCGTCGGCTTTGCTCAGGGCGTCGACAAGCCGCGCTCCGGGCAATAGCTCTATCTCCCTACCGTCAACGAAGACTCTCAAATTAACTCCCCAGCATCTCCTTCTCTTCCTCTTCAGTGATCTTGGCTAGGACTTCGATGGGAAGACCACTGAAAATCGCCTGTCCGTTGCGCATAAGCATGGCCCTGTCGCAGACATTTTTCACGAAGTCCATGTCGTGGCTGACAATGACAAATGTCTCTCCCAACTCCTGGCGGGCGTTGAGGATGGACCTCGTAACCTCAATCTTGGTAATAGCATCCATAGTTCCCGTGGGCTCATCCAGGATTACTATTCTCGGCTCTTTTATCAGTACCTGTGCCATGGCCACGCGATGCCTCTCCCCTTCAGAGAGCTCGTCCGGCATCTTGTTCAGGACCACTTCAGCCTGCTCTTCTGTGAATCCCACCGTTTCCAGGGTGTGGATTGCCTTCCTCTCTGCCAGCTCGAAGGGGAGGGAGAGGCCGATGGCCTCAGTCAGGTTTTCAATGACGCTTCGGGAGGGGTAAAGGGTGTACTCCTGGTGGAGAATGCCGATGTATTTGGTAGCTCGTCCGCGACCATTAGATCCGAGCACTGTCATGTCCACCCAGTCATCTCCAACCCGTACCGAGATGCTGCCGCCGGTGGGTGTGATAATGCCGCTTATCATCTTGGAAAGAGTCGTCTTGCCGCCGCCGGAGACGCCAACCAGGCCAAAGATCTCGCCCTCATTAATTTCCAGGCTGACATTGTCCACGGCCTTTACCACGCCCCGATCGATGCTGATATACCTCTTTGCCAGGCTGTTAGCCTTAATTATGGGCGCACCTAATTCAACTTCTTCGCGCTTGCCCAGCGTCCCGGCCATGGCCAGGAATTGAGCAGCGACATCTTTCGGCTTTCCTTCTGCCTTGATCTCTCCACCATCCAGCAATATGGCTCGATCTGCCAGCTCGACCATGACATCTTCCCAGTGGCTGGTAATGATCAGGGTCATTTTGAAGTCCCTGACGGCACGCTTGATGGACTCGTGCACAACTCTGGCCGTAGCCGGATCGAGGGTTCCTGTCGGCTCATCAGCCAGGAGTACCATGGGCGACTTGGCTAGCTGGCGGGCCAGGACAACGCGCTGCTTTTCTCCGCCGGACAGCTCTCTGGCCACATGCATCAGCCTGTGAGACAGGTTTACCTCATCCAGGAGGTCTGCGGCGACGTGAACGCTCATGGAATCTCCCTTCTCCTCCACGGCCCGCATAACATTTGTAATCACACGTTCATCGCCATAAAGAGCGAAGGTCCTCTGCAGCATGATGGCTATTCTGTTTACAATGTCACGGCGTAGAGGATCATTTATATCCAGTGCCACAAAGTCGGCTTTAATCGGCTTGAGAACTCCGCCGCACCTGCACTTCTTGCCGGAATGGCTAGGCGGCTCTACGTGGCGGCATTTCTCACATCTGGCCACGTGAAAGATCAGGCTTCCGCTCATGCCGGGAAATGACTCCACCCCGCGCAAGACATGCATCAGGACGCTCTTGCCGCAACCGCTTCTGCCTAGGATTCCTACTGATTCGCCCTCCTCTATAACCAGATTTATATTGCGAAGAGCTACAACCTCACCAAATCGAACTGTCAGATCCCGTATCTCGATAAAAGGTGCCAAATATATCATGCCCCATAAGTTCACTGTAATGTAAGGTTAATCCGGTATCAATCCTGGCATAATGCTACTTAAGTCTATCCGAAGCTTTGAATGTGTCTTGCCGATAACGATTGTTAAAGAATTCTCATCAAAAAAGATCACAGCGACATAACTTCTGCATTAATCTTCTTTCTCGTTAATTCTATCAACTGAGAAAAGGCAGCATAAATTTATAAGAGCAATGCCATAGCTACGTTATTGTATTGAAGGTATTGTCGATGGAAACTTTGCAAGCAATAAAGACTCGCCGGAGCATAAGGAAGTTTTTAGATAAGCCTGTCCCCAGCGAGATTGTAAGAGAGATCCTGGAGGCCGCCATGTTTGCGCCTTCCGCGGGAAACGAGCAGCCCTGGCAGTTCATCGTATTGGATGACCGCAAGTTTCTGGATGAAATTCCAAGAATCTGTCCTACTGCTTCCATGTGCCGGCAGTCTCCTCTGGCGATCTTGGTCTGCGGCGACTCATCTTTGGAAAAGTATCCCGGATTCTGGGTAGAGGACTGCTCAGCCGCAACGGAGAATCTCTTGCTGGCCGCGCACGCACTGGGGCTTGGGGCTGTTTGGGCGGGAGTCTACCCCTTGGAAGACAGGGTAGAGGCTTTTCGGAGGAGTCTATGCCTGCCGGAGGAGGTAACACCATTTTCCCTGGTTGCGCTGGGATACCCAAATGAAGTTCCTGCCGCTCCCAGGAGATACAGTGAAGAGAGGGTGCACTACAACGGATGGTAGAAGAAAGAGGTGGTAGGGAAAGAGCGCGATATCAAGAAGCGCCCCTTATCAACCTCTCTTCTTCTTCTTGCTTAAGGATAGCTTTTTTTCTTCCGCTGTAAGTAACAAAGGAAATTGCGGCTGCAATCGCGATGGAGCCGAAGAGGGCTGCCAGGGAGAGAATAATTGATGAGAACATACCTTCAACGATGCCTTTTCCTATGGCCAGTACAACCTCTGGCCCCGCACTTCCTGAATACGATGTATTAACCTGATAGATGCCAGCTCGCGGAGCAGTAAAGGCCATGATTGACCTGCCGCTGCGACTGTCCATGCTGTAGGCGAAGCTGCCTTTTGCCGGATAGGTAGCCAAATCGAGGCCAGTGGCTTTTTCTCGCACGCGTATCTCCAGACCCGGTATTTGTTCGCCGGTGCGATAGAACTTGCCATTGATGTAGCTGTTGTTCTCGTAGAAGATGATGTATTCGCCCGGCTCTGAGAGATTCAGGTCTGCACTTGCAGGAGCTACAATCTGCAAGAGGCCGCTTTCTGCATCAGAAATGCCGGAGTAGATGGATCCGGCAAATACGGCAAATCCTATGATTATTATCAGCACGGCCAGCCCGTAATACCAAATGCTTGGCCGAATATTATTGCTATCCATGAGAGAGACTCCAAGTGTTTATGTAGGCTTGCACATCGAATTTGCTCTTTGCGCCATTGTAGCTCATGTAGCGCACCTTGCCGAAGATCGCCCTTTCCTTCCAGGCACGATCGTGAACGCCGCCCAGGCTCCAGGCAATTCCCACATAGCCGTTCGGATCCCTGCCATCCAGCTCATACCGGTCGTTCTGGCAGATGGCAGCACGAAGCGCTGCAGCGGGCGACGCCGTCCACTCCAGAATTTTTTTGGCCCAGTACATCCTCATGTAGCCGTGCATCTTTCCCGTTTGGAGCATCTCCTGCTGGGCGGCATTCCACAGATCGTCGTGGGTGCGGGCTCGCTCCAGTTCATCCAGAGTATAAAGGTATTCCCTTTTATCCTTTTCATGATCTCTTAGGCTCGCTCTCGCCCAGGCAGGAAAGCCCTGCAAGTCATCATAATGCTGGTTGTAGTAGCAGAAGTTATCCGACAATTCCTTTCTCACGATCAGCTCTTCTAGAAATGAGCCGGCGTCTAACATGCTCCTCAGAACCTGCAGAGCGATACGCTGCGCCGAAATCTGACCAAAGTGCAGATAGGGAGAAAGACAAGACTGGCCGCTTAGATTGGGATTGTTTCTATCCCTTTCATAGCTGGCCAGCTTATGCTCCAGGAAAATGGAAAGTTGCTTTGCAGCCGCTGCTTCTCCCGGTTTGATACTTTTTGCATCAGCAAAGGCATCTGCTCTGATGCTCTTTTTTGCAGCCTGCCAATCATTCTCGACAACGCCATTCCATGAGGAAGATTTCCTCTCCGGGCTATTTTGCAGAAGAGGGAACTCATCGAGAAATTCAAAAAGAAGACGGTGCACTTTGGGACGAAAGCTGTAGGCGGCCCACTCCTGTTTTTGCGAGGCAAACCAGCAAGGAATGATGTTGTGGGCATCTACCTCGTAAAAGGGAATTTCGATCTCGCCGGCAACTGTGGTCTTCCATTCCCGGCTTGTCCGTAAGGGAGAGAAGTCGGATACCAGGGCTCCTGCTCCCATTTCGCTCAGAAAACGCAAGACCTCTTTTCCCGGCTCCCCCCGGAGAAGAAAAAAAGGGATATTCAGAGCTTGCAGATTCTTTTCCACCTCTTTTAGCCCCTGCAACATAAAACGATACTGCCTGCCGGTCGCACCCATAAACTGTGCCGCCATGCAGAAGGCAACGGCCAGAGGACAGTTGTGCTTTTGGGCCAGCTCCCTGGCATAGAGTAGAGCCCAGTTGTCGTTAGCACGCTGGTCGCGGCTCATCCAGTAGATCACAGGGCCTTTTGCGTGCTCTTTTTCCTTCAAGGATCTTATTCTTTTAGGATTGACGAGCATAACTTTTCCCTTGCAGCTATTACTATTTATAGTATTACTATTTATTTTGTCGCAATATCCAGAGCACGTTTGCGCACTGCGACGACACTGTTTGGCAGAGCTATTTTTGAAAAGTTGATGGACAACGTTAAAGTCCGGGCAAGAAAAATAATGAAAAAATGGAAAATAATAAGAATAGAAGAGCAAGACTCATTCACATGCAATATTCTGAGGGCAGTTTGGGCAGGGTCTTCGTTCTCCGGATGGATCATGGCGAAGATCTGATAGAATCGCTGCAAAAGTTCCTGAAAGAGAAGAAGATTGCGTCCTGCACGGCCCTTTTTATCGGGGCTCTTCGCGATGGTCGGGCAGTGACCGGTCCCAAGCTGCCGGTAGTTCCTCCGTTGCCAAATTATGAAGCCTACGAGAGCGCCTGGGAGGTCTTCGGCATGGCTACAATTTATCCCTCAAAGGAGGGGCCGAAGATGCATATCCATTCCGGGATGGGAAGGGGACGAGAGGTCCTGTTGGGCTGCATCCGGGATAAAGCTGAGGTCTACCTGATTGTGGAAGCGGTATTATTCGAGATCTGTGGCCTTGTTGCAGAGAGAGCCTGGGACGAAAAGATGCAGCTTTATCTGCTCTCCTTGAAGGAGCGGCTTTGATATAAGAAAATTGCTCCCGTGGGCTCGCGTGATCGCGAAGGGACAAATATCTCTAACCGTGGTTTACGGAACCAACCACAGAAACATAGAGGCACAGAGAAATACTTCCCCATTTTTGATAGCTATTTGGAGTCGATTATTGCCAATAGTTCACCTGAAGTAGCGACAGCTATTAATAAAACAACTTTCTGGCAATCTAATAAAATTGATGGCAAATCGGAAGGCAGTTCTCTATTGTGACTCTGCCAATTGGCATGGGATATATGCCCTGTAATATTCTAATCCTATCTCATTTTAGTCAAATTTAGTACATCTAATTGCCATGTGATCACTTTTGTAAATATGTGTATAGCCGGCAGATTTCGATCTGTACACATGTGTACACCTGAAGTGTCTATTAATACTAGGAAATAATCTTTAGCAGATAGGAGAATACATGAGACTTAGAGTAGTTAGCTCAAAAAATGAGATTCCAAATCTCAACCCCAATGAGAAGATGGTTCACCTGGCTTTTCGCGCCAGCAACGTAGACTTCCTCAGCTTAATGCAAAGATGTCCCAGGCTGAGGATGATTCAGGTTCCCCCATCCTACCACAAGACCATGTCAAATGCCATCCAGGTATTCCTGGACATGCAGGGCATTGAGCTATTGGAAGGAGATGTTTGGGGCCATAGAAAGGACCTGGACGAGTACTTCACAGTGGATGAAACCGCCTTAGAGGAGATCAGTTCCATGGTCGCCAGCGGCGCGACCATGGATGACCTGGCCAGCCAGGTTCAAAAGAAGGCCAGACTCGGCCCGGATCTCATCAAGTACATCGCCAAGAGCAAGATTACCGCTTAAAGCCAGCACACAGAGCCCGGTGGCTATCCGGCTCTGCCTTTTCTCCTTTATTTTGTGATGATGGATACCATGCTCACCGGCAGGATTAGAAGCAGAGCATGACCTACGATATCGCGAACACTGCAAGCAGGCTTGTTCTGGTCGTGATTTTATTATAATGCAAGACTAAGTATGTGCCAGTCTCATATCCTCGATGGATATGCTCTTTATCAGGTTCTTGATCATAGCTTCAATACGCTCTTGACGGAATTGTGCCACTACTTCGCATACATGCTCTTCATCCAATCGATGTATCCACATAGCTGCCACTGGAATCTCATCCATCTTCGCATAAAAAGTCAACCATTGTACACCATTATTTTCCATAATAGTGGATTCAATCTCCATCGTTTGATTCATCGGATTTAGTTTGCACAGTTCTTCACTAAAATACGAAATCATGGTAATTGGTTGCGTTTTTAAAACATCCAAAATAACATCTGCCATCCGCTGATGGTATATAAAAATGGCAGCGATAGGATCGGAGTCCGGCCCTTTTGCATTAATGCGCACCTCGTTGAGACGCGGTTGTTTTATCTCCAATCCTTCAACTGTTCCCGCCTCAAAGGAGACTCGATAGGGTGCCATCACCAATGTTCGTAGATTTTCAGCCATAACGTACCCTAGCCTAATATACAGAACTAACAGGCATAAAGCATTAACCCCTGCGTCTTTGTGCCTTTGTGACTTTGTGACTTTGTGGTGAGCGTATTCTCAGTCACTAGGCGTTTACTTTCCCAAAATTGATCCAAAAATGAAAAAAGCGGCTTTCATGAAATGACCGCCGTGCCGTTCTCCATCCTCACCACGCCGGCGCCGCCCAGCTTGACCACGGGAATACCAGTGGAGCCGTTCTTCGCCACCGTGCCGACCTTAAAAGCATGCGGATCCATGCTATCCGAGCTCCAGGCGTAATCCATTCTCTCCAGCTCCCGGGCCTCCCGGAGCAGGACCAGATCCACGAGATGCACCGCAGAGACCTCGTCCTGCCTCATGAACTTGGAGGGATCAAACTGAAGCAGCATTGTGGCATTTCCGGCGGATAGATCGCTCTGCAGGCTCTCTTCATCAAGCTCCTCCCCATAATCATCCACGATGATGCCCTGTAGCTCATACCGGCCGGGATTGATGACGGTCACATTTACCCCGATGGCGATGGAGGTGGGAGTCGTCCGGTTGACATACTCGCCGGTCAAATAGGCTGCAGGAGGCTGGAACTCTTTCGGCTCCCTGTTTATGGTAATCTCTTTGTCGAATCGATCGATGTAGCTTCCACTCTTATCGTAGAGTATCAGGTTCTGAATCATCATCGGCCCGCACTTGCTCTTCCTCCAGATATCGGTGCCGTTCACATTGACCAATATGCTCCCGCTCTCGTTCAGCCCGAATCTGCTCTCTATTGCCTCAATCCTGTCGCCGCGACAGTCAGACAGCACTCCTTTTAGCCTGTACTCTCCGGGAGCTGTTATGTTCACGCCAAAGGCCAGAGCAAGAACATCAAATAGACCGTCATTGTCGCTGTCCAATACCTTTTCATCCGTTAGGCCGTCCAGTCTGGTGCCGTCTACGGTCACGCTCACAGGAATCTCAAAGGTATGGTTGTCCGAAGAGATTTTTATGTATCCATCCAGCCTGGGAAGCGATGAATCACTGGGTATGGTGAGATTGGCCTCTAAAGTAGCATTTCCATTGCTGTCGATCCTCTCAGGGCCGCGAGTCTCAATCCATCTCCAGGGGTCCTCTTTGTATCTCTTGAGCAAAATGCGGAATGATTGACCTTCATCAGGAACATTATATCCATAAACCTTGACCTTCCAGGCTCCGTTCTCTGGACTTGTGATCTCCAGCGGCCCCAGATCTCCCGTGTCCAAAAGGGCATCTACAGGCTCGCCGCCCGGATTTTCAAGGACCAGCATCAGCTCGCTGGAATTGGTCTGATCGTCGCTAAATAGCCTGGCTGAGAGCTTCTTTGTGTTGTCCGTCGCGTTTACCGTATACTCCCAGATCTTCTTGTACAAAACAGTACCTTCCAGTTCCTCTGAAGTCGTATTCTCAATAACTCCGGTGTAGCTGAGGTTACTGAGAGATTGCCCAAGGTTTCTCAGCACAAACTGAGACTTCATGCTCGTGCCGGCGACTGCCGACTCCAAATTCCAGCGCATGGGGGCCGTCTCTAACTGCGAGCGCTCTATCTGCAGCGTATAGTTAACGGCCTGCGATGCATTTTCACTATGCACGGCAATAAGCCATTTTCCTGAGGGAGGGGCCTGTATCTTCTTTGTCTCCGTGCTCTTCACATTCTCCACCCTGCTGCCCCTCTCACCGGTGTAATACTCGCTGGTTGGGGAGAGCAGGAAGAGGTCGAGGTCGGCATCCTGCGGTTCCTCCAAATCCTGCGGTTCCTGCTGCCACTCTAAAGATGCTTCAAACTCAGTGGTTCCGGGCGTCATCACCAGATAATAGTAATGCCATCCGTTTCCATTCAACAATCCCGTTTTATTGCCAACTCCCCTGGAGATATCAAGGAGGCTGGCCACATTCACGCTGATGGGAATTTTGAGCAGATTCTCATTTTCTTTTGAGATCTCAATGGTGCCGTTGTAAAGCCCAGGCGCAGCATCCTGCGGCACAGTTATCGATGCCGAAAAGACCTTCTGATCGTTGGCCTGAATCGTTTCCGGAAGGGCCTGCAGACTTACCCAATCGGATGCGGCACCTTCAACGGTGGTCTTGAGGTTTTTTATCTCCCTATCGCTGAAGAATACGAAGCGCAAGTTCCAATCCTCATCGCCCGGAGCAAGAGCGTATATCTTCTTTTGCGGCCTGTCCGCGCCAGTATCCAGCCCCACATAAACTCCTTTTCCTGCCGGCAGGTATGCCCAGCGACCAGGAGTCCAGAGGTCGGGAATCACACCGCAGATATCACTGCTATTTTGCAGGATCTCATAAGAAGATAGAGCATGCAGCATTCCTGCACCCTGATAGTACTCTTCGTAACTGTCGCCCTGGGTGCTATTCAGTTTTGTTGCTCCCCGGGTCATGGCCGCCTTGACGCCTGCTGCGGTGAGGTTGTCCTTTGCCTGCAAGAGAAGCGCGGCCAGACCAGCCGCGACCGGCGTAGACAGGCTGGTGCCCGACTCGCGGGCATAATAATCGTCTACATAAACAGGCCTTTTCAGACCAGAGGGCACTGTGGAGATGATGTCCACGCCGGGAGCTACCACATCCGGCTTGATTCTGTCATCCCTGGTAGGCCCTGAGCCGGAAAAGCCGGCCATGTGACCATTGTTGTCTGCAGCTCCCACGGTAATGACCTTTACGCCGTCTCCAGGAGAGTCGATCAGCCCAGGAGGCAAAGCCAGCACAATGGGCACAAACAGCAGCAGAACGTCTTTATTCTTGGATTGTTCTTGCGAAGAGATCTCGACCGCAGAATCGCCCATTCCATCGGCAGATGCGCCACTCACCTGTCCCTGCGCCTCGCTGCTGTTGCGGTTGCCTGCCGCCACGCAGACCACGACTCCGGCACTTGCGGCATTGTCAGCAGCCATGGTTATGGGCGGATTGGTCTCGCCCAGATTTATGCCGCCCAGGCTGAGGCTGAGGACATCAGCCCCGCTGTAAACGGCCCACTCGATGCCCGCGATGATATCCGATACTTTGCCGTCCCCATTGCTATCGATAACCTTGACACTGATCAGCTTTGCCCCGGGTGCAATTCCTTTGTATCTTCCATTGGAGGCCGCGCCAGAGGCGGCAATGATTCCTGCGACCATTGTCCCGTGGCCCAGTAGATCGTCTGCCGTGATCTCATCTGCCAGGAAGTTCTTCTCTGCAACTACCTTGCCGATCAGGTCAGGGTGATTCTTGTCTATGCCGGAATCGATTACCGCCACAGTGGTTCCCTGGCCGTCGATCCCTTTTTCCCAGAGCTTATCCGCCTTTATAATTTGAGCTGGCGAAACATATTCTTCCCGTAAGATCGATTCTTTCAGAGACGAATTCTCATCGGGCGAAAATGTCTGTGCCTTGCCGTCATAATAAATTTCAGACACACTGTCGCTCTCTGCAATCTTTTTTATGGCTTTAGAAGTAGCCTCTCCAGCCAGGCCCGGGATGAGCCTATACCTGTATCTGATCGTAAGGTCACCGGAAATGAGATCACTGCCATTTGCTTTAAGCATTACAATTACAGGGATCTTTTCCTCCCTCTCCTGGTCGAGCATCTCTGCAAGCGCCGGATCGATCTTCTGGGGGACATCTTTGGATTCCGAGAGATTAGAAGGCAGCTTTGCAGCCTGCACAGAGGACAAGGCTGCCAGAATTATGCATGCAGCAGAAATAAGAATTAAAATTTTCCGATTCATATTCAACCGAACCTGTCCAATGATGTATCCCTGGCCTTACCTCAAAATTACAGCCTATTGGTGTAAGCAGATAATGCTAAATAAACCTGTGGTACTTCTAGGATTGATGATGCTGGAATGGCTGGTTTCCTATCTGCTCTGGATTAGCTTGTTTTTACTCTTAGCATCAGCACTGGCCGGGAGCAGCCGCGTCGCTGCTTTGGGATGGGCCCTCTTTGGATTCTTCTGGCTCGGGAAGATTGAGCATTATCTGGCCATAGAGGACTACTTCAATGTGGCTCTCTTTTTGGCGGCAGGTCTCTTGAGCTTCTACATGGCCTGGATTGTGAAGAGCAGGGGCTTTTCATCAAAGGCATGCTACTGGGCGAGCTATGCGGCTTCTGCCTGTGGAATCATATATTTTCCGTTTGCAGAAGTACAGTCTCTTCAGGTCGGATTGATTGGATTTACCACCCAAATAACCGCACAGACGCTTCAAATCCTCTCCGTCCCCGTGATCATGGAGAGCTGGAACATAATGAGCCTTAACGGTCGTTCGGTAGAGATCATCTTGGCCTGCACTGCCATTGAGAGCATTGCCTTATTCGCCGGGGTGATTTTATCGGTGCAGGCACCCCTGGGTCGCAAGATGGCGGCGCTGGCAGCATCCACATTTTCCATCTATCTCTTGAACATTGTGAGAAATGGATTTGTACTCATGGCCTACGGATGGAGCTGGTTTGGGGAAGGCAGCTTTGATATAGCCCATAATATCATAGCCAAAGCAGGATCGACAATAGCGCTCCTGGCCATATCCTACCTGGTATTCATGCTCCTGCCGGAGCTTTTATCAACCATTGATGAGCTTGCAACAGAGATCAAACCTGGAAGGGGAGACGCAGCATGAAGCTGGCAAAGGATTCCACAGCATGGGTATCGGTACCCATCTTTCTCACTGCAGCGCTGGCCGCGGCAGGAATTTGGCTATTGTCAGCCATGGCTTTGGCGGGCTTTGTTTTCATGATCTTCTTTCACCGGGACCCGGATCGCCTTCCGAGAGGGGATGGCATGCTTTCCCCTGCAGACGGAAAAATCATCCAGGCCGCGCCGGATAGAATCACCATCTTTATGAGTCCTTCCAATGTGCATGTTAACCGGGCGCCACTGGATGGCTTTGTACGCAATATCGAATACCGGAAAGGCACTCATCTGCCGGCTTTTCTGGGGCGGGCATGCAAGAATCAGCAGAACAGGATGCATTTGGAGACAAATGACGGTGAGATGGAGCTGCGGCAGATAACGGGAACCCTGGTCAGAGAGATCGTCTGCTACGTTCGACCCGGAGACCGGGTGTCGCGAGGAGAAAGGATCGGCATGATCCGCTTCGGATCAAGGGTGGAAGTGAGCATTCCCATTGGCTACAGTCTGCTGGTAGATAAGGGCGACAAGGTCCGGGCTGGAGAGACGGTGGTTGCAGTGAGGAGTTCATGAATGTTTTCCGGGTCATACGGCTGCCGGACTTATTCACGCTTTTAAATGTCGTTTTCGGGTTCCTGGCTCTTCTTGCGGCAGGCAGAGCCTGGGGCGGCAGTTTTCCGCAGTATGCCGTGGTGTTCATACTATTGGCAGCAATGGCCGATGGCTTGGATGGATTTCTGGCGAGAAAGGTGGGAGGCAGTCCCCTGGGAGCCAATCTGGACTCTTTAGCTGACCTGATCTCCTTTGGCACAGCGCCTGTTTTTCTTGCCATCTCCGCCTTTCATCTTCCACCGCACATCTGGCCGGTGGGCATATTCTTTCTGCTCTGCGGAACGCTGCGCCTGGCCAGGTTCAATGTCGTTTCCGGCAAAAGCGACCATTTCTTTGAGGGGCTTCCCATTCCAGCGGCGGGAATAGCACTTTCTGCAAGCGTTCTCTTGGGCAGGCCGGCACTGACCATCGTGCTCATGCTGTTTTTGGCGCTGCTCATGGTGAGCAGCATCCCGTATCCCAAGATCAGAGATCTTCGCGTCATGACTATCCTTGGCGGGATCTTTCTGGTGGTAGGATTGGTCCTCTTCTGGCAGCAAGATATGCATGACATTTTTTATGCAACCCTTGTGGTCATAGCGCTTATCACCCTCTACCTGACAAGTCCGGTGGTGATCACACGCCTACGAAAAGGGAAATAGCCGCTTTTGAAGCGGGCATCAAGTTGGGAGCGCTCTACCATCAGTTCGTAGGAGCTCCGGTAAGCCTCAAGACGGCTGCGGGCCTGGAAAAGGCCATGGAGGAGAGCATCTCTTTGCAGCCCTATGTGAAGGAGGTTCACGTCAGCATAAACCGGCAGATGTTGAAGGAGAACTTCTTTGGATACGGCGAGCTAGAGGGGCGCATGATAATCGCCGAGGTGAAGATAGATTACGATGGGGAGGTCGCCATCGCCAGGCTGCAGTTTGATGCAAAAAAGAACTATCCACTAATGAGTTTAATCTAGT
>CAYXSJ010000028.1:0-18948 GCA_964467095.1 uncultured Methanotrichaceae archaeon
CGCAGTATCATGACTGCGGCCTCGGCAGCGCTGTTGATGGCCTGGGTCTTGACCCGCAGAGGTTCGACCACGCCAAGCTTGAGCATGTCCACGGGCTCGCCGGTATCCATGTCCAGGCCTGCGCTCTTGACGCCCTTCTCATGCTGGCTTCTCAAAGACACCAGGGAATCGATCTGATCGAGACCGGCGTTCTCGGCCAGTGTCTTGGGGATTACTTCCATAGAGTCCGCGAAGGCCTCAATGGCCAGCTGCTCGCGACCGCCTACGGTTGCCGCGTATTCGCGGAGGCGCAGCGCCAGCTCTACCTCAGGGGCACCGCCGCCGGGCACAAGCTGTTTGTCTTCTACTACCACGCCAACGACGCGCAGTGCATCTTCCATGGCCCGGTTCAGCTCATCGACCACGTGCTCGGTTCCGCCCCGCAGAATGATGGAAACAGACTTGGGGTTCTCGCACTCTTCCACGAAGGTCATCTTCTCGTCGCCGATCTTTCTCTCCTCGACCAGGCCTGCGTTGCCCAGGTCGTTCTTGGTCAGATCGTGGATGCTGGTGACAACCCTTCCGCTCGTGGCGCGGGCCAGCTTCTCCATGTCGCTCTTCTTGACGCGGCGCACGGTGTAGATGCCGGCCTTGGCCAGGAAGTGCTGGGCCAGGTCATCGATGCCCTTCTGGCAGAAGACAACGTTAGCGCCAGTGGCCATGACGGAATCCACCATGCCCTTGAGCATGCTCTCTTCCTGGTCCAGGAAGGCCTGCAGTTGATCGGGCGAGGTGATCTCGATCTTGGCGTCGACCTCAGTCTTCTCGATCTCAATGGCGGCATTGAGCAGAGCAATCTTTGCGCCTGTAACCTTCTTGGGCATATTGGGATGCAGCCGGTCCTTGTCGATGACCATGCCGTGTACCAGCTCGGAATCGGTAATTCCGCCGCCCACTTTCTTCTCCACTGTGATGTTGTCGGTGTCGACAGACCCGTCCTCATCCACTACGGCCCTGACGGCCTCAACTGCCAGGTTGGCCAGCTCCTCTCGAGCCGTGCCCGAGCCCTTGCCGGTCATGGCGGTGACGGCGATCTTCTTTAAAAACTCGGCATCGTTAACAGAGACATCTACGGCAATGGTCTTGAGAATCTCCAGGGACTTGTCTGCTGCAGCCCTGTAGCCGGCAGCGATAACTGTCGGATGGATCTCCTGATCCAGCAGACCCTCAGCCTGCTTGAGAAGCTCTCCAGCCAATACCACTGCGGTGGTGGTGCCGTCTCCGACCTCAGCATCCTGGGTCTTGGCGATCTCCACCATCATCTTGGCGGCGGGGTGCTCGATGTCCATCTCCTTGAGAATGGTGACTCCGTCGTTGGTTATTACTACGTCGCCCAGAGTGTCGACCATCATTTTATCCATGCCCTTGGGGCCGAGTGTGGTTCTTACGGCTCCGGCCACGGCCTTGGCTGCCATGATGTTCGATCTCTGTGCTTCCTTGCCAGCCGTTCTCTGGCTGCCTTCCTTGAGAATAAGTACGGGCGTTCCGCCAAATTGTCCTGCTGCCATTTAATACCTCCAATGCGATTTAGATCAAAGTGAGATATCGGGTGTTTGAACTTCTATATGAAGGTTGCGAGAGTGGATTGAACATCATTTAAATTCAAAAATGGATCAAGAAGGACGCGAAATATATATATCAAGTAATCAATTAATTGTTGGAGATTGTTGGAACTCACCCAAACTTTGATAGCATAATTCTTTGCTTATCTCTTTGGCTTCAGCTTCAGGACAGCTCATCCTTCAGCCCCTTCACGAAGTGGCCGTAAGTTATGCCACCCAGGGCCAGGGGCCGGATGGACTCCTTCAGGCTTTCCAGATCCTGGCGAAGAGTCCCGTCCCCTCTTTCGGTCAGATCTATGGCCCTTCTGTAAATCTCCGTCATCTCGCGGGCGTACTCTCGCGTCCGGCCACGCGCATCCAGGGCTACGCCATCCAGGCCGATGGCGAAGATCTCGGGCATCAGGTCAAGCAAGCAGGTCTCGGCAGAGTTGAAGATGTGCGTCCTCCTGTCATCATCCAGGCGCAGGGGAAAGATGCGCCTCATGTCCTGCAGGCCCCAGAAGTCTCTTGGATCGGCTTTTCCTCTGGCAGGAAGAAGCATGCAGTCCTCGGCCACCATTACCTCCAGATTGCCCTGCACCATCAGCTCCATCTTGGGCGTGGTTGGGAGAAGGCGCGCTGCTGAGACTGTACTGGCCAGCTGCCGGGCGGACAGCTCAGGCGAGAGGGTGAGAAGCTCTAAGGGCGGAGAGAGCGCCTGTACCGTCAGGTGATTGCTGACGTTCAGGCCCGAGCCGCCATAAAGATGCACATCGGGCCAGGCTTGCACAGCTGCCTGGACGGCCCCCACGTTCTCCACCATCATCCCGTCAGCCATAACTGCGGCATGCAGCTGCCCGGCGAACTTGAAAAAACCGGCGTGGGTGATCCGGGGCCACTTCCAGATAAGCTCTGTGTCCCTGCAGATGGCCTTTGCCTCTTCTATCAGCCTCTCGGCCTCCATGGCCCGGTCGCTCTCCTCTTCACCTAAAACGGGCTCAAAGTAAACCCGCCGGCATCCTCCCTCCACTGCGCCCCTCACCGTCTCCAGGCTGTCGGCATAGACTGCCAGTGAGGGTGTGCGGCTCGCAGAAGAGCTCGGTGCGGTGGAAGTCGACGCGGTGAAGAATTCATTCAATGTGTCTCTGGCCTCGTCTACCTTCTCCTTGGTAGGGCGCCATTTTTCTAAAAGGGACTCTTGCACCTTTTCTAAAAGATCGCGGCGCAGCTGGTTTAAGGCTCCCAGGGGGGCGAAAAGATCCCCCGCGTAGTCCATGGTTATCTTGCGGACGACAAAGGGCGTTGTGCCTGTGCGGCGCATCTGCGATTCGATCTGCTGGCGGGTTAAGGGCTGATTCTTGGCCTTTTCCATTCTAAAGTCGGCTTTGACCTGGACGCTGCGGCCATCTTCCAGCCTGGCCTCCAGCAGAGGCGTGCCCTCCTGCCAGGCCATGTTCAGGTCCAGGGCAATCTGTGTTTTGGCGGAGGCAATGATCTCCTGCGCCTTTTTGGTCAGAGCAGTGCTGCCCGTCAGGTATACTTTGGCTCCCGGTCGCACCCTTTCCGGCGTTATCAGCCGCAGCAGGCCGTCCTTTACCACCACTTTTTGCACTACCAGCCCAGTCTCCTGGCCAGGTGCCAGAAAAACCAGGCCGTCGCCCTTCTCTGGAGAGAGCGACCCGGAGAGCCTTACCGCCGCCTCGCCTCTCTGGACATCGAAGGAGGCCACGCTGCCGATGAAAACCCCCCGATTATCCGACATCTCCCGGCCCATGACATCTCCTGCCCCCAGCAGGTGGCCTTCTGTAAAGTCGCGGTTGAAGGCCAAGGCCAGGTCTCTCTCTTCCTCTGAAGAAGGCGACCATTTGCCCCGGGCTATCGCATCAAGGGCCCTTCTGTAAATGCTGGTCACTATGGCCACGTACTCCGGGGACTTCATCCTCCCTTCAATCTTCAGCGACTCTACAGGCGAGCTGACGATTCTGTCCAGATGTCTGTAAACGCAGAGATCGCGAGTGGATATGAGAAATCTCTCTTTTTGCGGCTGGGCAGCCAGGCTGGTCGGCCTGCCGTACCTGTCTTTTTCGCCTTTCAGCAGCACGTAAGTCTTTCTGCAGGGCTGGGCGCACATGCCCCGGTTGCCGCTGCGCCCGCCGATGGCAGAGGAGAGAAGGCACTGCCCTGAGTAAGAGTAGCAAAGAGCGCCGTGAACGAATACCTCCAGGCCGATTCCCTGTGACCTCGTATCCTTCCCCATCTCTTTTATCTCATCCAGGCTCACCTCTCTGGCCAGAACGACCCTGCTAAATCCGGCGCGCTCAGCCCAGAGAGCGCCCTCCCGGTTATGAATGGTCATCTGGGTGGAGGCGTGCTTCTCCAGCTCAGGCACCACTCGGCTGGCCAGTAGAGACGCGCCCAGATCCTGCAGCAGCACGGCATCAGTGCCCATTTCGTAGAGGCGGAGAAGATACTCAGCCACATCGATAAGCTCATTTTCTCTGATAAGAATGTTGACAGTTACATAGACCTTCACGCCCCGCAGGTGAGCGTAGTCTACGGCCTGGGCCAGGGCCTGCTCATCGAAGTTTGCTGCGAATTTTCTGGCCCCAAATCTCTTGCCGCTCAGGTATACAGCATCGGCCCCTGCGGCGATTGCGGATTTTAGAGCCTCTAGCGAGCCGGCCGGAGCGAGCAGTTCAGGTAATCTTTTCAAGGTTGATCGCCAGTAATATCGCCAATAGCCTTCACCACACTTTGCCACTGCGGGCAATAGTATACTTGATCGGAATAATCTTCGATATCCGTATCATTTAAGCTCCAGGGATGAAGAAACAAAATACCCCGTCGATCTGGATCGCTTTTAACAAATTCCACGATGTTCATGTCAAGATCGTCGATCAAAACGTCAGAGGGAACGTTATGCTTGGTGCCGGTTCTGGCATGATAATATTGCGTCAGGCAGGGGAAGTGCCAACTCAACCATCTTCTGGTGGCCTCCTCTGCATTGGCCCGTCTGGCCGTCACCACGAGAAGATCATGCCCGGCAAGCTTTTTTATGGCACTTTGCGAGCCCTCGATGAGCGGCACCCTCATGACATATTCCGGATCGGCCAGCAACCTGGCAATCTCCGTCCAGATCTCTACTCCCGCAAAGCTCCAGTGGGCACGATTGATATCGCTCTTGGAATACTTCTGCCCATAATCTTTTTCAATTTCCAACAGAACCGCACTGACTTGATCAGCTAATACCCCGTCAATGTCTAACGCGATCTTCAAACCATGCCTCCAATACAGATTTAGCTGTTCAACTGGGTCGTTGTATGATAAATCTTTTCAGATACAAGAAATACTGATACTGAAACAAGAAACTTGCAGCAAAGTTCTAGAATTGAGAAATGCAAAGGTCGTTGATCGCATACATGGGTTATTTATTGGAGAAGATGCTCTTTAATTGCGGTGAATGGGATGAGGTGTAATAAAGCAATTCTAGTTTTGATTACTATTGTTCTGCTCTGCTCGCCAGGGCAGGCATTGCAGACTTTTTCCGGAGAGACTATATCCATAGATACGGCTGTTGCCGACGATATCATCGCTGGGGGCAACATGGTGAGCATTAATGCCCCAGTGGACTCGGTCATAGTTGCCGGCGGCACTGTGAATATCAATGCGCCGGTGAAGGGCGACGTCATCGCAGCCGGGGGCCAGGTCTATGTCAACGCTGATGTGGGTGGAAAGGTGGTAGCTGCCGGCGGAAATGTCAACTTAGGAGGCAACATCGGCACCAATCTGGTGGCTGCGGGAGGCCAGGTTAACATCCTTCCCGGCAAAACAATCAAGAGAGATGCTCTCATCAGCGGCGGCCAGGTGGTTAACGCGGGAAGGGTCAACGGCACCCTCACCATCAGTGCCAATCAATTCAATAACACCGGCTCGGCGGAAAGGGTAAACTTCCACAAGGTAGAAGATCGGGCTGATAAGAGCAAAGATTATGAGACGGGCTTTAATATCTTCAGCCTGCTGGCCATCCTGGGCTACTTCATATTAGGACTGCTTCTGGTCAAGTATCTGCCCGGCATCTTCCAGGCCGTGGATAACGAGGTGAGAAGCTCAACTCTTCTCAAGACCTTCCTGGGATTTGTCATGATCATTGCCTCATTCATAGCAATTCTGCTGGTGGCGGTAACGGTGGTGGGCCTGCCCATTGCTTTGATCTCAACTCTGCTCATCTTTGCGGCCTTCATGCTCAGCGGGACCTTTGTCTCCTTCAGTTTGGGCAAATGGATCAGCGAGCTCACCAAGAAGAAACTGAGCGATCTGGTCTGCTTCATAATAGGATTTGTTATCCTCAATGCGCTCTTCCTGCTGCCCCTGGTGGGCGGCCTGGTCTCATTGATCGCTTTGAGCCTGGGATTTTGCGCCATACTCTATGCTGCGCGCAACCTGGTCACAGTCGGCCAGGCAAAGGCAGCATGAGATATTTTATTATTTTTTTTATAGTTGGAGAAGCGTTAATTGATTGCAGCCTGCCTGCATAGTATCTTTGCAGAAACGCTCAAGGCTAAATACCTTGATACCCAGAGAATTTTGTGGAAACTAAGGCAACATTGACGCTTTTACTGATAGTGTGGTGATGGCTTGAAACTGGTAGTATTCTACAATGGCGAATTTGGTGCACGGGTGGTGGGCAACCTCATCAACTACTCGGGCTTTTGCATCTCCTGTGGCGAGGCGTGCACCCAGTGCCGCAATGTCCGGCCGGGCTATGCTGCAAACATCGTCTCCCTGGTAGAGATGCCGGATCCGGCATCCCTGGGGGATTTCATTGATGATGTAGAGCCGCTCTTGCCCCAGAACATCCCTGCCGCAGACATCGCCCTGGTTATAAATGTTCATCCCGACATTCTCTTCGGCCTGCTTCCCAAGCTCAAGGAAGCGGGGGTGAAGGGCATTGTGGGCGGCTCAGAGTCGCCTCGCGAGCTTCCTCTGGGCCAGAGAAAGCAACTGGAGGAGAAGGCGGCGGAACTGGGGATGGAGGCTGCCTTTGCCAAGCCTTTCTGCGCCCTTCGCCCCGATCCGGCCAAGCCGAACATTTATGCCTTTCTTACCGAGGCTGGAATTGGCGATCCTGTAATCGATGTGACTGTGCAAAAGAGCCGGGAGGGAAAAGACTACATCTTAGCCGCCAATGTTGTCAGAACTGCTCCCTGCGGCTCCACCTGGTTTGTGGCCAAGCGTCTCCTGGGCCTGGAGCCGGATCAGCCCGACATCAGGGAGAGGATCTCGGAAGCGCATCATGCCTACCCCTGCACTGGATCAATGGAGCGAGACACGGAAGTGGGCGACACAGTTCTGCACAAGGGCGGCTACATCATTCGCGATGCTGTGGAGGACGCTTTCAAGAGGGCGAAGAGGCAGGACTAATCGTTCTGCATTTCAGGCTCTTTTGCAGCTTCTATTCTCCAGCGAATCCTCTTTATCAGGCCTAGCAGAGTGCGTGCCTCTCTCTCCGTCAGTTCCGCCCGGCCCAGGATGCGTCGCAGCATGAGCAGGGTGAACTCCACTTTATGCCAGGGATAGCTGACATCGGCGAGGAGCGATCTTGCCTTGTCCTGCAGCAGAGCCAGACTCTCCCCGCGAGCCATCTCCACTTTGCATCGGTCTCCATTCTCGGTTTGTGACAGCTCGTAAAAGAGCACGGCTGCGGAATGAGAGAGGTTCATGACCGGATACTCCTCGCTGGTAGGGATGGAGACCAGCATGTCGCAGAGGGCCAGCTCCTCGCTTGAGAGGCCACAGTCCTCTCTGCCCAGGAGCAGCGCCACAGTTCCCTCTTTTCCCTGCAACTTGCCGGCCAGCTCTGCCGGGGTGAAGCAGGGCACGCGCAGATGCAGACGCAGGTGGTGCTGCGCCTCATCCAGCCTCTTTCCAGTGGTGCCCACCACCAGGTCGGCTCCCTGCAAAGCCTCGGGAATGGTAGCAAAGGATCGGGACATCTGCAGAACATCCCTGGCGTGCGACGCCATCGCGCAGCCGTAGTCCTCGATCTTGCAGGGATTGACCAGAGCCAGCTCGTGAAAGCCGAAATTCTTCATGGCTCTGGCTACGGAGCCCACATTGCCCTCGTAGAGGGGCTCAACCAGAACAACGCGCAGGTTCATTGATCCTATCCACTATCCCTTAGAGACGCCCAGCGGCACCAGCCGGGCTACCTTGGTGGCGATCCCCAAATTATGCACCACGTCCACCACATCTCCAGAGGGCTTGTAGACCTGAGGAGCTTCCTCGGCCAGCATGCCGGGACTGGTAGACTTGACCACTATGCCGTCTCTATTCAGGGCGGCTTTCACATTCTTGCCGGTGAACAGCTTGAGGGCCTGGCTTCTGCTCATGACCCTGCCCGCGCCGTGGCAGGCGGAGCCGAAGGTGAGTTCCTGGGCCAGGTCGCTGCCGCAAAGAACGTAAGAGGACGTTCCCATGCTGCCCGGTATGAGCACCGGCTGGCCTATGCCCCGGTAGGAGTCCGGCACCTCGCTTCTGCTGGGGCCAAAAGCTCGCGTGGCCCCTTTGCGATGCACATAGAGGCGCTCGCGTTTGCCGTCCACCTCGTGCTCCTCGATCTTGGCCACGTTGTGGGCCACATCATAGACCAGATCGAGCTTTGAGCCTGGGAAGTATCTCTCGAAGACCTCTCGCGTCCAGTGGGCGATGATATGCCTGTTGGCCCAGGCGTAGTTGGCGGCACAGACCATTGCCCCGAAGTAATGCTCCGCCTCGGGCGATCCCAGGGGCGCGCAGGCCAGTTGCTTGTCGGGAATGTCGATGTTGTACTTTTTCACCGCCCGCGATAGGACATCCAGGTGATCGGTGCAGATCTGATGTCCGGCTCCCCGCGAGCCGCAGTGGATCATAACCGTAATCTGGCCCTTGAAAAGGCCGAACTTTTTTGCCTTGGCCTCATCATAGATCTCCTCAACCCTCTGAATCTCCAGGAAGTGGTTGCCGCTGCCAAGTGTTCCCAGCTGCGGCCTTCCTCGCTTGCGCGCTTTCACGCCCACCTGGGAGGGGTCGGCTCCTTTCATGTGCCCGCTCTCTTCGCAGTGGGACAGGTCTGCCTCAAATCCGTAGCCCTCCTCCACTGCCCATTTGGAGCCGTTGATGAAGGCCTCGGTGAGCTGCTGGTCGCTGGCATGCAGCCGGCCCGTAGCCCCCAGGCCGGAGGGGATAGCCTCGAAGAGGGCATCGATGAGAGTATTGATGAGCGGCTGCACGCTCGCCGCCTGCAAATCCGAGCGCAGCAGGCGCACGCCGCAGTTGATGTCAAAGCCCACACCACCCGGACTGATGATGCCGTCCTCCTCGCGAAAGGCAGCCACGCCGCCGATGGGAAAGCCGTAGCCCAGATGGGCATCGGGCATGGCCATAGAGTACTTGACAATGCCGGGCAGGGTGGCAACGTTGGCCACCTGATCAATCGTTCCCGGCTCCACCATCTCTCGCAGCGCTGCGGAGACAAAAATTCGCCCGGGCACGCGCATGCCCGGTCGGTAGCCAATGGGCACCTCGTAAATATTATCGTTGATCTTGCTGATTTCTACCATAATCACACGTCCAAAATAACCTGAATGCACCACACGTCATTCTTCTTGATGCCAAACTTGTGCCGGGTGATGGCCTTGACCTCATTCTCGAAGGCGTGTCTCTTGAGGTCTATCCTCTCACCGCCTATCTCGGCCTGAAGCTTCCATGCACCGTTTTGCTGCAGCATGACGGAAAAGGTGGCAAAGACCGCAAACTCCGTCTCAAAGAGAAAGACGATCTCAGAGAGCCATTGGTAGGCCAGATCCTCCAGGTCGGGGGCCTCCAGCTCCACCTTCCAGGTCTCTTTAACGGCTATCGTGGCCGGCTCGACCATGGATTTAAAGAGAGCAGCAGCGGCGTTGCTGAGCATTTCCTCAGGCGTTTTTCCGTAGGCTCGGAACTTTATGTCGGCTGTGTGCTCCAGGTACTCAAATGCAATCATCCGATAGTAATTGGGGCCGCCAGGCATTAAAGTATTGCCAGTCCTCGCGTGAGGCCCGCCTCTCCTGCCTGGCGCAGGGCGTCGGCGTACTCCCGCCCGGTGATGGGCCGGCAAAGCTCAGGAAAGCGGCAGGCGTTGTACTCCGGATGGTACTGGGCCATGACATTCAGGTAGGTGTTCGGGGAAATCTCCCGGGAAAGGAAGCGCACGACTTCGGTGGTGCCGGCTGCGCCCGCAGGCAGGACCAGGTGGCGGACGAGAAGGCCGCGCACGGCTATGCCGTCCTCGTCCATGACAAGGTCACCCACCTGGCGATGCATCTCCCGCAGGGCGGCCTTCATGACGGCAGTGTAGCCAGGCGCGCGGGAGTACTTGAGGGCAGGCTCGTCCGAGCCGTACTTGGCATCGGGCAGGTAGATGTCGAAGATGCCCTCCAGCAGGCGCAGCGTCTCCACTGAGTCGTAGCCGCCGCTGTTGTAGACCAGAGGGACATGCAGGCCCACCTCTCTGGCCAGGACCAGCGCCTCCAGGATCTGGGGGACGACGTGGGTGGGCGTGACGAAGTTGATGTTGTGGCAGCCCTGGCGCTGCAAGGCCAGCATCATGCCGGCGAGAGCCGCCGCAGAGACCTCCCGGCCGCTGTCCTGCTGGCTGATGTCGTAGTTCTGGCAGAAGACGCAGGAGAGGTTGCAGCCGGAAAAGAAGATGGTGCCTGAGCCGGCGCGGCCCACGAGCGGAGCCTCTTCCCCGAAGTGGGGCGTGTAGCTGGCCACGCTGGCCAGCCGCCCGGAACGACAGAAGCCGCGCTCATCCTGCAGGCGGTTTATGCCACAACGCCGGGGGCAGATATCGCAGGACACCAGGCGGGCGAGGGCCTGGTGGGCGCGGGCGGCGATGTCTTCATAGGAAAGGCGGGTGTAGGCCGGCATTAGGATCAATCGATAATATTTGTTGGGATCGATGATTAGGATTTCGGGATTAAAAATAAAAAATTGGTCGGGCAGGAACTTTTCTTCCAGCCTGCACAAAAAAGGATGTCCTAAAGGAACCTGATCCCTTTGGGCATCTCGCCGAAGCGCTTTCTAAACTCATCCGGCCAGTTGGCAGTGTCCAGTCCCTTCTGGCTCAGGAATGCCGAGGCCCAGCGCTCAAGACCCACGCCGCTGCATCCCGACCAGAGAGCCTCACCCGACTGAGCCTTCACTGTGAAGCCCTTGGGATATTTCTCACCGTTCACGGACAGATTCTGAAACTCAATCCAATTGCCGTTGTAGGGCAGCACTGCCTCGTAGTCCACGGTTCCCGCCCCGGACATCTCGGCGAGGCCCGTCTTTCCTTCCTGGGCCATAAACCAGGGCGTGACCCAGGCCGTCCGCCAGTGCAGCTCCAGAATATCCTCGAAGATGTGCTTGTAGCAGACCTTCAGCTTCTCCGCTTCTGCTAAAACCTGATCCTTGGATCCCAGCCACACGATCTCTATCCTGTGGAACTCGTCCACCCGCTCGATGCCGTGAATGCCTCCTGACTCGTAGCGATGAGATGTGCCGGAGCGGTCGAAGACGGTGATGGGCAGCTCCATATTAGGCAGAGTCATTCCCTGCAAAAATCCCCAGAAGGTCGGGCACTGGGCATAGCACATGCCTCCAATGGGCACGTCAATCTTCTCCTTGACCAGATCCAGCGGAACCTCATGTGTGACCTTATAGTAGTCCATGACCTCTTCCCAGAAAGCCGGATCGCGAGTCTTGGGTGGACATACGAAATAGATCTCCGGATAGACCCCCTGGGCGTGCCCGCTCTTCTTCCAGACGTCCCATGTGTCCAGCTTGGGAAAGATCATCTCGCGATAGCCCAAAGGCCCCACGATTTCTTCCAGCACAATTCTCTCGAAGGTGCGAAAGACGTGCGTCGCCTCCGGCCCGTAAATCCACTGGCCCCGGCTAGATCCGTGCTTGATCCATCCCGCCTTTTGCATCTCATCCGTGGGATCGCGAGTGGACTTCGGCTCGCGCGGCGCGCTCTCCCAGAGCAGCTCCCAGTGCTCGGTCTTGCCACCATAGCCGCTTTGCAGTTTCTCTTCCAGAAGGCTGATTATTCTATCTGGTATGCGGTTTTCAATCTCAGACTGGCCCAGCGTCCCGTTCGGGCCCACGTCCAGTGATAGATGCAGCCGGCCTCCCTCGAATCTTATCTCTCGGACATAGGGGATCTTGTGCAAAATGGCCCTCTCCGACTCGACCTCGATCTCGAACGCATTGATATCCAGGCCTCGCACACCAATACGAAATTGCTTTCCCAAAAGCTCGGACAGCGGACGGCGCAGCCTGAGCAGCGCATCATGAGCTCGTACAAACCTGTCGCTGTCAATGACCAGATCGATCTTGCTGCCGTCCAGCTTCCACTCTGTTATCTTCGCACCATGACCAACAGGTGCTCCCTTCTGCAATATGGGCCCAGCTTTTCCAAAGAAGTCTGAAATGGCAGCTTCGGCCTTTGCCGCGTCAGCGCTCAGCCGAAAGCTTGCTTGCAAATGAAATTTCATCTCTCCTCCGCGCAAGATAATGTCTCTTCCGCTATTTTAATGTTCATCAGCAGATCGTCGACTGTGGAGAGCAGAGTGCCGATCTTTTCTGTGGAGAACTGCAGGCACATGCGGTCGGCATCTATCACGAGATCCATATTAGGCAGGTTATCTGGCTCAACTGCTCTCGCCACGGGCCCGGCCTGCTTTCCCCAAAAGACGAGACTGGCCCGGATCATGCCGCACCCTCCACCGCGGGCGCGAGCGCGTCCTCAGCTTTGTGCAGTTGCTCTCCCACAATCTCGTCCAGAAGGGCCAGGAACCGATCCTCAGTTCCCGGTGGGATGGAAGCGCCACTGGCAATGGTATGGCCTCCACCCATTCCGCCTACGGCCCCAGCAGCCGTTCTCATGGCTATAGACAGGTCAAGGCCACAGGAAATGAGCGGCTTGGTTCCACGCGCCGATATCTTGACCATCTCGTCCTTATGATTCAGGGTGATGAGCGGCATATCTGTGTATAAATACCGTATTCCCAGGCCCGACACAATAGCTCCCGCTTCCATATTCACCATTTTCAGGTAGCGGATGTTCGTCAGCACTTTACTTTGCTCTCGCAGCATGCCAATCTCCCGCAGGATATGGCCTTTGTATTCCTGAGCCAGCCTCCTGGCCTGATCAAGTGCGCTGGTATCGCGCAGGCACAGTGTCAGGCCCAGGCCCGGAACGTCTCTATTGCCGCAGGCGTTGAGCAGCTCTACCATCTCCAGGGCGTTTTCCACCACCTCGTGCTTGAGGCGGATGGCCTCGCCGATGATCGAATCCGCGGCAAAGCTTCCCTGCATAAGTAATTTTAAAGTTAAGGCAGTGCATAGTCGAGCCAGGTCATCTCTTTCCAGGCTCTCTACATTGCCCTTTATCTTCAAATCATCTAAAAATTGGCGGGTCTTTTCCATGTTGCCGGTAAAGTCCAAGAGCGGCTCTATGCTGCTCTGGAAGACCTCCTCTACGGGACCATCTTCAGAGATCTTCAGGCCTGATTCCACCTCTACGGCTTTGCAGGCTATGGCCTCATCCAGGATGATTTTGTTCGCGCCGATCATGCCTTGCCGGTCGCCCATAGCGCCAACAAGCGCCAGGCCGGCAAGATCAGAGTTCTCACCCATGTGGCGCACCACGGAATAGACGGTGCCTGCGGCAGACAGCTCAAAGGCCCCATCAATGCCGAAAAGATGGGGATTGAGGTGCATGCACCCAAGCGTGCCCACGGGCCGATGGTGGTCCAGAACAAAGCACTCATCTTTGACGCGAGAAATAAGTTCAGGCTTGCCGCTGCCCATATCGCAGAATACTACAGGCCCATCTAGCCCGACAAGCACGGATTCGTCCAGCCGGTTTAGCAAAGTGGCCTGAAAAGGTATCCCTGCGCGCAGAAGGGCACTGCAGATCAGCCCTGCGGATGTGATCCCGTCCGCGTCATTATGCGAGATCACGCGCATGCTGTCGCAATGCATTATCGACCTGGCAATAGCCTCTGCAGCTTTGTCCAGCCGCTTCATGAGATGAGAATCTCAGCCGTCTCAGGCGAGTAAGTCCAATCCGGTGCCAATCGCCCGGAGTCATGATAGTATTTTACCAATCTTCGGACCTTGTTCTCGGTGAGCTGCAGGGACCTCTTGTTGTGAACGTCCTTCTTGTTAGCCTTGAGGTGCTTTCTGACGTGCAGAGCTTTTCTCATCAAATTGGTGAGATCCTCTGGTATATCGGGCAGGACTTTGTTCTCCTTCAGGAAGCTGGTTATATTCTTGCCCAGGGCCTGCTTGGTGCTGGGCACGCCATACTGATCTCGCAGGGTGAGGCCAATGCGACTGGTGGGCAGTCCGCTCTCATGCAGCTTCATGATTGTCTTTTCCAGCTCCTCTTTGGATACATCAGACCATGCGGGTGCTTTGGCAACCGCGGGTGGTCTGGATCGGGAGGAACCCTTTTTTCTGCTGTGCAATTTAGCCATCTTTATAGTCCTCATTAAATTTCATAAAGGCGAAGGTGTATTGCTCACTGTCAGGTGGGATAAAAAACTTGCGCCGCTCTTTAGGTAACAGATTTATAGGCAGGAGGATTTCCATGGCAATGCCATGTTTCCAGAGTATATAAATCAGCTCTTTTATCTTGTAGGTGAAGCGGTAGTGCTTTTAGCTGTATTGGTCTTAATTCTGTCGATAATAGTATCTCTGCTCGTTCTTTACTCCTTTAAGACGGGCAATTTCTTCGCAGCCCGGTACATGCTTTTAGGCATCGTTCTTCTCGAAAATGTAATAACGACTCTCTTCTGGATTTTCCGTGCGGATAATTCCATAGTAGACGATGTTGGAGTGCGGCTACGCAATTACATAAACAACAAGAAGTTTTTGAAGACTCCTTGTGAAGAGAGATTCATCTTCATGCCCCAATGCGTTCGCAGCATAGAGTGTCCGGCCAAGCTCACGCCGGAGGGCATAAAGTGCGTGAACTGCGGGCGCTGCAACATCGGCGAGGCCAAGAAATATGCGGAGTGCCTGGGCTACCGGTTTTTCATTGTGCCTGGCTCCAGCTTCATAAAGAGGATAATAAAAAAATACCGACCAGGTGCCATAGTCGGCGTCGGATGCCATATGGAGATAAAAGAGGGTCTGGATCTCTGTCACAGTTACGGCATACCAGCACGGGGTGTGCAGCTCTCAAAAGCGGGTTGTGTGGCCACTACATTGGACTGGGAGCTGTTCTATGAGGCTATAACTGAAAAAGAATCTTGCTGAAGAAGAAAATGCCCAAAAAAATGTGCTGAATGGTGCAGTCTATTCCATGCTGATGGCTTCTGATGGGCAAGCCTCAATGCATGTCTTGCACTCAGTGCACTTTTCTTTATTTACAACTGCTATTTCTTCGTCGTCCAAGGTGATTGCTTCTTCCGGGCACTCTTCGACGCAAGTTCCACAGCTTACGCATTCCTCTCTGTTAACAACTGCAGGCATTATTAACTCCTCCAATTTGCCTCACTCGGCAAGTTCACCTGTAAGTATATCCGATATATACCTTTCGTTGGACTTGCCAGCCTACGCCAGTTCATTGTACCTTTTTCGGTCATTCAGCTCCTGGCGTTTGGCGCTGTTCCATCCGCTCACAGCCTGCAGATACCCGGTAATTCGGCTGATGTGATCCACATCTTCCGATCCGCATTTGGGGCACTTGTCTTCCAGCCCACCGGAGACCTGCGAGCAGCCCAGGCATACTGTCATATCCCTGCTGAATGCGAAGTAGCCGATCTGAGTCTCTCTGGCCAGGCGCATTCCAAAGTCCATCAAGCCCTGTGGGTCGGGAGTGGCTTCTCCCATGAAGATGTGGAAGATGTTGCCTCCGTCGACTATGGGGAAGAAGACATGCTCGAGCTTTGCCCTCTCAAAGATGGTCACGTCAGCGCCGGGCGGCAGATGGGTGCCATTGGTGTAATAGACGGGCAGATCGCGCGTCTTCTGCACATTCTTCTTCACGGCATTGAGGTCGCCCTTGACAACCTTCTCGGCACAGTCCCGGAACTCCTCGTGGATCAGATCGGATACCGCGAAGCGCTGAGCCGTGGTCTCAGCGGGCGTACGCGCCAGGGCGATGGTCATGCCGTGCTGCTGGGAGAGTTTTTTGGCGTAGATCTCCATCTCCGTCATGGCACGCACTGCCAGCTTCCAGGCGTCTCTGGACTCATGCATCTGCTTTCCCGTGTGGAACTGCACCATCTCGTTGACGCCCACAACGCCGATGGTATAGACCAGGCCTTCCAGGCCCACGGCGATAGAGCCCTTCTCGCCCGTGCACGGGTCTCTTGGCTGTTGGGTAGCAAAGGGCATGCGATGGTTCTTGATGATCTGGTTCATCCACTCGCGCTTGACTTTGAAGATCTCGACAGAAGTGTCCATTAGCTCTCGCAGATACTCAAAGAGCAGATCATCGTCACCCCTGGCCAGGTAAGCGGCGCGAGGGCAATTGAGGGATACTACCTGCCAGGAGCCCATGGAGAAGTGCTTGCCATCTTTGAAGTACAGCTTCTCCTCAAACTGGCTGTCGCTTTCAAAAGTGGCAGCGAACTGATAGGCACAACATTGATAGCATGATATTCCTTCGCCTGCTCCGCGATAGGCGGGAAGCTGGTTGTCAAAGTAAGGTGTGCCGTATTCGGCGGCCAGCTTGAAAGTCATGAGGTAGAGCTGCTGGTAGGTGGGCAGATCCGGGTGGGCGGCATTGAAGGCCTCGTCCTCCTTCATGAAGTCCGGCTCGATGCTGATCTCGGGCTTGGGGAAGTTGAAGGGCTTGCCCCAATAGTCTCCGGCCAGCATGACCTCCATGAGGGCTTTGAAGGCCAGGCGCACCTCGCGCTCGAACTGGCCGTAGGTCTTCAGGGGCGCGTCGGGCGACGAGCCGTTCCAGATCTTTCCCGCGTAAACGGCAGGCTTGTCCCGCCAGAGCTTGGGAACGCCCGGCGTCAGCTGCACCGAAGAGAAGACGAGCTGGCCGCCGCGAGCGACCATCATCTGTGTCATCTCATAGACGAACATCTGCATGAGCTGCAGGATCTCGACGTAGCTGCGGCCCTCAAAGTAGGGGGCGATGAAGGTGAGGAAGTTGTAGAAGCCTTGCCCGCCTGCAAAGTTGGTCTGGGCGCTGCCCAGGGCTTTTACGGCGTGCAGCATGGCCACCTCCGGTTTCTTGGCAGGGCCGGCAACGCTGGCTTTGGTGCCGAGACCATCGGGCATCAGGCCGTAGTATAAGAAGTAGCGGAGATCCCAATCCTGGCAGTTATGTATCAGCAAGCCATCCGAAGCGAAGTAGGTGTGGCTCTCTTCATCATCTCCTTCCAGAAAGAGATCGTAGACGCATTCGCCGGACGTTTTCACGGCAGAGATCTCCTTGACCTCTTCCCGTCTCGGGCTTCTTTGAATCTCTTTTACATCGGCCAGGAAGCTATCAATGTGCTTTTGACGCTCATCATAAAACCTGGCCCATCTGGAAAAGGTCTGGATATTCTTGGACCCATTGAGCTGTATCCGGTACAAGGTCCGTCTCTCTTCTCCTTCATAAAGCTCTACTATTTGTGGATTCATTTCCAGAGATGTGAGGAGCAAACATAGCTCCTGGCGGAGCATCTCTGAAGCTGTGGTGTAGTTGATGATGCAATCAGACTTTTCCGGACGGTAGAATGTTGAGCCATCTCCGGTAAATAGGGCACTTAGAAAGACAGAAAGAAGCTCATCGTTCATATGGTAAACGATGCTGGGAAGTCTCTTGTTGTAGCTGCCACCTGTTACGCCGAAGACATATCGGAAGAGCAGGTAAATCAGCTTGCCGCCAAAGTAAACCTGTTTGGATCTCTGCCATTCACCCTCTATTCCGTAGATCGTCCTGGTGGATGGACCGCCTTCGGTCATAGTTGTGTAAGTATTAAAGGCGCTTCCCGCGCTGCATATAACCGCCTGTGCGTGTTCGCTTCCTGTAATAACTAAATTGTAATTTTTGGCTGGCTGGATGTTGTAGTTGCCCTCGGAGATGAAGTAGCCCAGAAGCTTTGCGACATCTGCTGTAAGGGGGAAGATGGCAGGGAGATCATTATCGCTTCCCGTAACGCCCACTCTAAGGTCCGCGACGCCGTCTTGGCCGTATTGCTCGCAGAATCTTTTGAATATGGTGATGGGCATTGTTCCCCTGGTGAACCACTCTTTATGGTGGTCTACGCCCAGGGACCTGGAAATCTCTGAGAATGACCTGCACATTCCGTTATCAATTGCTTTCTGGAAGAGATCGCGAGCGCCTCTTACAAAGACCGTCTCCAGCTCATGTGCAGGGACTCTATCCACAAACTCATTTATCAGATCGAGGCTGCCGATGGACTCGCCGCGCAGGTTCAATCCATGCTCAAAGGCGCTGCCCAGGACGTCACCAGGCTTGATCTCTCCCGCCTTTTTTATGCCTTTGCCTGCAACCGGTATCCTGTGCTCACGGGTGACCTTTAGTGATTTGCCGCTGGCAGTTTTTATCTTGAGAAGGTCGTCCCCGGCCCGGCGTCGAGAGACCTTTTTCACTTTCTTGGGCCCGCGAGGCGATATGGCATAGAGGTCGTCCGGGTGATAATAATCACCCTGGAAGGGAAGCTCGTCCGGCCTGATGATGGTATTTCGGCCTTTATCGATTACGGGAACCGCTGTGCTCCCGTCAATGCAAAACGGCCTGGTTCCAAAGTACTCCAGGTCATGGATGTGCAGGTCTCCAGCCAGGTGGCGGTCGGCGAGGTAAGGCGGCAGCAGCAGAAGGTACTGCTCCTTACTGATCTTGTCTGCCTTTTTCTTGTGGCTGGTCTCGGCGTTCTCCTGGAGGTTGGCGTTCTCCTTGGCCTCAAAGCCCGTGCCGATGTCGATGAGGTGGGCATCGAAGACGGGCGTCCCCACGCGAGTGCAGATGTTGCGCCACTCAGTGTGATGCCTCTCTAAGAGGACCACATTCATGATCTCTCGCACCAGGGGGCCGCTCAGGTACTGGACGTTCATCCATCGCACCCGGCGTTCCACCTCTTTGGCGATGTCCTTGGCCTCGTCCTCGGTAATGCCCGGCTCTTTGTAAAATTGTTCAGAAAGCTTCGTCTCCTTGAGGAGCTGCTTGGCTATGGCCTCTCGATCCCAGTCCAGCAGATGGCCGTCCGTGGTCCTAACCCTGGGCATAGCAGAAACGGCCAGCCCTTCCAGGGTCTGCTGCACAATTCTGCTGCTCAACGCCATTCCCCTCTACCATAAAGCAACATAAATCATCATC
>CAYXSJ010000029.1:0-4534 GCA_964467095.1 uncultured Methanotrichaceae archaeon
AACTTTTTCTCAAATTGGTGTGAGTAGTCACGTTCAAAGCAGCACATCTCTTTAATGTCTTGAAATTTTTCCCTAGTAAATAAATTATATTGCCGTCCTGGCAGCTACGCGAAAAAAAGGAGAATTTTAAAAAGATCTAGATTTCTATTTTTCTATCATTTTTTGCATTAGAGACATAATTCCTGGCCTGGAATTATTGCCCGTCTGTGGTCCTGGACCAATCATTCCCAGGCCCAGGGATCCCATCATCTCCTGGTTGAAGCGATCTGCAATCTCATCGAAGATCCTCTGATAGGCAATGCAATGGGGGTCGACGCCCTTGATCTCGCCGTTGGTGGGCGCTATGGCGTTGTAGGGGCAGCCTCCCCGGCAGTAGCGGATGTGCTTGCAGCCCTTGCATTCCCTGTCCACATACTCCTTGAAGCTAAGCATGCGTACACCTGCTGCTGATTCTGCCAGATCCTTCTGGCTGGGATGATCCCGGACATGGCCCATGACGTACTCCGGCATGCCTACAAAGCGATAGCAGGGATAGATGCTGCCGTCCGGGCCCACGGCAAAGGTATTCTCCATGCAGTCCACAAAGGTGCAGACTGTGCCCCGGCCGGTAAAAACGCATCTGCAGTAGTCGTTGATATTGCGAACTTCTATCTGGTTCATGTTTTCCAGGTACTTATCCAGCAGATAGACCAGCAGCTCTCCGTACTTTTCCGGCGATAGCGCCCATTTGTCCGGCTCATCGCTTCGCAGGGACGGCAGTGCAGGATGCAGCTTTAGAGTCAGGCCGTTTTCCTTGAAAAAATTGAATATGTCTTCTTTGAACTGGACTGAGTAGGAGGTAAAAGTGCATATGAACTGCACCTGCAGGCCATGCTCTTTAGCCAGTTCATAACCTTTCATGGTTCTCTCGTAGTAGCCCTCTGACCTCTGCAAGTCGTTTAGCTCCTTCGGTCCGTCCAGGCTGGAGCCTAGGGGAATATTATACTCCGCCAGAACGTCTGCCAGCTCCGGCGTCAGCTTCCAGAGGTTGGTCTGCAGAGCGAAGTTGGGCTCTAAATGCGTCAGCTCGTCGGTGAGCAGGGGAAGAGCCTGCCTGTAGAAATCGGCCCCTGCCAGGAGAGGCTCGCCCCCATGAAATGTGAATGTGACGGGATCGCTCCGAAAATCCTTGAGCCAGGCCACGATATCCTTAACGGTATCAATGCTCATTACGGGAGAGCCTACCTCCGAGCTCCAGCAATAAGCGCATTTGGATGGACAGCCCAAAGTGGGGATGATCATAACGTGAAAAGGCCTTTTTTGCTTCAACTTTTGTCTCATCATTTTTAGCCCTTCTTATGAATAGCTTAGACAATCTGATTTCTTATATTTGTTCCCTATCCTTTAGTTATCCTCTCCGCGCCCACCCGGGCGCGCCGCAACTGGGGCAGATCCTTCCACAGAGCCATCTTATCGCCACGTATGACCAGGGCACCATCGATCCCCGGCCGATCAATTGCCTGGAAGCACTCCTGCAGCGGTCCTGCAGCCGTCACGGCATTGCCCAGAGCCGTGGCCGCCGCGTCTGCCAGCGCCACATCCTGCGATATCACTGCCGCCGCATCTGCACAGCCAAAAGAGATGGATGGCCCCACAGTGCCCGAGCTGGTGCAGATGCCTAAAGGCCTATGCCGCTTTTCAAGCTGGAAGGCCAGGTCCCGAATGGGCGAGCTTCCTGCATATATTCCTACTACGATTGGCAGATCATTCAAGATGCAGATATCTCCGCCGTTATCCACTACGGCATAGGTTGCGCCTTCATCCATCATGGCCTGCACGGCGAATCCGGCAATGGCACCGGCTACAGCCGCCATGGGACCCATGCCGAAGACTTTGCTTTTCTCTATCATCTGCGTAACGATCTGCGGGGCGTCGTCCTGCACAAGATCATAAGGCTCCAGGGTTATCTGAAAGAATGGGTCTTTTCTTATAAAATTCTCCAGATAGGCGCGCTGCTCTCTTATGGATTCTCTGGCAGCATCTATGTGCCTCTCTTCGCGGGCAAAAATGGTGACGATGGTCTCTTTTAGCTGGAAGTGCTCTCGCAATATTTCAGGCATGATAGTTCACAGTCTGCGCGCTCCTGAAAGCCCGGCCCTGGCTACGGTCTCCTCTCTTGCCCGCAGCCGGACAATCAGCTCCTCCTCATAGCTTACGGACAATAGCTCGGTCGTCTCGTAGAGCCGGGAAAGCTCGCGTAGACCCTGCGAGGTGTAAGGCAGGCTGAGCTGGTACTCCTTCAAAGGCTGCAAACGCTGAGAGATGCACTCTTCCAGAACTCCCAGTCCCTGGCCGGTAAAAGCCGAGGTCAAAACCGGATAGGGGGCATAATCCCTGATCAGCTCTGTCTTCACAGCCGCCTCGCTTTCTTCCAGCCGGTCCGCCTTGTTCAGGATGGTTATTATTGGCGCTGAGACCTCGCAGTCCCAAAGTGCCTTATGAGAGGCCGCCAGTTTGCGTCTCAACAATTCAGGCGGATCGCTCATGTCCGCCACAAGGAGCACCAGATCTGCCTCAGAGATCTCGGAAAGAGTGGAACGGAAGGCCTTGATGAGGAAGTGAGGCAGATCGTCGATGAAGCCCACTGTGTCAGTGAGAAGGACCTTTCTGCCTAAAACCTCCAGAGCCCTGGTAGTGGGCGAAAGAGTGGTAAACGGCTGATCCTCAGCCACTACCTCCGAACCGGTGAGGGCGTTGAGCAGCGTGGACTTGCCTGCGTTGGTGTAACCGGCCAGGGCTACCAGGTCAAAGCCCTGCTCTCTGCGCCTTTGTCGTCTGTCTTCGCCCATGTACTCCACATCTGCCAACTCCGCTCGGATCTTGGCCATTCTTCCCCGGATGTCGTGGTACATTGACTGCTCATAGGCGCCGGCGCCGCGAAAGCCCGGCTGCTCGCCACGCTTTTTCAGGGCGAGTGCATTTTTTACCTGGGGCGCATCATAGCTGAGACGGGCCAGCTCCACCTGAAGCTTGGCTTCGCGGGTGGAGGCACGAGAGGAGAATATCTCCAAAATGAGGTTGAACCTGTCCAGCACCTGGACAGAAAACTCGCTTCTTATGTTGAATACCTGGTTGGGACTGAGTGGATTGTAAAAAATCAGCTTTTTTGGATTGTAGCTCAGTGCCTGTTCGATCTTTCCTCTTCCCATCTGGAAGCGATAGTCACGGCCCCTACGCTGGAAAATCTCAGCTAAAACCTGGTATCCAGCTGCGCCTGCCAGGCCGCGCAGCTCTTTTATCTTGTAGGGGTCCGGGGACTTGGTTGGATTCTCCCGCATAAGCAGGACGGCGGTCTTTTCTTCATCCATCTATGTTATCTCATTGCTATCAATTATTCATTATTCGTTCTTGTCTATTCTCTCGCTATCCATGATAAGCCTTCGTCCTGCCACCGAGATATGATGGGCCATTTCTATCGCCGTCCTCTCCGCTATGGTCTCTGGATACTTGAAGTCCCTGCCCAGTATGCTTTTCACCCTCCAGATCTCCAGATTGTAAAAGTCTCCGGATTCAGCGACTATCGTTCCAGGAAGGCACATGCATGCCTCGCTTATGAAGTCGGCTACAATATTGAGGTCTAACGCCCTGGCCATGCGAGGTATCAGTCTTACCGAGTGAATTCTCTCAATAAAATTGGGCGATATGCGAGCGGAGACGACAGCGCATACCATTCTGTATCGGCCCTGCACGGCATGCCGGCCCGAAATATCAATTGCCACAATGTCTATCTATTCAACCCCTTCTAATAATGGCGTGCTGCTGAACTATAGCTGTGGCCTCTTCCCGGGATAGGCCCGCACCCATAGCAATCTCTATGGCGCGCTCGCTGCTTATGAGATCTTCGGGAGCGTGGCTGTCTGTGTCTACCACCATTTTAGCCCCGGCCAGCTTTGCCATGCGCACTACATGGCCGTTGGTGATATTATGGCCCGAGCGGGATGTGATCTCCAGGCAGACATTGTTCTCTCGTGCCATCTCTGCTTCTTCCAGGGTGATGAAGCCGGGGTGGGCCAGGATGTCCGCTCTTGCCTCCAGAGCAGCCCGGTTTGTGCCCTGTCGGACTGGCTCCACCGGCGTCTCGCCGTGTACAACCACAATCTCTGCGCCCAGCTTGCGGGCGAGAGCGGTCAGGTGCCCAATCTTCTGGGGGGGAACGTGGGTCAGCTCAGCTCCCACCAGGACTCTTATATCCATCACATCTTCCAGGTATTTGGCTTTAGAAATGCAGGATAATATGTGCTCGATATTGGTATAGTCCACATGATCGGTTATGCCGATGGCCGTGTATCCCAATACCTCTGCCCTGCGTACCAGCTCGGAAGGAATGAGCTCGCCATCACTGAATGTGGTATGTGTATGCAGATCGATCATATATCTCCGCTAAAACCCTGGCTTTGGTATTAAGCATTACCTTTCCAGACCCATCAGATCATTAAGAGCAAACCATGTATCTGTCGAATCTTTTTCTAAATGCAGAAATTCAAATGCCAAAATT
>CAYXSJ010000029.1:4634-9347 GCA_964467095.1 uncultured Methanotrichaceae archaeon
TTTTTTCCGACCACAACCTCATCGATGCTGTGTATTGCAGCTCCGAAGTTTTTTATCACTTCTTCTACGCCATCGTAATCGATATTCTCTCCCTGGATGGTCGCCTTAACTGACTTCATTGGCTCTTTTTCTTGTATTTCGACCTCATAGATCCGGCTATCCTTTTTAAAACGGCCGATTTGGAGCCTTTTTTGGCAATCAGTACTCTTCCGGAAGCCTCTTCCTGGTGCCATGTCTTTGGATGCTTCTTCTCGCGTTCGATCTCCGGCTTGAAACCTGATTTCAGTGAGGCTGTGATTACCATATCCAGATTAGGCTCATTGACGGCATCTTGACGGGAAACCATCCTTCCTTCTGCTCTGGAGCGTGCGGCGTCGAAGTAGATCGGCCATATGACAAGCTTGTCCTTCTCAGGCATAGGCAAAAGTCTTGCGCTACATCCTTAAAGTATCTTTGTCTCATTTGCCCTGCTCTTTTTATATGCAAGGAAATTTTCTCCGGCACGCAAGTCTTTTAGCCATGTTCGGCTATAACTGATAGCCAGTACAACCGTGGAGCTGCAGATAATGAGCGAAGAGACTTTTCCTGTTGCCAATGTCGGTGGAAAGGATATCCCATACGACCCGGATCAGCTCAGAAGGATTCAGGAGCACCCATGTTTCAGTGAGAAGGCCTGCCATGCTTTTGGCAGAATGCACCTGGCTGTGGCCCCCAAGTGCAACATCCAGTGCAAGTACTGTGTGCGGGACTTCGACTGCGTTAATGAGTCCCGGCCAGGGGTGACTTCTCAGGTTCTGAAACCAAAGGAGGCATTGGAGCGCGTGGACGAGGTGCTGGAGAAGTATCACTACATCAAAGTGGTCGCAGTAGCAGGTCCCGGCGAGCCTTTGGCCAATGAGGAGACATTTGAGACGCTGCGCCTGGTGGGCGAAAAGTATCCGGGCGTCATCCTTTGTATGAGCACCAATGGCCTGCTTCTGCCTGACAAGATCGAGGAATTGGACCGCTTGGGGGTCTCTAACATCACGGTTACTATGAATGCCATAGATCCAGCAATCGGCCAGCAGATCTACGATTACGTCACCTATCAGGGCAAGAGATACGAGGGCCTGGAGGCGGCAACAATCCTGCGCGACCACCAGCTCAAAGGCATAGAAGAGGCCCTGAAGCTAAAGAAGATCGTGAAGGTCAATACGGTCCTAATTCCCGGGATCAACGACAAGCACGTCTTCGACATCGCCCATAAGATCAAGTCCATGGGTGTCTACATCCATAATGTCATGCCTCTAATTCCTCAGTACAAGTTTGCCCACATCAAGCCCCCCTCGCCCGAGGAGAAAAGAAAGATCCAGGAGGAGCTGGGCAAGATAATCAAGCAGATGAAGCATTGTCGGCAGTGCCGCTCCGATGCCATCGGCCGGCTGGGATGCGATGTGCAACAGGAGTTTCAGAGCAGAACTAAGGAACAGGGATAGAGAAATGACCGCCGAGCAGGATGGAGCGAGGAAGTCTACTACGCAAAATTTTTAGCTTTAATCTATCCCTCTAAAAAAATCCAAGTTTCCGGCGCACTTCAGTCCTATCGCGCCGGGCCGAATATCTTCTGAATATCGGTTAGTGTTTGAGCATTTTGGTTATACTGCTTGTGGCATTGGAAATGCTGCTGGAAATGCCTGAGATGAAGCTCTTTTGCTCCGCAGGCTTTGCCTGTGCCGCAGATTTTGTCTCGGTGGGCTTAGCCGCGTTGGGTTTCTTATCCTTTTTCTTGGATAAGGAATTGCCGTTTTTCATCTGATAATTGCTGTTGCGATCTTGTGGACCTTTGCTCTTCTTTTTGTCTCTTGCCATAGTTACCACGTAGCCCGTCAATGTCAAAATTGATATAGATTGCGGCTATAAGACTCTTCCAGCTTAGGACTCTTCAGCTGCAGGACGCCAGCGTTCAGGCCAGTGGCAGCTTCGTCCCCCGTCTCGTTTGCAGAGCGTTTTCATAAACAGCAAAGCCTGTAGCCACGTCCTGTATGCCAAGGCCCGTGGAGTCAAATATTGTGATCTCCTTATCGCTTTCCCGCCCGGGTTTCTTGCCTGCCAGAACGTGGCCTATTTCTGCATAGATATTCTCAGGCAAGAGTTCACCTTCGGATATAGGAACATTCACCTCGCCGGAGTGCACTGCCTGGGCCATATCATCTACAAAAATTTTTGCTCTTTTGGTGAGAGTTGCCTCCAGCTCTTGTTTGCCTTTGGCATCGGCTCCGATGGCATTTATATGCGTGCCTGGCAAGACCCATCTGTCTTTGACGACGGGTCTGCGCGAGGGGGTGGTAGTAACCAGAATATCGCATTGGCAGGCCTCCTGTGGCTTTGATCCGATCATGTATTCGCAGTCTAAAAATTCTCTGCACTCTCTTTCCAAAGACTGGGATCGCTCCTGCGATGTGTCGAAAATTATCACCTGCTCTATCTTGAAGTGCCTGGACAGGCCCAGGAGCTGGGCTTTTGCCTGCACTCCAGCCCCAATCATTCCCACCACCCGGCAATTGTGTCTGGCCAGGTGCTTGGCCGCTACAGCACCTGCTGCTCCCGTGCGCATGGCTGTAAGAAAGGCCGCACCCATAATGGCTAGGGGCATTCCGTTTTTGGCAGAGATCAGGGTCAACAGGGCCATGACGGTGGGAAGACCGATTTTTGGATTTTCTGCATGAACATTGACAATCTTCACTCCAGCCTGGTTTTGTCCTTCCAGGTACGCGGGCATGGTTCTTAGATCGCCGTTGTATTTTGGGAAGTAAAGGTAGGACTTGGGTGGCATTTGAGTGTCGCCCATTCCGTGGTCATAAAAGGCCTTTTCCACAGCGGCAATTGCCTCGTCCATGGTCAAAAGGGATTTCACATCTTCTTCCGTGAGCCAGAGTACCTCCATTAAAACACCCTGCTATACCAGAGGCAGTAGAGGAGAAATAGGCTTTGGGTGTGCAGGGAATTGGGAACCGATACACTTGAACTGAGTATCTAATAAAGAGATAATTGGGGCGAAAGCCGAAAAAATAAGAGACGCAATGAGATATGTTCGTCTGACGGATCAGACCGGACAAAGCTCATTGTTCGGAAAGAATCGATTTCTATAGCTCTTCCAGCTTCTGGACGCCCATTTTCTTTACTTTTGGCTTCCAGATCTTATCCGGCATCCAGGCAGGCGCTCCTTTGGGTTTTGTTACCTGAACCCTTTCCCCAGTGAAGATATGCACCTTCTTTGTGCCGCGCTCCCTGAGCCGTATGTCTGTTATGCCCCTGTTGGCCGCTTTCAAGGCAGCTTGTCTTGGCTGCTTTCCGGTGAAGACTCCAATCTCATTGCCTTTATCGTCCCTCAGGGCGAAATTTCTTGTCTCAGCCATCAAATTCCCTCCGTGCTTCCCAATACCGAATGCTATTTGAATTATGTTATGCAGGATACCATTATATTAATTTTATCCAGATGGCAAGAGAAACTGCATGATTTTAATCTCTAAATAGGCGAAGATGCCTGTAATAGGGCACTTTACTGTAGGGAAACGCATCGCCTGCGCAGAATATGCTCCCTCTGACGGGGGCAAGTCAGTATTCAATTAAAATAAGGGATTGGACCCTTTCATAAAATCTAGAAAACTATGGTCCATCCTTCTTTTGCTGCATCTTTTGCGGTGTAGCTAACTCCATGCACCTTCAGGCCTTTTTTATCCAGTAGGGTTATGATTCCACCGTCATTGGGCAGCTCAATGCCTGTTCCAGGGAGACTGACCGTCATGGTCTGCCCTGCCTTGAGAATTCCAGAAAGCTGTGCTTTCTTCTTTTTGCTGTCTGCCAGCTTCCAGCCATTAAGATCTATGGATTTGGGAGTGGTATTGAGGATGGTGACGCTCTCCAATCCCCTGTCAGGGCCTGTCGGATTCACTAAAGCTGCTATTATGCATACGCGCCCATCTGCAGCTGGTACATCGCAAGCTTCGGGAATTCTATGGCCGGTAGCATCATCGGTATGGAAGCATTGGGATTGGAAGGCCAGAAACACAGCTACCCAGCGGTTTTCATCTGGAAAATGGAATATTAGTCCTCCGTCCTGCCAGGGCCCATCATCTGCTTTCCATTTAGGTGCATTCCCTTGATTCATATGGATGTCATGGATGCCGTTTCCCGGCAGAAAATCGAAGTAATCGTCCGGCTTATCCTTCTCGGGCCCCCATCTTATGCCAAAGGCATAGACCGCGCTCGACTGCATAGCCATGCTTCTCTTTACGTACTTTTGCAGCAGTTCGTTCAGGTCATTGTCTGGGCCGGGAACGTTATAGGGCAGCTGCTTCATCAGAGCGGTATCGAAAAGGTTGCCGCGGATAAAGTCCAGGGCATTACCGCCGACAACGCTCTCCAGCTTCTGGAAGCCAAAGGGGAGCGGCAGCAGATATTTCAGGAGGGGGTGATCGAAGTTCTCATCAACATAGTAGAGCAGAGTGGATGGCTCAACCTGTGACTTGACATTGACGGCTATGCGAAACCTCTCGTGATCGCTGACCTTTACCTGGAAGTGGGGACTTTTGCCCTGGCCTTCCCTCGTGTCCTTTGCTTTTCCCTTTAACACGCCATAGTTGTTTATTGGCAAAAAAATCACCTACATATGTTATATTTTTGAAAACATAAAAGGATTCTGCCTGGAATAAATTGCAGCGATCTGACGAATTA
>CAYXSJ010000029.1:9447-18772 GCA_964467095.1 uncultured Methanotrichaceae archaeon
CTCTATTCCTCTTCCAGCCGGCAGAATTGGCAGCTATGATGCCATATGGGCTCGGCCTCGATCCGGACAGGATTCTCGCTGCTGTAGTGGCCTGCCATCATCTCCTGGATGAACTTATGCACATGTTCTGAGGACATTCCGGTTGGTTTGATCCTCCCCACCTCGCGACCATGAACGCCATGGTGGCCTTCTGTTTTATCGACAGTCACGACGGCGTACTCGGGCTTGTCCTCGCTATCTCCGTCACCCAGGTAGAGCAGATTTCCAAAGTAGAATCCGTAGCATTTAGGCCACTTATGGTTGATCATGGCTTCTACCAGATCGTCTTCATTTTCCAGCTCCTTGAAGGAGAATACGCGGTCAGGATGAATCATAATCTTCACCTTTCTGTAGTGACACCAAGTTATTCTGCCCGGCGATAAATAGTTTCTCGACATTTTGGCACAGGATATTTATCTCAAGCAAGGAAAAAGAATGCCTAGTAGATATTTTGAAAGGGTGGTTTTACATTGAATCTGCAATTCTTTGGAGCCGCACAATCAGTTACCGGCTCTATGCATCTGGTCGAGGCAAATGGGCATCGTGTGCTACTGGACTGCGGAATGGTGCAGGGCAGACGGCAGGAATCTCGTCGTCTCAATTCCGAGCTCCCGTTTGATGTCAAGACCATTGATGCCGTAGTGCTCTCTCATGCTCATCTTGACCACACCGGCAAACTGCCCGTTCTGGTTAAGATGGGATTTGATAACAGCGTTTTCTCGACATCGGCTACGCGCGACCTTTGCGGCGCTATGCTGCGCGACTCCGCCTCCCTTCAGGAAATGGACGCGAAATATGTAAATAAGCAAAACGCAAAGATGGGATTGCCTTTTATCAAGCCGCTATACACGATGCATGATGTTACAACTTCACTGCGTCTCTTTCAGACCGTAGAATACAGGCGATCTCTTGAGATCCTGCCGGGCATTCGACTTACATTCGATAATGCGGGGCACATTCTCGGTTCGGCTACAGTTTCGCTGCAGATTACCGAGGGACGAGACAGAAAGAAGGTAACTACGCTGGGCTTTACCGGCGATTTGGGACGAAAAGGTGCCGCAGTGGTGCGAAATCCTGTGGTTTTCAAACGTGCGGATGTTCTCATCACAGAGTCTACTTATGGGGGTCGCATTCACGGTCCTATGAATGAGGCAAAAGAAAAGCTGGCACGAATCGTAAGAGAGACGGCTCATAAACGCGGACTGCTCATAATTCCCGCTTTTGCTGTAGAGAGGACTCAAGATGTGGTCTATCATCTGCATGAATTGATGGAATCAAAACAAATTCCCTCAATGCCCGTCTATGTGGACAGTCCCCTGGCAACCAACGTTACCGAGATCTTCCGGCAGCATCCCGAATGCTATGACGATGAGACCGAGGAGCTCTTGCGGCAGGATGGAGGGAAAGACCCCTTCGGCTTTAACATGCTCAAGTACACTCACAGCACCGAGGACTCAAAAAAGCTCAATGACCTTAGAAAGCCGGCGATAATCATCAGCGCTTCGGGTATGTGTGAGGGTGGAAGAGTGCTGCATCACCTGCGCCGCAATATCGGCGATCCCAGGACCACAGTTCTCTTCGTGGGCTATCAGGCAGAAAATACTCTGGGCCGAAAGCTCTTGCAGGGTGACAAGGTAGCACGCATATACGGCGAGGAGTACGAGGTAAGGGCCACAATGGAGGAGATTGATGGCTACAGCGCCCATGCAGATGAGGCCGAGCTTCTTGATTTCATTGCAGCAATCCCGGAAAAACCAAAGAGTGCGTTTGTGGTGCATGGCGAGATTCTTGCGGCAAATGCAATAGCTGATGCTCTGAAGCAGTCGGGCATCGAGAATGTAACCGTTCCGGCGCGAGGAGATCGATTCGAGTTTTAAACAATTGTGATTTCTACAGATATACGAATTACAGGGGAAAACAATATAATATGAATGACTTATCTATTGTGCAAGATCTAGTGTACCTAATCCAGCACGTTGATCATCTCTTAAAAGATACTCAGGAAGGTGGAATTGTATGCGGATGTTTGCAAAGGCGATATTGGTCTTGCTGGCAGCAGCATTATTGCTGCCTATGCTTCCTCTTAGCATGGGCCAGGTTGAGACGCGTCCTGTAGAAACGGTTGCAGAGAATCTCTTCAACAAAGGCATCGGGCATCCGTGGGTGGGTGGCGATCCCTTTGCATCGAGCAATCAGATGCAAAGTGCGGCAGGTCTCGATCAAAAGCAATGTGTTGCATGCCTCGATCAAAATTATCAGATAATTGGATATCTAAATGTGACCTCTGGCGTAATTGTCGCAAGCGATAGCGGCAATAGCCTGCATTTCACACCGGGTCCGGGCTCTTATCCTGTTTATGGATACTTCAGAGAAAACAAAATGACGGGGATTTTCATCGATTTTAGATCTCCTCTCCTTTAATCAAGAGCACAGGGATTGTGGACTGCAAAACCACTTTCTCTGCAACGCTCCCCAGTAGAAATTTTTCTATACCTGTCCGGCCCAAACTGCCCATGACGAGGAGGTCCATTTCCTGCTTCAAGGAGATCTTGAGAAGCTCCTCACTAGGGCTGCCCTGGGCCACGATCTTGTCGCAGGGGACACCTATCATCTGTGCATGATCTTCAACGAACTGCGTTGCTTGCCGCCCCTCCTCTTGCATGAGTTCCAAAATCTTCTCTTTTAGTCCCGGCATTGTGGCATATCCTGGCATGTGGGCCAGGCGCAAGATCTCCATGACATAGACCGCGGTGACGCTGCCTTTTGCGCGGTGTGCGATATCTATGCCAATAATTGCAGCCTTCTTGCTTGTATCCGATCCATCTGTGGCTATCATAATTTTCTTTATCATAGTATCTCGATAACTCTTCATTCGCTTGGTTCTTTTACTTTTCCAAAGGGAAAAATAAATGACAATTGATGAAAGGTATACAGAAAGGAATGCTGCAAGACTTTAAATTTAAAGATCGAAATCAAAGGGAGGAGCCAGATCAGCAGTCCGGCTCGCATTTCATATCCTAAGCTGTAATTTTGCTTTTGGCGATGTACTTAATGAGCTCCGGCCCGATTCTGGCCTTCTTCTGAATCTGATTGGCTACATCGTCCATGCTGGCACCGCTGGCTGCCAGAGAGCGGATCTCTTCCATGGTGGTGTCGTCCACGGTGAAGTACTCGTCCAGGTCCTTTCTGTGGCCCCAAACATCTCCTTCCAGAAGCTCAATGCCCTGCATGTCCAGGAACACCTGGATGGCATTGGACATGGTCTTGCGGTAGGATGGGGGTACCTGAATCATCCTCAGCCTGGGGCATCTCTGCATCAGATTGAGGAAGTCTACATTGCTGGCGCGGAAAGCCAGGTGGACAGTCTTTTCATTGGGATTGAGATTTGGAATCTCATTTCTTGCGCTGACAACTCTAAGTCTCATATATTCTCCAATTTACTAAATAAGTTTCTTAGTATTAATAGACGCTTTAGGTGGACACATATGTACAGAACGATATCCTCTGTCTATATACATGTCAACAAAACACGTCTTGATGACTTTTGATGTACTAAATTTGACAAAACTGAGTCTGATTTAAAAGATAACATGACAGATATATTCTGAGGTCTGCTGGGAACATGGCAAATGCAATGCCTTGTGGTTTTGCCCTTAATTCTTTCTAGTGCTAAAGATGCTTTTTTGCCAAAAGCTTTCGGCCTTTCAGGCCTACTATTGGCAATAATAAAAAGAACACAGCTACGAAAAAGAGCAGAGGAATTGATAGGGGGAAGAGCCAGATCTGGGGTTTCAGGCTCTGATTTCAATTCTCAAGCTGTGATCCTGGTCCTGGCGATGTACTTGATGAGCTCCGGACCAAGTCTGGCCATCTTTGGCACTAATTTTGCTATGTCATCCAGGCTGGCGCCGCTGGCTACCAGGGAGCGGATCTCCTCTATGGTGGTATCTTCCACAGTGAAGTACTCATCAAGATCCTTTCTGTGACCCCATACATCTCCTTCCAGGAGCTCAACGCCCTGCATGTCCAGAAACACCTGGATGGCATCGGACATCGTCTTGCGGTAGGATGGGGGTACTTGAATCATCCTCAAGCGGGGGCATTTTTGCATCAGATTGAGAAAATCTACATTACTGGCACGAAAAGCCAGGTGAACCATTTTATCATTGGGATTCAAATTTGGGATTTCATTTCTTGCGCTGACAACTCTAAGTCTCATTCTCTATCACTCCAACCATTAAAACGCATTGATATTATTAATAGACACTTGCACTGCACACATCAATACAAATCCTGTTCGGTAAAGCTAAATGTCTACTAAAATTAAGTTTATCAGTTCTTGTGGCGATACATCTGCGGATCGACATGATCAATGCATGAAATAAGCTTCGCGATGTCAATCGAGATACGGCTTGACAAAGTGTCCCGGAAAGGTGCAAAGGGCCTTTGAGCATCATCATAAATAAGAAAGCTGCTGTAGTTCTCAGCTTGCCATTAGCTTTATATAACTTATCCGTGGTTGTGCTGGAGAATTAAAAAACAATCACTTGAACTGAACTGATATTGTTGCATTCATTATATATCGAGAATAACGTGGATCAGTCTGACTTGAGAGGCGAAGGGGTTTTAAAGAAGAGGGACCGTATAGGAGAAGATCTTCATGGGCAGGGTTAAGCTTACAGACACGGTTTTTAGGGATGCTCACCAGTCTCTTCTGGCTACCAGGATGAGGACCAGGGATATGCTACCCATAGCGGAGAAGATGGACCAGGTTGGTTTCTTCTCGTTGGAAACGTGGGGGGGAGCGACGTTCGATACCTGCATTCGGTACCTGAACGAAGACCCCTGGGAAAGGCTCAGGGCATTAAAGAAGGCCATGCCTAATACACCGATGCAGATGCTGCTTCGCGGGCAGAACCTGGTCGGGTACAGGCATTATGCCGATGATGTAGTGGACAGGTTTGTGCAAAAAGCGGCCATTAACGGCGTCGATATCTTCAGGATCTTCGATGCAGTGAACGACATTCGCAACATGGAAAGGTCGATCAAAGCTGCGAAAAAGATGGATAAGCACGTTCAGGGCGGCATTAGCTACACCATCAGCCCTGTGCATAGCAATGAGCTCTTCGCGCAGTTTGCCGTGCAGCTTGCCCAGCTGGGCTGCGACTCTATCTGCATCAAGGATATGGCCGGACTGATAACTCCCCAAAATGCCTACGACCTGATCCGGGCTGTGAAAAATGAGGTCAACCTGCCGGTGAATCTGCACACGCACTGCACTAGCGGCATGGCCCAGATGAGCTACTTCCATGCCTGCCAGGCAGGAGCCGACATCCTTGATACTGCCATGTCCCCGCTCTCCGGCGGCAGCTCTCAGCCTGCCACAGAAAGCCTGGTGGCTTCGCTGCAGGGAACGCCCTATGACACGGGCCTGGATCTGGAGCTTCTTACCGATATCAAGAGGTACTTCGAGAAGATCATGGAGATCTACGCTCCTGTCTTCAATTCCATCTCTGCGCGCGTGGATACCAATGTCCTGGTTTATCAGGTTCCTGGCGGCATGCTCTCCAATCTGGTCTCTCAGCTAATTGAGCAGAAAGCATTGGACAAGTATGACGAGGTGCTGGCCGAGATACCGAAGGTTCGAAAGGACCTGGGGTATCCCCCCCTGGTCACTCCCACCAGCCAAATAGTGGGCACGCAGGCAGTTCTGAATGTCATAACAGGCGATCGATACAAGATGGTCCCCAAAGAGGTCAAAGACTATGTCAAGGGCCTTTATGGAAAGTCGCCTGCCATGATCGATCCCAAGGTCAGGCTGAAGGTCCTCTGCGATGAGGAGCCGATTACAGTGCGCCCCGCAGACCTGTTGCCGGCTGAGTATGACAACGCCAGGAAAGCAGTCGATGCTCTGGGACTGGCCAAGCAGGAAGAGGATTATCTCACCTATGTGCTCTATCCTCAGGTAGCCCTAAAGTTCCTGCAAGGAGCGGCTGTGGAAGAGCAACTGGTTAAAAAGCAGCCCGCTGCTGCGTCGTCTGTTCCTCTGAAGGCAGAGCCCATGGCTCTCAATGTGGAGATCGATGGGGAGTCTTATCTGGTCAAGGTTGCCCCGGCGGGCATGACCATCGAGGAGGCTCAGCCCAAAGCTCCCAAGGATGGATTGACAGTTCCAATGCAGGGCGTTATCATTCGCTATAAAGTCAAGAAGGGCGATAGCGTGGCCGAGGGAGATGCGGTGGCCGTTTTAGAGGCCATGAAGATGGAGCAGAACATATTGGCCAATAAGAATGGAACCATAAAAGAGATCTACATCAAAGAAGGCACTACCGTCACGCCGGGCGACGTGCTGATGACCATCGAATAGAGGCAAATCTGCCTCTATTTAATATATTTATACCTGCTCTTTTCCTATTCATCCACAAGGTTCTTATTTTTTATTCTTCCACAAAGTTCTTATTTTAAAAAAAAGATCCATGATGCGAGGTTAAATCATGGGAACTAAAATTGTATGTTTTTTGTCCATCTTCATTTTATTGAGTCTTTCTGGTTTCGGTCAAGAAGATATGGCTGGCTACTGGACTAATAAAGGCATAGCTCTTGATAACCTGGGCAATTACCAGGAAGCCATAAGTGCTTATGAGAATGCAACTCGCATAAACTCAAGCGCTCTTTATGTCTGGAATAATATCGGTCTTGATCTTCTGAGGCTGGGGAAGTATAATGAATCATTGCAGGCCTTCGATCAGACTTTGTCTATTGATCCCGGATTCAGCTGGGCCTGGAATAATAAGGGTCTGGCCCTGTCCAGCATGGGAGAATATAAGAAAGCTATCAATGCTTTCGATAACGCCACAAAGATAGATCCTGCATATGTGAAAGCCTGGGATAACAAGGGCTTTGCTTACCTTCGTCTTGGCGACTATAGCCAGGCTATAAAGGCTTTCGATGAGGCCATCAAGCTTGGCCCAGCTCAAACTTCAGCATTGAGCAATAAGGGAATTGCGCTCTTTAATATGGGCAAATATAATGAGTCAATTGAGGCCTTTGAAAGCGCTGTGAAAATAGATCCTAAATTCGCTCAAGCCTGGAATTATAAGGGAATTGCCTTGATGAATCTCAACAGGTCAAATGAAGCAATTGGCGCGTTTGAAAATGCTACTATTGCGGACCCGAACTTCGCGGAGGCATGGAATAACCTGGGATTGACCCTTAACGCTGCAGGAAGATACCAAGACGCTGTAAAAGCTTTCGATATGGCGATCGCAGCTAAAGGATCAAATTCTGTTTGAATATTTTTCCATATATCTTTTTTTATAATTTTTTAGCAAAAAGATGATCGGATTTAAGCGGATCTAATGAGCAAATTGTATTTAGAATATTTGTCTTATCGAAACAACTCAATTAAGATTAAAACTATTTAGATGAATGTTATTTGAAATTTTAATTCAAATTAAATCCTCATAAAATAATTTTTCGATTACTCAAATCCATTTTAATATATTTAATTAATAAAACATAATTAGAACTAATTAGGTTAAAATAGTCGAAAGTGAGATCGGGGTTATGCTGCCTGATTGGAGGTTAGGACAAATCCTTATTGCAATTCTTTTCTTAAATTTTATTTTCATTCCTACAACATTTGCCATTGGCGTGGGCTTCTCCGTCTCGGATAACACAGGAAGCGTAGGAATTCTTGATTATTACTTTGTCAGCGATAGCGTTTCTGTTCATGAAAGTGGAACGGGCGGCTTTTCTCCAGCCTCAATTAGCAGTTCCAGGGCGATTTCTGGATCCGGCAGCATAAATATGATGCAAAAGTATCGTGGAAGTGGCGGCTATACCGGTCATAATTATCTATTCTCTAAAAATGCAACAAATAATGATGTGGAAAGCACTGCAGCATTATCCCCAAATAGCTTGAGCGTAAGCCAAAGCGCCTCTTTTGCTAATGCCGATCTGGTAAAATTCAGTCTTGGGGCCTGTATCGGCTGCGAATATGCTGAGCATCATGGACAGCTCGAGTACGGTTCTCTGAATATGGATCAGAGCCTCAATGCCAATCGTGATGGCATTTCGGCCATCATCAATGCCCGCCTGGACGCCCGAAATGCGACGGTTGCTTCTAAGGCAATGGATGGGTTGGGCAGCAGCGCCGAGACCGAGGTCTCGATAACCCAGGGCCAGCTGACCACCACTCAAATTGCCCGAGAGCTGACCACTCCGGAGAATATGATGGCCATGGCCTCACAAGTCTCGAACCTATCGGCTCTGGCGGCAATAGCCCGTTCCATGGGAAAGAGCTACACTGGAAACGAGGCAGGCGTGTTGGTGGAATTGGTCGATGGAAAGATGACCACCGAGCAGAATGCCTGGGCAGACAAAATAGCCTGGGCCACCGAGACCACCAGGATATGGGATGCGCAAGGCGCCTCCTCCTCCTCATATGCCCAAAATGCCGAGGGAGACAGAGTATTCGCCAAGACCAATGCCAGCATGTCGCGCGGCAGTTTTAATTCCTCACAGATGGTGATTGCCAACAACTCGCTCGACCTCAGCCAGCAGGTGAATGCCTCTCGGGCGCTGTCTACAACCTCTTATGCCTATGCTCTTATTCATAACAAATTCCTGGCGAGGACATTTACCCGTGCTGAGATGGATCTGGGCGATTTCAGCAGCACGCAATGGGCGAATGTGAACAAATCGATCGATAGAGCAGTTTCCTATCAATATTTCAATGCCACAGAAGCCCTTTTGGGATCGTCAAAGGTCCTGGCTATCGAGTTTGACGGCAACAGGTCCCGGACATTTGCTAATGCCACCATGGATAAGGGGCTTTTCAGCTCGGATCTTTATGCAAAGGCAGACGGCCAGGGCGCTCTTGACTATCAAATGACCAATGCCACAAAGGCCCTCGATGCAATGACAGGAGCGCAGGCCGCCGACCGTGATGGAGATCGAGCCGGTGCCCTTGTTGCTGCGGAAATGTCTGGCGGAAACCTCTCCACCCGTCAGAGAGCCAATGCCGGCATCAATGCCACAGTTCACCAAATAACCAATGTCACTCTGGCTACTTCCGGCTCGGCACTAACCTATGGCGTCAACCGTGAGGGCGACCGTGGCAACACCAGCGTGACCGGGACGATGGATTCAGGATACTTCAATAATACGATGGGCGTGATCTCTGAAGACAAGAACGTCAGCATCTATCATAAGTCCGATTCCACAAAAGCTCTGACCGGCACCTCGGATGCCTTTGCCGCGGATGAGAGCGGCAACCTGGCGC
>CAYXSJ010000030.1:0-18074 GCA_964467095.1 uncultured Methanotrichaceae archaeon
ACTCCCATGAATAAATTCACGGGCATCTACGGTCTCTCAACCGATGGCATCTAAATTCCAGAGCCCAGGAAATGGAGCAGTATCACCAGGAATGCGCCCAGGACTCCGCCGATGCCGCAGATCAAGATCACCAGCCAGCTATAGCCAATGCCCAGGCCAGCTACGGCATTGGCAAGAAAAAGGATCACAAGCCCCATTACGGCATTGACCACGAAATCCTTGATGGATTTCAGGATCAAGAATGCACCAAAGATTATGACGATGAATAATAATATAAGTCCTGCATCGCTCATAGCATCAAATTGCACTTTCCAACTATTAAAAGGCTTTTTCTATATTATGCATTGATGCGCCAATTCTTTTTCATCTCGCCTCTGTCCATCTTCCTTGACAAGGAACATTTTATATGGTTTGCAGCCACTCATAAAGCCTGAAGCATTATGGTCCTGGAAAACTTAGGCGGATCGCTGCGCAATGCTCTAAAGAAGATTGCGTCGGCGAATAAGATCGACAAGGCTTTAGTAGACGATGCCGTGCGGGAGATTCAGCGCGCACTCCTGCAAGCAGATGTGAATGTGAAGCTGGTAATGCAGCTCTCCAACACTATTAAAGAGAGGGCGCTTGTTGAGAAGCCGGCCGCGGGCATGAATCCGCGCGAGCACGTCATCAACATCGTCTATCAGGAACTGATAAACCTGGTAGGCCGCGGCTCTGACATTCCCCTGAAAAAGCAAAATATTATGCTGGTGGGCCTGCAGGGCTCCGGAAAGACCACCACTGCCGCGAAGCTGGCCACATTCTTTCAACGAAAGGGCCTACGCACCGCGGTCATCTGCGCCGACACCTTTCGTGCCGGTGCCTATGACCAGCTAAAAGCTCTCTGCGAGAAGCAAGGGATCTTCTTTTACGGCGAAAGAGGCAATCTCGACGCACCCGCTGTAGCCAGAGCCGGGCTGGAGGCCGCTAAGAAGTATGACATTCGGATCGTCGATACCGCAGGTCGGCACGCCCTGGAGGGCGATCTGATCCAGGAGATGAAGGACATTCACGGTGTGGTCAATGCCGAGCAAAAGCTACTGGTGATGGATGCTGCTTTGGGCCAGCAGGCTTCCGAGCAGGCGCGCGCCTTCAACGAGGCGGTGCAGATCACGGGCGTCATCATCACCAAGCTGGACGGTACAGCCAAGGGCGGGGGAGCGCTATCTGCCGTGGCGGAGACCAAGACATCTGTGGCGTTCATCGGCGTGGGAGAGACGCCGGCCGACCTGGAGAAGTTCGAGGCGGACCGCTTCATCTCCCGCATGCTGGGCATGGGCGACATCAAGACGCTCATCGAGAAGGCCCAGGAGGTGCAGACCGACAGCCAGGTGGACGTTGAATCGCTGATGCGCGGTAAGTTCACCCTCAAAGATATGTACCAGCAGATGGAGGCCATGAACAAGCTGGGACCCCTAAAGCAGATCATGCAGATGCTGCCTATGGGCGGCCTGGGGCTGGAGCTTTCCGATAAAGAGTATCAGATGACCAAAGATCGTCTGGATAAGTATCGGGTGGTCATGGACTCCATGACTGCTGCCGAGCTGGAGGACCCCAAGATAATAACCGCCTCGCGCATCAAGCGCATATCCCGGGGCAGCGGCGCAACTCCTGAACTCGTTCGCGAGCTTCTCAAATCTCATCAGGCCATGCAAAAGGCGATCAAAGGCATGAGAGGCGGGGCTGGCAAGATGAATATGAAGCGCCTCATGAAGAGATTTTCCCCAGGAACGAAGACCTGATTGCCCTGAGTTGCATTTCCCTGGCTGGAAATGCCTCCTTCTGCCTGAGAGAGTAGAAGACAAATGCTGCTATTGTCAATCAGATTCAGGTGGAGCCGGCTTGTTGCCGCCGCCTTCACATCAGAAACGGCCACGGTGCTCTCCGGAACATTCTCGCGGACAAACTCATCGTAGCTATCCATGTCAATATCCATGGCAAAGTCTCCCAGGAAGTTGTAGGATGCTCCGCCACCCAATGAACAACACTTCGCAGCGGCTGGAGAGCCGGCGACAATAAATAGAATCAATATTGTTATCATTTCTCTCGTCTTTGCTCCCTCCGCTCTAGATGCTTTGCGTGGCCTTTCCCACCCATGCTCCCGAGGTCGCGCTGGGATTGATGCTCTTGCCAAGCGTTGTGGCTTGACTCTTCTTGGCTGAAGGAGTTATACGGCCAGTGACAGTTCCTGACTCGCGCGGCATTGTAGCGGAAAGAAAATCATACTCTCCGGCAAAAGAGGCTCCCGATACAGAGAGCTTGAGCCGGAATACCTGCGCCTGATCAATCAGGGAGATGAATATGGTTGGCCTGTTTCCTGCCACAAAGCCGGCTGCGGTCACGGCCAGGCCGCTCTGGTCTGCGGACATTTGGCCGGACCCCAAAATGAGATCGTCTTCCTGATACATCTGCAAGTCAACGTGCCTGATCCCGGTCCCCTTCAGATCAAGAGCCCAGCTTCCTGTGAGGTTTTCCTGTGATGAGACTGCGCCCACATTGGAGGCGGAAATCGAGCTCTTGCCAACGGTAATAGCCGGCACTATTCCCGTGCCGGTGCTCACTGTGCCCATATAACCCTGCGAAGATGCATTGGCAGCCAGGCTGATGAATAATAATACTATCATAATTGCTTTTAATGCCATATCCACTAACCCTCTGCGGTCGATTGGGATGACAATGTTATTAATTGTATCCTTTGCTGCTATGCTATGATCACATGAGATGGCACGCAAAAAATTGATAGCAGAGCCAGCATAAAAATGTGATAAAAAGGCATTCCGGGCAATTGCCCGGGTGCTTTATGTTTATATTCCTGCAGTGCCGGCTCTCAATGCTTGGATTTTTATGCAGTTGTGGGCACAGTCACTGGCAGGGTTTGAGTTGCCTGCTGAGCCTGGGCGGTCTGCTGAGCCTGAGTTGCCTGCTGAGTTTGTGCAGTCTGCAAGGCAGATGCGGCGGAGCCCTGCGGTGACAACATACTGCCGAAAGCCACACCCGGCTGGGTTATTCCTGGTGCGGTGAAGATATACTCTCCATCCATGGAGCCAGGCTTAATGGTAAGGCTGAAGCGATACATGTTCTGACTGCCGGCCGGGATCACAAACAACGCTAACCGATCACCTAATACGCTGCCTCCCGCGGTGACGGCTGTGACGATTCCATTATCTGCCAGCTCACCAGATCCAAACACGGCATCACCGGTCTGATACAGGTCAAGCTTGAGGTAGCTTGTATCAACGTCGTTCAGGGTAAAGGCCCAGCTCCCTGCCGCCGGAGCGACACCCAATCCCTTGATGACGACAGCCGGTGTCCTTACACCTTTTTCCGGAACGTTGGGGCTCATGCCCGTATCTTTACTTATAAGAAATAGGCTCTCATTTTGGAAAGACAGAGCAGAGTCAACTTTCTTTTTATAAACTCCCTCTTGAACTTCCTGGTAAATTTGGCTGCCGGACATGTCCTCTTCTGGAAACTCCGACTCAACAACCACGTTCTTTGGACCATCAGCATAGGCAGTCATGCAAAGACATGCCACAAAGGCCAAAGCGATTACCACACATTTTAATCCCATTCTCCTAATACCTCCATACGTAAGAGCCACTGCCGTGATATTAAAGTTAACCCCTTCTTTCCAGAATATACTAATATGCATCAGATTATCTCGTATCGAGCAGGCTGCTCGATCAGCGGATTCTCATCGGTATCAGTGCCTATGTTATGATGCAGATCACAGATGCCGTCTCTATTTTCGTCCAACATTTGAGTATTGTGCCAGTAGTTTCCAAGGCGGTTATTGAAGGTCTTTCCATGGAATCGATATGAAATTTCCTGTGCACTGCTCCATGAGTTTATGGAGATAAAGGAATAAACATCACGAACATTGTCTATAAATGCATTTAGATATATATCATTGCTGCTGGATTGTTGGGGGTACACTCCCTCATCCAGATAAAGGCCTTCATAGTTCTTGCTGAGATTATTAAACCTTATCTGGTTGTGGCTGCAATCGACCATTTTTATGCCCTGATGACATTTGTGAACTCTATTGCCCGTAATATTGCATCTCGTGGTGCTGGTCAGACTGATGCCCGCATCTTTGCTCTGAACTATGTTTTCCGTCAAATCGTCTTGCATCGACTTCACAATAATGATTCCATCAACATTCTCGGACAGTTCATTGGATTTTATGCGATTATAGGACGATTGATCCAGATTTATGCCCGCTTTGCAGTGGATGATCTTATTTTCTTCGAGGTCATTATGGCTTGAGGCTCGGAGCATGATGCCATTTATGCCATTTTGCAGATGGCTCTGAGAGATATTGTTGTCCAGGCAGTTATCCAGGAGTATGCCCACTGGGCAATCATAGATATCATTCCCCGAGAGGTTGTTCCTTTTGGACGAGTTGAGATGTATGCCTATAGCGGCATTTCTACTAAGTGCATTCTTTGCAATCGTGTTGTTGTTCGCTCCACCAATCAGGATGCCGAAATTGCTATCATTTACCACATTCTCATGCAGCAGATTCTCTTCGCTGATCCCTGAGATGACAATTCCTTTAGGATTTTTAAGTACCGTGTTATTTCCAAGGATATTTCTGCTAGAATTCTGGATCAGTATTCCTAGATCAAAATTTGCAAATACCAGGTTTTCAGCGAAGATGTTTTCCAATGATTCTTCAAAGTATGCACCACTGCCTGCAGTAATGTTGCTGAAGTGATTTCTTGTGATGAGATTATTATTCGATGAGATAAGATGGATCCCATATTGCTTATTAAGATCTGCATTGTTGTCTTCGAAGCAATTCTCATGGGAATAAAAAAGAGTAATTCCGCTTCCATCATTCTTTTCCAGGTTATTATCTTTGAATTTGTTGCCATGAGAATCCCAAAGATAGAGGGCATAATCATTCTTGAATGCTGTATTATTCAAGATCAAATTGCCTCTTGATAAATAGGAATAGATGCCGTAGTCATTATTAATTGCAGTATTATCATGTATATAATTATTATCTGAACTTGATAATACAACGCCGTAGTCGTTGGTTATCATTAAATTATTTTTCACGATATTGTCACGAGACTGGAATAATTTAACGGCTATGCCAATATTTTCGCTGGCATTATTATTAACAAGGGTATTATTGGTAGAATTTATTATCATAACACCTACCTGATTATTTTTGAAGAAGCAATTGTTGGAGATCTTATTTCCCTGCGCAGAAAAAATAACTAATCCGCCCAGGTAGTTATCATCCACTTCATTAGAGTCTACTGTGTTATTTCCAGAAGACACAAGAATGCCGATTGCGTTGCCTTGCAAGGTATTGTTTGTGATAATATTATCTTGAGACTGCACCAGGACTCCTGCAACAGACCAGTCTGTGGCACCGGTCAGGCACAAGCCTTCCAAACGTGTGCGGTTTGCAAAAATCCGGACGGTATTTCCTCTGTCACTGGCAACCAGGATTGGCTTGCCTTTCCCTAAAACGCCTCGCACGATCAGGCTCTTAGTGATATTGATGCTTCCATTATAGGTTCCGGGCATTATCTCGATTATGTCCCCGGGAGTGGCGGCATCAATTGCCTTTTGGATGTTCTGGCCTGGTTGCACTGGAGTTATCGATGCATGGGCTGCAAGTGCCAGCATTATGACCGTCAAGAGACTGGTCAATAGGCAAAAGGGGTGCAAATTAAACCGCTCCTTCCTTGATACGACACAAATCCGCTTTCAGGTTGTCTGATATCTTCGCCCCCTCCAGATTGGCTTCCGATAGCGAATAGAGGGTAAACTGGTCATATTTAATGCGCTCCAGGTTGGCTCCGGTAAGATCTGCTCCCGTCATCTCCACCCGATCGAAAGTGGCATCTCTTAAATCGGCTCCGCTCATTTTGGCGTTGGCCAGGTACACCAGAATCAGGCTCGAGCCCCTAAGGGAAGAGTCGGTTAAATCTACACCCCTCAAATCTATCTCGCACAGCCTGACACGATCGAGCAAAACTTTGCGAAGAACTGCCCCTGCCAGCCTCGCCGAACTCAGGTCTGCATCGGAAAGATCTGCACCAGTGAGGTTGGCCCGGGTCAGGTCCGCATAAGGAATTTTGGCGGAATTAAGGCTCGCTTCCATGAGCTTTGCTTCTGTCAAATCTGCATAAGAGAGGCTGGCCAATTTAAGGTTGGCTTTGGTTAAGTTTGTTCCCATGAGATATGCTCTGGTAAAATCAGCTTCACTCAGGTCAGCGCTATGGAGGTTGGTATTATACAGCTCTGCCCTGGAAAATTGACATCTCGAGAGATAACTTCCGCTGAGGTCCGCCCAGCTCACATGAGCTCCAATCAGGTTTGCGCCGATCAGGTATATGCCCTTGAGATTGGCGCCGGACAGGTCCGTTCGAAAGAGCCTGGCATCTTTTAAATCTGCATCGGAGAGATTGGCGTCAGAAAGATCGGCTTCTGTGAGATCAGTCTTTTCCAATATGGCACCATTGAGATCAACATCTGACATTTGAGCATAGGCCAAAATGGCCTGGGAAAGATCCGATCCGCTCAGGTCTGCTCCACTAAGAACTGCTCCGGTTAAATCAGCTTTTACCATATTTGTTCCCTGTAGCAAGGAATGTGTTAGCCATGCGGAGCGCATAAAAGTGCCACTTAGATTCGAACCGCAGAGATTTGAGCCGGATAGATTCGATTGATTGAGGTGCATTCCGCTCAAATTCATTTGGGTCAGGTTCATATCGGCCAGGTCGGCACGATCCATCATCTTGCTGATGAGTTCCGGCTGTGCCGCGGCAAAGCAGCATGTTGCCGTCAATGCGCCGAGCATCAATGTGAAAAACGCCAGCCGCATCAAAGATTCCATTCTCATAGATCTCCTTAGCTTACAACCATGTTCATTCATACTCTTAATTAAGTATGTTCTGTTAATATCATTCCCTTATGACATTTCAAGTTTCTGGTGACACTTCAAGCCGCTCCCGCTCCTGGCATAGTGAATCGCTAATTCTCGCCAATTAAGCCAGCCTCCATTTAGGATTGATCGCATCAAGGTATTGAAATTCGGTAAAGCTGTAGGGTGCGGAATAATACTCTGGATCATTCATAACCCCATGATAGCTATCGATAGCAAGCCATGCATCGGCATGGTCTTTGTCCTCCACGGCAATCCAGATATGGCCCTGAGAATCAAATCCGCTGGGATTATACAGGAATATCACTTTATATCCAAAATCCCTGTAAGTTCTATCCAGCTTTTGAGAGCCGTCATAGCACATACCCAGAGGCGTTACGGGAAACATGACGTATCTACTGATCGTCTTTATAAATTCTGCGTTGTCCGTAAGAGTGTAAGTCGCGTTGATCCAGATGGCATCGCTTGGTATCACTTGGACCGGTCCGGACTTGGCTGTGGGGGGAGTCATCCACAAATCTGCAAGCCTTGGCGAGGCACCGTTAGGCGTGAGATAGACCTCTTTGCCGGCTTTTAGCTTGACGACGACGGAGGATTGGTCCTGTGCCGGTTCAGCATTATAACCATGTGTCGCCAGAAAGAATGCCAAATCCTTCATCGTGATGCCTATATCTTCGTAGCTGGATAGGAGCAGCCACAGATCATTTTCCTCAGAGGCTTGGCAGGCTGAGGGACATAGAATCAGGAGCATCGATATCAGAAGGACGGTTCCTCTCACCTCTACCTTAAACGACATGTATCCCGGCTGCACCTTTTAGTCTTCCGTATTTGTATTAAGGATCACGTCTATAAAGATTTATTGTTTTTTTAATAAGAGAAAAAAGCAAAGATGGTTCAAAATGAATTAAAATCGAGGTATGGCTATCGATTTGCTTCTTATCTCATGCCATAAGTCTTTAGCAATTAATTCATTGACCAGTCCTTGCAAATTTGCAGCCAAAGCTAAAGTGCTAAAATAAAAAATAAAAAAATTTGCCGATCGGCCCCTTTAGACGCTAAACAAGCTAGTCAAGAACGCGAGGGGCACTAAGAATAGTATTATGAATCCAATAACCATCATACCGATTGCCAGACCATTTCCACCTGCCATGAAGATCCTCCTACTGCATATTCGTTGGCTACTCCTTGGAAGAGGTAATATTAATTACTGTCGGAACCTCAGAGCAAAGCCAATACATTTAACTATCAATGCCTGCAAGATTTACATCGTGCGATCTATCCAAAAGAGCCAAAGCAAGGCACAAGGGGCGAAGCTGGAGAAGCGAAAGGCAATTGGCGCAAGATTTGTGCTCTTGCGGCCGGCAGGCTACCCCTTGAAGAGCATATTTCAGGAGCATCCAGTTGTCTCCGACCCCAAGCTATTCGAGCGCTATGCCCAGGAACAGTGGTTCGGAGAGAAACTGCTCCCTGGATGCTATTTATTCGATAGCAGGCTTTATCCGGACTTCGCCTTCCAGGTGGTCAAAGTCTATCCCAGATTTTCGGTGATGGGCTCACAGACCACCATTAAGGTGGAGCAAAAGGCTGAGCCCAAGAATAAGGTCGTGTATGATGTTCGCTTTGATGATGTCGTCGGCCAGGAGACGGCCAAACGTAAGGTCAAGATAGTAGAAAAGTTCCTGCAAGATCCGGAGAAGTTCGGGCGGTGGGCTCCGAAGAACATTCTATTTTACGGTGTTTCAGGCACAGGAAAGACCATGATCGCTAAAGCGCTCTCCGCAGAGACTGGGGTGCCTATGCTGGCAGTAAAGTCCACCAGCCTGATCGGAGAGTTCGTGGGCGAGGGGGCCCGGCAGATTCACAGTCTTTATGAAAAAGCTGCGGAGAGTGCACCATGCATTATATTCATCGATGAGCTGGACGCTATTGCTCTCGACCGGCGTTATCAGGATCTGAGGGGCGATGTCTCAGAGATCGTAAACTCACTGCTTACAGAGATGGACGGAATTTCCAACCGGAAGGGGGTTTGCACCATCGCGGCAACCAACCAGATAGAGGTTCTGGATGCATCGGTGCGCTCGCGCTTCGAGGAGGAGATCGAGTTCAAGCTGCCCAACATGGAAGAGCGCTTGCGCCTGCTAGAGAAGAATGCTGCCACATTGCCCGAAAAGCTGGAGAACGTGAATCTGAGAGAGATTGCCCGCCAAACAGAGGGCTTCTCAGGACGGGATCTGGTGGAGAAGGTGCTGAAGGCAGCGCTGCACCATGCTATCATGGATGAGGGGAGCATCACACAAATGCATCTGGAAGAGACCATTCCCAAGGCCAGAAAGGAGTACCGCCAGCCCCCCAGAGAAATGTTCTCTTGAGAGCTATGATGCCCTAAAGGAAGCCCTTTTGTACCTTTAAGGCTATTGTCCAATAGGACTCACCATGTGGCAGGAGATTTTAGACAAGTTCAAGAGGTTCCCGGCTCAGGAGAAGGTCATTCGTCTCATTCTGCAAAGGGGCTTTCAGATCAACGACGAATCGCGCGTTGTATCGGGCCGGATAGAGATTCCTCACGCCCAGATTGCCAAGGAGCTGGACGTGGACCGCCGGGTGGTGGACACCACCGCTCAGGCCATTCGCGAGGATGAGGATTTATGGAAGATCTTCAGGAATGTGCGCTCCATGACATTCTTAGGAGATGTGGCGCCCATTTTAGGGCTGGGAGTGATAGAAATTACCCCGGTCAATGCCGCCAAGACCGGCATTCTGGGAGACGTGGCCAGCGCTGTGGCCAAGACCGGCCTTTCCATCCGCCAGGCCGTATCCGACGATCCCTATTTTGTGGAGAGCCCGAAGCTCACCCTCATCACTGAGGGCAGGATTCCCGGAGACCTGGTGCGCCTGCTCATGGATATTGAGGGCGTGAAGAGGGTAACGGTGTCTTAGCGATCCCAGGGGGCAGGTGAATCCTGTCTGATTCCTGTCAGGTTTATCGAGGGCAATTATTTGAATGGCTTGATCCCGATCTCAGGTGCCCCAAGAGCTCGCATGCCTTGCACAGCTCCTTTACGCAGGGCTCGCCGCACAGCCGGCAGGCGGCCAGCTCCATCTGCGAAAAGCTTCCCTGCGCCCTCTTCGCGATCTTCTCAAATCCCTGCACTGTGGACTGCTTGGTTCCCGGAAACTGGCTCTCCAGGCTATTCATCATGTCCCTCACATCTGCTCTAAGGGATAGCTTGGCATAGGGGCACTCCCGTGATTCCGAGAATATCCCGTTTACCATGCAGTAGAGGGCGATCTCCTTTTCCGGCATCTTCCTAAGGGGCTTGATGCGGGGCACCAGGCCCGCTTGCGCACGCCGGGGCCGCAGGCGCATCAGCCTCTCATAGTCGCCCTTCAGGTAATTCATCATAATTGACTGGGCCTCATCATCCAGGTTATGGCCGGTGGCGACTTTATGGGCCCCCAGGCGCTTGGCAGCACGGTTGAGGGCGCTCTTGCGAAACACTCCGCAAAATGTGCAGGGTGCGACCTTTTTCCCGAGCACCATCTCATCCAGGTTGTAGCCGTACTCCTCACGAAAGGAGACTATCTCCTGCTTGATTTCCAATTGCTTTGCAATTGCTCTTGCTGCCGTTATAGTGTCATCCCTATAGCCGGCGATGCCCTCATCTACGGTAACGGCCACAAGCTCTACATCTCTTTTCGCCAGAATCCTGTGCAGGCAAAAGAGCAGAGCGGTGCTGTCCTTGCCCCCGCTTACGGCTACAGCGATGCGCTCGCCGTCCTTGACCATTTCATTACTCTGCACAGTCTCCGTCACTCTTCTCTCAAAATCCTGGACGAAGTGGCCCTGGCAGAGATGCAGTCCGGAATAGCGCTGGGAGACAATAGCTCTCTCACCGCACAGAGAGCAGATCGTTCTTTGTGCCTTTGTGCCTTTGTGGCGAACCGTAGCATATCGAGGACCACGAAGGCCGCCTTCAATCGATCTCAAATCTCTCCTGGCAGGTGTAGACGGAAAGCTTCTTTCCACGCAGAAAACCAACGATACACAGGCCAGTCCTCTCGGCGATGGAGATGGCCAGGCTGGTGGTGGCTCCGCGCGAGACGATGATGGGGATGCCGGCCACGGAGCACTTTAAGGCCATGTCCGATGAGATCCGGCCCGTGCAGGCTACGAAGGTCCGGCTGAAGTCAAAGTCCCGGTTGTGGATGAGTGCATAGCCGATGGCCTTGTCCAGGGCATTGTGCCGGCCGATGTCCTCTATGATGCAGATCGGCTCCCTCTCTCCAAAGAGGCCCACTGAGTGGACTCCTCCTGTGGCTATGTGCACCTCCGACTGGGAGATGGCCTTCATGGCCTCCTGAGCCTGCTGTTTTTCTATTATCAGGTCCGATTTGATCTCGGGAAGCTTGGACTCATCCAGGAAAGAGGCAATTCCACCGCAGCCGCTCACAATCGGCCGCCGGGGGACGATGGCCCGCATGGGATGAGTGGCTATGGCCCGAGCCACATTGCCCTCAATCTCCAGAGACTCTATCTCCTGGGGGCCGGCAATAATCCTCTCGGCAAAGAGGTGGCCTGTGACAAACTCGGCTCTCATCTGAGGACTGGTCATGGCTGTGACGAAATGCCGGCCGTTGATGAAGATGGAGAGGGGCACTTCTTCCACTACCTGACAGGTCGACTCCTCTGCACTTGCACCATCCAGCCTCAGGCATTTGCATTCCTTGATCATTCAGCTGTCTCCCATTTAGCCATCTGGCTCCATCCGGCCAGTACAGCAAGGTCGAAATAAATTATTCATGGCTTTAATCAGGTCCTGGCTGCACTAGGCCATTCTGGCAATCTGCTCCAGCGTCGCCAAAAGCTTTTCGATCTCTTCCTCACTGTTATAAAGATAAAGCGAAACGCGCACAGTGCCGTATTTCAGCCCAAGATGCTTCATGAGGGGAATGCAGCAGTGATGGCCGGAACGAACTGAGATGCTAGATGCCTGGTCGAGCATGAGAGCCACCTCGTGAGGCAGCAGCCCCTCCACAGCAAAGGAGACCACGCCGCCTCGCTCCTGCCTGCAAGAGCTGGATCCCGGGCCATAGACCACTACGCCCTCTATCTCCTGCAGGCCATCCAGCAGCTTTGCAGTAAGCCTTCTCTCGTGATTGTGAATCTCCTCGACGCCCACGGAAGTGAGATAATCTACGGCAGCGCCAAGTCCAATGCCGGCCGAGATGTCGGGCGTGCCTGCTTCATAGCCCTCATAGCCCTTCTTGGCCACATAATCGCTATCGCCGACATCCTGCACCATGCCCCCGCCTACCAGGAGCGGCTCGACCTCACCTTCTTTTTTGATCCAGAGAACACCTGTTCCCATGGGCGCAAGCATCTTATGCCCGGAAAAGCAGAGAAAGTCGCAATCAATATCCTTCACGTCCACGGGCATGTGGGGCACGGACTGAGCTCCGTCCACCAGCAGAGCCGCGCCTTGCTCCCTACAGATTTTGCTGATCTCCTTTACGGGAAGAACCGTTCCCAGAGCATTGGAAAGCTGGCTTACTGCCACCAGCCGGGTGCCTTTGACTATCGCCTTTTCATAGTCCTCCAGGTCAATCATTCCTGTTTTGTCCGGCTTTATGACCCGAAGTTTTACGCCTTTCTCCTTTAGCCTCATCCAGGGCAAGAGATTGGAGTGGTGCTCCAGAATGCTGGTGACGATGCATTCTCCTCTCTTCCACAGCATGCCGCGGGCGACGATGTTGATTGACTCCGTGGTGTTCCTGGTAAAGATCGTCGTGCCTTCCGGCCCGGCTCCGCCTACGAAGTCTGCAGCCTTGCGGTGAGCATCCCGGTAGCGCTGATCGGCAAGCTGCGCCATCCGGTAAACGCCGCGGCCCACATTGGCCTTGTAGCTATGGTAGTAATCCAGTACAGACTCTAACACAGGTTCAGGAGTCAAGCTGGTAGATGCACTGTCCAGATAGATGATATCCTTCAAGATGGGAAAGTGCTTTCTTATTTTCCGGACGTCCATAATGCCTCTCTCACAGAAACCTCGTTCATGCTCCCGCTGCGAAAGCCCTGCAGATCCAGGGCGACATAATCAAATCCGATTGATTTGAGCATCCTGGCTATCCCGTCGCTCTCCTCAATCGCTCCGGCCATATCCTGCTTTAGTAGCTCAATTCGGGCCATGCGACCGTGGACCCGCACCCGAAGTTGCCCAAAGCCCCTGCTTTTCAGGTACTCCTCTGCCTCTTCCGCCATTCGCAAGTTTTCCGGCGTGATCGGCTCGCCATAAGGAATTCGAGATGACAGGCAGGCCGAAGATGGCTTGTTCCAGACAGGCAGGTTAAGGCTATGCGCCAGGATGCGAATATCCTCTTTAGTTATGTGTGCATCCACGAAAGGATGCCAGATTCCTTCTTCATTGCATGCAGCAATTCCAGGCCGATAGTCCCCGTAATCGGAGAGGTTGACTCCATCTGCGATGCAGCTTATGCCCTTCTCAGCAGCTACGCTTTTTAGGACTGCGGCGGACTTTTTCTTACAGATGTAGCAGCGGTTGGCCGGATTTTGCAAAAACTGCTCATCCGCCAGTATAGAGAATTCTGTTACCTGACAATTCAGCCCCTGAGATTTTGCAAGAGCCATCGCCTGCAATAGCTCGCTTCTTGGCATGGTTTCACTATCCAGGATGACGGCCAGAGCCCCGTCGCCCAGAACATCACGCGCCACTTTAGCCAGAAGGCTGCTGTCCACGCCACCAGAGTAGGCCACGAGAAGCTTTTCCTTCTCTGCAATTCTCTTTTTAAGGTCTTCCAGCTTATCTGCCCGATTCATTCAGAATACCTGCTAAAGCCCCTTGCATTTGGCGGAAATACAAGCAGACTCATCGTCCTGTAGCATGCGGCAGATCCCGCAAATCCTCTTCACGAGCTCATTGCCTTTTGCTTTTTCCTCGATCAGGTCGTCGGCGAGCTTTCCTATGGCCTGTCTGATGTCTTCCCGAAACTCTATATTGTAGCCCCTCTTCTTGGAGACGTACTGGGATACCGCCGGCGGCGTAATGCCCAGCATTTTGGAGACCTCTTTTTGGGATATTCCTCTCTTGATCAGCTCTTCGGCGAGAGCTGCTCTGATGCTGGGCAGGACATCCCAAACGATCTGCTCACATGGCGACTTTATTTGCATGAAATCCTCAAATCTGCGATTATTTTGCTCATATCACAATCGTTAATCAATGACTATACGCATATAAATCTTGCCGGGATCATATGAATTTATTCCTTGATTCCTTGAAATACAAATCATGGCTTCAAGCGTCACATTATAAATCATGAACAATCAATAGATATCATGATGTCCTGCTTTCAAGACAATCTCATAATTCAAGTGAAGAATCATGATCGTACGATCCAAATAGAAGAAGAATGATCCAAAGAAATACAAAAATATTGTCCAGGTGATGACGATGAAAAAACTCAACAAAAAGGATATATCGATCTTGAGGAAGCTGGCACCATGCAGGGATCCGGAAGCCGTCGGCGGCCTGCTCACATCCATCTCCAACTACTACATAACCGACAGGGACGACTTCCAGTTCCGGCTGGAGAAGCTGCGCGATAAAGACCTGAAGTATCTGGCAGAGCGAGCCATGGACGGCTCGGAATGCTTGCTGTGCATCGCGCCGCAGTGTGCAGAGACCTTTCTGGATGCCGTGGACAGAAGGCTTTCGCCGGAGACTGCTGGACGGTTGCGGGAGGTCTTTGAGAGCACCACAGGCTACAAGGAATAAAATTGACTTTGCTCAGAACTACATCGCCGCCTCTGATATATCTTCCGAAAGATGTATCAGTATAAACCATCCTTGGTGATAATCATGGATGTCACTGGCCGCACGCTGGCTGAGGAAGCATTGCGGGAAGCTGGGCAAGCTGCAGAGAACAGCAAATCACAGTATGAGCAGGTAGTATCGATGATATCCGATATCCTCTGGCGCTATGATGTCGATGTCATGGCAGAGCACGTCGGTTCCTACATCTCGCCGGTTGCAGACAGGATGCTAGGCTTGCCGGATGGAACTATCGGAAACAGCTTCGACAAATACATTTACTATATTCATCCCGATGACTTGCCGCTTGTGCAGGAGATATTCTTTGAAGGGATACGAACGCAAGGGACGGACAAAACCGCAGAATACCGTATGCTAAAGGCTGATGGCACGACGATTTGGGTTCGTTCCAAGGGTTCTGCTTATCGCCAGTCGGACGGCCGGGTCAGCGTCTTTGGCACGACTTGTGATATTACCAAGCAGAAGGAGGCCAATGAAGCGCTGCGAGAGAGCGAGGAGAAATACCGCAGATTGATCGAAAACAGCCATGACATTATCTATTCATTCACACCAGATGGCGTATTCACCTTTGTTTCCCCTGGTTGTTCCGCACTCCTGGGGTACCAGGCAAACCAGGTAATCGGAAAATCATTCCGGCAATTCGTGCATCCGGATGATATTGCGAGGTGCATGGAATTCATGCGCGCAGTAGTCGAGACAGGACAACGACAAGCGGGCATCGAACTACGCGTGCAGCATGCCGACGGGACGTGGCATTGGTTCTGTGCAAGTGCTGTTCCTTTGAAGGACGAAGCCGGCATGATCGATGGTTTCGAGGGGAGCGCTGCAGATATCACCGAGAGGAAACAGGCCGAGACGACGCTGTGCCTCCAGTATGACCTCAGTCTTGCGCTTAATTCCAGCGACGATCTGCACCAGGCACTTAAGCATGTCCTGGAGGTCGCTTTGCAGTTAGAGAGCTTTGACTGTGGCGGCGTTTTCGAGTTTGATCCGGCAAGCGGAATGCTCGATCTGGTGGCGCAATGCGGGCTATCGCCTCAATTTGTAGCGCATATCTCACATTACGCTGCCGATTCCCCGCTTGCGCGCCTGGCCGAAGCAGGCGAAGTTCACTTCGGGATCTACGCCAATATCAGACCGACTAAGGACGACACCCTCCTGCAAGAGGGACTGCGCGCGGTAGCTTTTATCCCCGTGCTAAGCCAGGGGCAATTGATCGCCTTGCTGAACCTCGCTTCGCACACTCACGACGAAATACCTGCCAGCACTCGCAACATGCTTGAGACGCTTGCCCTGCAAATAGGCAATGCCTTGATGCGCCTGCGTTCAGACGCCGCACGAAAGGAGAATGAATTAAGGCTCAGGACTATTTTCGAGACCTCCAGCGCGGGAATAATCATAGTTGACCCTGAGGGGCAGATCGTTCAGGCCAACCAGCAGTTGGCTAGTCTGTTTGCATGCCCGCTGGAGATAATGATCGGCACCTCATATACTGCCTTTGTCCATCCTGATGAACGCCAGGTGGGAACAAATAACCTGCAAGCGATGCTGGAAAATAGGCTCGATACTATCTATACAGAGCGACATTATCTCCGCAGAGATGGAAGCGATTTCTGGGGATATTTAAGTGGCCGACGAATGGTAGGATCGAACGGCGTGTTCATAGGTTTACTGGGTGTTATATCTGATACAACCGATCGCAAACGGGCTGAGGATGCACTGCTGGAATCTGAAAGACGCCTAGCTGATATCATTGATTTCCTGCCGGATGCTACATTCGTTATAAACCGGGAAGGAAAGGTCATCGCCTGGAACCACGCTATTGAAGAGATGCTCGGCGTGTCGAAGGCTGAGATGATGGGTAAGGATGATTATGCCTATGCAATCCCGTTCTATGGCGAACGCCGACCTATCCTCATCGACCTGATCTTTATGGACAGCAAGGAGATCGAAGAGAAATATCTCTTTGTTTTGAGAAAGGAAGATCAAATGATTGCGGAGGCATACGTTCCAAAGCACCGTGGTGGTAAAGGTGCGTTTCTCTGGGGAATTGCGTCTCCTCTGTACGACAGCAACGGCACTATCGTAGGTGCGATCGAATCCATCCGTGACGTCACCAGGTATAAGCAAGCCGAAAATAAAATGAAGAAAACCAATTTGCAGTTGCTGATGGCCACTGAGCATGCCAAGATGATGGCTGCAAAAGCAGAGCAGGCCAATGCAGCCAAGTCCGAATTCTTGGCCAATATGAGCCATGAGATCCGCACTCCCTTGAACGGCGTCATCGGCATGATCGGATTGCTGATGGATATGAACCTGAGCGCTGAGCAGCGTGAATATGCACAAATCGCTCGTATCAGCGGCGAGAGCTTGCTGTCTCTCGTTAATGAAATTCTTGACTTCTCCAAGATCGAAGCCGGAAAACTGGAGCTGGAAATCCTGGACTTCGACCTGCGCTCGGCGCTGAAGGATACGACCGATTTTTTGACCATCAGTGCTCACGAGAAAGGGCTGAAGCTGGTCTGTCAGGTTGAGCCTGAAGTTCCTTTGCTTCTGAGTGGAGATCCAGGAAGGCTGCGCCAGATTCTAGTCAACCTGGGAAGCAATTCCGTGAAGTTTACCGATGAGGGCGAGATATTGATACGCGTCAGCCTGGAGAACGCGGATGAGAAAACTGCCACACTTCGCTTCTCAGTCAGCGACAGCGGCATTGGCATCCCGGCGAGCAGGCAGAATATTCTCTTTACTTCCTTCACCCAGGCGGATGGCTCCACCAGGCGCAAATACGGCGGAACTGGTTTGGGTCTGGCCATCTCCAAACGGCTCGCCGAGCTAATGGGTGGAAGGATCGGTGTGGAGAGCATTGAGGGCAAAGGGTCCACCTTCTGGTTCACTGCGGTGTTTGAGAAGACGCATGAAAGGTCCCTATCTGCGACTGTGACGCTCACTGAAATTAAGGGCGAGAGATCTCTAGAGCACTCCACGGCCTTGCCCGGCCTTTCCCAATCCCTCAAGCGCAAAATACGCATCCTTCTGGCAGAAGATAATCCTGTAAACCAGAAAGTGGCACTGGCCATTCTGAGAAACATGGGTCACCAGGCGGATGCCGTGGCCAATGGTCTGGAAGCAGTCAATGTACTCCAGACCGTTACTTATGACCTGGTTTTGATGGACTGTCACATGCCCGATATGGACGGTTTCGAGGCCACCCGAATCATTCGCCGGGAAGGATCAAGGGCTCTCAATCCGAGAATTCCCATCATCGCCTTGACTGCCTCCTC
>CAYXSJ010000031.1:0-17684 GCA_964467095.1 uncultured Methanotrichaceae archaeon
CTAAATGCGTCCATTTATTCCTCCTCCTTTTCATTTCACCAATTTCATGCTGTTTCACGATAAAATTGGCTATGACGCTCTTGGTATCAATTACCTAAACTTATAAACCTTTCGCGATAGCCGACATGGAAAAAAGCAATTGTGAGCTTACCAGGGTTCTCTCTTCGCCCCCATCCTGTAGCCTATGATATTAGTTATCCGGTGCAGAATGGGGGTTATTATGAGCACGATTAATATTATGGAAGACGTGAAATTCTGCATAAGCCAGTCCGGTGCTATGAGCAGGGTCAATAGCCAGGCTCCGATGACAAAATCAAGCTGATCTATGATAAAAAGGGGCGCACCGCGCCGCAGACCCATGCGGCGCTTGAAGAATGCCGCCACGATATCCCCCAGCATTGCTCCCAGGGAGAGGCTCAGGAGAATGAACAGTTGCTCATAGCCGCTGCCGAAAGAGGGCAGGCCGAGCACCGGAGCGACCATGTTTTGTAGCAGCCCCACCAGAATGCCGCAGACAGTTCCCGCGAAGGTCCCTCTAAAGGTCTTGCCATCGCCCAGCGTGCGCCGTCCGTCCTGGAATATCCGGCCTCCATCCAGCGGCATGCCGCCCCCGAAGAGCGCGGCGCAATTGTTGGGTATGTAGGCGGGCAGCATCAGCCAGAAAGCAACGATCAGGGCATTCATTTTTATTTCCTGAATCGCTTTTCGCGTTCACTCCCATATATCAAATTATCTGATGGGCTTTGATTGATGGATTTCGGATCGAAACAGTTAAGTTCAACCTGTGCTACCTAGGGGGCGGGCGTCGATGGTCTAGTGGTTATGACTTGGGCCTTCCAGGCAGATTTTGATCTCTGCGAAGCAAGCCTACAACCCGGGTTCGAATCCCGGTCGACGCACTCCTTTTTTGATCAGTTTTATTACGTTGAATGCCGAATTATTTTCGCTAGATTTATATCCTAGTTTGATCAGTTATTGTTTTATGAATTCCTGTGGGGAGATCTCCAACGCACGAGGATTATTGGCTGAGAAGATAGCAGGAGAGATCACCCTTTCTCAAAATCCAGGCGATACCCTGAGGAAATGGCGACGGAACTTCGGCATAACTCAGACCGACCTGTCCAATCATCTGGGCATATCTCCTTCAGTGATCTCCGATTATGAAAGCGGCAGGCGAAAGTCCCCAGGCATAATGATCGTGAGCAAGATCATTGATGCGCTCCTCCGAATAGACGAGAGCCGGGGCTGCAATGTTCTGCGCGCCTACGAGGACATGTGGGGCGACATTTTAGGCCTGGACTCCATATGCAGCGTCTGTGAGTATCAGGAGCCCATCGTCCTCGCGACCATTGTCGAAAAACTGGATGCAGAGATCCTATTCGGTCGCACGGATATCACCATCTGGGGTTATACGTTAATAGACAGCATGAAGGCCATCATTGAGATGCTTCCCGACCAGTTCCAGAAGATCTACGGACGCAGCACTGCTCGCGCCCTGATATTCACGGGCGTTCATTCCGGCAAGTCGCCCATGGTGGCCGTGCGGGTCACAAACCTCAAGCCCGGCGCCGTGATCTTGCAGGGGGTTATGCCGTCTGAGGTTGATCCCATTGCCATAAGGATCGCACAGGTCGAGAATATTCCTCTTTTAACGACACATTTTTCCGTTGATGAGATCTCCAGTGCACTGAGCAAAGGGTGAAATCTCTTGGTCTCAGGTATTGTAAGCTATGGGGTCTATATCCCGCGATTTCGCATAAGGCTGGACGAGATTGCCAGGATTTGGGGAGACGGCGATGAGGTCGCAGAGGGCCTTCGTGTTTTCGAGAAATCCGTGCCTGATCTGGATGAGGATACGGTGACGATAGCCGTAGAGGCGGCAAGAAATGCCTTGCATCGTGCCGGTGTAGATCCTAAACGGATAGGAGCAATTTATGCCGGCTCGGAGAGCCATCCTTATGCAGTAAAGCCCACCGCCACCATCGTGGGCCAGGCAGTATGCACATCACCCTCTTTTACGGCGGCTGACTTCGAGTTTGCCTGCAAAGCGGGCACCGCTGCCGTCCAGGCATGCCTCGGTCTGGTCAGCTCAAATCTAATTGATCTGGGCCTGGCCATAGGCGCGGATGTGAGCCAGGGAGCTCCTGGAGATATGCTGGAATATACGGCAGCAGCAGGAGGAGCCGCGTATCTGATAGGCAGCCGTGACCTGATCGCTGAGATCGATGGCACTTATTCTTTCACCACTGATACTCCTGACTTTTGGAGGCGGGAGGGCATGGCCTATCCGGAGCACGGGGGAAGATTCACGGGCGAGCCTGCCTACTTCAAGCATGTGTCAGGTGCAGCGCGCGGCCTTATGGAGCGCATGGGGACTGCGCCTGAGGACTATGATTATGCCGTCTTTCACCAGCCCAACGGCAAGTTTCCCGTGCGTGTGGCCAAGATGCTGGGCTTTTCCAAAAAGCAGATCGAGCCGGGATTGATTGTGCCCCTGATTGGAAACACGTACTCGGCATCTTGCCTCATAGGCCTTGCTGCCACTTTAGACATTGCCCGCCCTGGTGAGCGCATCTTTGTGACCAGCTTTGGCTCCGGCGCCGGAAGCGACGCCTTCAGCATAAGCGTGAAAGACAGAATAGAAGACATCCGCTGTGGCGCGCCAAGCGTTCGCGACTATATCGGCGGGGCCGAGTATCTTGATTATGCCATGTATGCCAAGCATAAGGGCAAGCTGAGAATATGAGATCCGTATCCATAATTGGTGTCGGCTGCACCAAGTTCGGAGAGCGATGGGATGTCTCTTTGCGCGACATGATCGCTGAGGCCGGAGTGTTGGCCATTGACGATGCCGAGATCAGCGGTGAGCAGATCGACTCTCTCTATGTGGGCAACATGAGCGGAGGCAGATTCATTGAGCAGGAGCATATCGGTGCGCTCATCGCCGACTGCGCCGGCCTCTCCCGGCTGCACATACCTTCCACGCGCGTGGAGGCGGCCTGTGCCTCCGGTGGGCTCGCCCTTCGCCAGGCTGTGCTGGCTGTGGCAAGCGGCTATAGCGACATTGTCATCGCAGCGGGCGTTGAGAAGATGACCGATGTCTCCTCCGGAACCGCCGCCGATGCTCTGGCAGCGGCAGCCGACAGGGAATGGGAGTGCTTCTTTGGCGCGACATTCCCTGCGCTTTATGCCATGATGGCCAAGCTGCATATGCGCCGCTATGGGACAACGCATGACCAGATGGCCCAGGTGGCTGTGAAAAATCACCACCATGCCTGCATGAATTCCATAGCGCAGTATCATATGGAGATAACTGTTGAAGATGTGAATAAGTCTCCCCTGGTGGCGGATCCTCTGCATGTCCTGGACTGCTCTCCCATCTCCGATGGAGCGGCGGCCGTGGTGCTTGCCCCCACAGAGATCGCAAGAAAGCTTTCTGAAAGCCCCATAAGGATCGTGGGCTGCGGCCAGGCCAGCGATACTCTGGCCCTGCACGATCGCCGCGATCTGACAACTCTCGATGCCACTGTGCATGCCGGGCGGTCCGCTTTCGCTCAGGCCGGAATCGAGCCGCGCCAGGTTGACGTGGCCGAGGTGCATGACTGCTTTACCATAGGAGAGATCCTGGCCATAGAGGACCTGGGATTTGTGGAGAAGGGCCAGGGCGGCAGAGCCACGGAAGAGGGGCTGACGGCCTTGGGCGGAAGCCTGCCCGTCAACACCTCCGGAGGACTGAAGGCCTGCGGCCATCCCGTAGGCGCTACAGGAATAAAGCAGGCCTACGAGATTGCTCTGCAACTGCGGGGCGAGGCAGGCAAGCGTCAGGTGGATGAAGCAGAGGTGGGCCTGGCTCACAATGTGGGCGGTTCCGGCGGAACGGCCCTGGTTCACATATTTACGAGGTAAAGATGACAACCCAAGCGCCCAGATTCTGGAGAAGCATACCGCAAAGATACAATCTTTCCGGGACACACTGCACTCGCTGCAATGAATACTTCTTCCCTCCCAGGAACCTCTGCCCCAACTGCCGTCGCGGGGCGCATTTAGAGGAGTACACCTTCAAGGGGACGGGCACCATCGTAACTTATACTACCATCTATAATGCCACTGAGGATTTCGAGAGGTTGACGCCCTATAATCTGGCCATTATTCAATTGGATGAGGGCCCCAAGATTACCGGTCAGGTCGTCTCCAGTTCGGCTGGAGTGAAGATCGGCATGCGCGTTCGGCCTGTATTTCGCATTCTGGGAAAAGAGGGTGAAAGGGGCATAATCTACTACGGCACAAAATTTGCGCCCATACTGGAGACGAGCTGCTCAGAATAGAAAAACAGGAAGAAGTGAAGATTTTGCTATTACTTCGGGCTCGCTATCTGCAGTGAGAAGTACGGGCCCGGTCTTGATGACATTCTCTTTTGCTTTTATCTCGCTGAGCATGCGAGAGAGTCCATTTTTCTCTTCTGCCTGCATAACTAGAAAGAAGCTATACTCTCCAAAGAGACGATAAACGTCCCTTACTTCCGGTCTCTTTTGCAGATTGGCATAAACCGATCTTTCTCGGCCGGGGCTAACCTTGATCATTGTTAATCCAATTACCATTACAAATTCCCCCACTGGAAGCACGTTAGAAGATCGTTCTTGCATTTATACTTTTTGATTGGCTCGTTTGCATTGGCCGGTTTGCGGCAATGAAATGTATTTGAAATTTGCGCGAAGGATGTAAATATTTTGCAGCCTGATATAGAAACATGACCCTTGTATCCCTATGCTTTGAGGTCCACCAGCCACTCCGGCTCAAGAAAAATTTCTTCTGGGACGGATCTCCCTTAAAGGAGGTTGTGCCCAATCTGCAGGAGTTTTATTTTGATAATTCCGAGAATAAGAGGATCTTTGAGCGCATATCCGACAAGTGCTATCTGCCTGCCAATAAGGTGATATTGGAGAGCATCAGAAAGCATGTGGGAAAGGATAGGCCCTTTAAGGTCGCTTACAGCTTCTCTGGCGTCTTTTTAGAGCAGTGTCGCGTCTTTCGTCCCGAGGTCCTGGACTCCTTCGTCAAGCTGGTGGAGACTGGCCAGGTGGAGGTGATGGAGCAGACCTACTATCACTCCCTGGCCAGCCTCTACGAGGAGAAGAGCGAGTTCTTCGAGGAGGTCAAAATGCACAGGGAGATGATCTGGGACATCTTCGGTCTGCATCCCACCACCTTCGAGAATACGGAGCTGATCTACAATGACGAGATTGCGAGAATGGTCGATGGCATGGGATACAGGGCCATCTTCACTGAGGGGGTTGTGGAAAATCCCAACTACATTTACCGGCCGCCAGGGGCCGGCATCTCCTTGCTTTTGCGAAACTACAAGCTCACAGACGACATAGGCTTTCGCTTCTCCTCGCACAACTGGGTAGAGTATCCCCTCACTGCCGACAAGTATGCCGGCTGGCTTGCCTCTGCCCCCGGTCAGTGCATAAACATCTTCTGCGACTATGAGACATTCGGCGAGCATCAGTGGGTGGACACGGGCATCTTTGAGTTTCTGCGCCACCTGCCTGATGAGATATTGAAGCACGGAAACCTCCGCTCCGCCACGCCCGCGGAGATTGCCCGGGAGATTGCACCGCAAAAGGAGCTGTCAGTGCCAAATTATGTCTCATGGGCGGATCTGGAGAGGGACACGAGCTGCTGGCTGGGCAATGCTCTGCAGCAGGCCTGCTTCATCTACCAGAAGAGGCTGGAGGCACCGGTCAAGGAGAGCAAAGACAAGGATCTCTTATGGATCTGGAGGACGCTTGGCATTTCCGATCATCTCTACTACATCTTCACTCATGGCGGGGGGCCGGGAGAGGTGCACAGCTACTTCAGCCCCTACGGCATCCCTTATGATGCCTCGGTCACCTACTTCAGCGTTTTAAGCGATCTGCACTACCGCCTCAAGAGGAAGATCCATCTGGCAGATTCGCCCTTCAGCTTTGCCACTGGTGTGGATCAGTTCACGGGAGAGGTCGCCTGGAGTTTGGCCGGCCTGCAAAATATTTTAAAAACTGTATCGCTCGAATCATTGCAGTACCATAATGGCCAGGGCGATCTGGCCTTCTGGGCGAAGACCAGTCTGGGTGATACGGCTCTGGCGGAGCAGATGGCCGGAGCAGAGAGCCTCAAGGGACAGCGGCTGCGAAAAAGCTTGCTAAGAGCGGTGGACGCCGCCCTCTCGGAGGGAAAATGATGGCAGCAGAGGGCGCCATCCGTCCCCAGAGCTATGAAGAGGGCGCGGGACGGGAATGGCTGCTGGCCAACGGCCTGGGCGGCTATGCCTCCTCTACGGCCGTGGGCGCCAACACGCGGGCCTATCACGGCCTTCTCGTAGCGGCGCGCCGGCCCCCGGTAGACCGCTGGCTTTTGCTCTCTTCCCTGGACGAGGAGATTGAGGGCGTCTCTTTAGCCAATCATCAATATCCCGGCGTGATCCATCCCCAGGGATTCAAATATATACGGGAGTTTCGCCGGGATCCATTCCCCTGTTTCTGCTATCAGGTAGGCAGCGCTCGGATCGAGAAGACCGTTTTTATGATCCGTGGTGAGAATACTACTATCATCAGCTACAAAATTAAGAATGGCCGGGGCCTGCTGCGCATCGTTCCCCTGGCGCACTGCCGATGCTTTCACGCCGCATCCCCTCTGCCGGGCATGAGCCAGGAACCTCTTGAAGCGGGAACGATTCTCCGGTCAGGTCTTCATCCGGACATCCCTCTCTCTATCCACTCGGACGGGCCCGCGTATGTGCCGCAGGAGATGATTTACCACAACTTCGAGTATGAAGAGGAGCGTCGGCGCGGCCTGGCCTGGAAGGAAGATCTCTTCTCCCCGGGCCGCTTCGAGGTAGAGCTTTCCGGGGATTCATCCTTTGCCATCGCTGTCTCCACCTGGAGAACCGGCATGCCTGATTGGAGGGCAGAGCAGAAAAAAGAAAAGGAGCGCCTGGCAAAGCTGAAGCCCCCTCTTTCCGATCTGGCAGGGGCCGCGGACGCCTTTTTGGTGAAAAGAGGTCAGGGCAAGAGCATCATTGCCGGATACCACTGGTTTGATGATTGGGGAAGAGACGCCATGATCTCCCTGCCCGGCCTCCTGCTCTGCACAGGGCGCTATGAGGATGCCAGGCAGGTCTTGAAATCCTTTGCATCCGCCATGAACGATGGCGTTTTGCCTAATGACCTTGGGGCCAGATCTTACAACACAGTGGACGCATCTTTGTGGTTTGTTCAGGCCGTTTGCAGCTATTTTGAGTATTCTAAAGACCTGGAGTCTGTCAGGGAATTCTGGCCCAGTCTACTGGATGTATTCAGTCGCTATTCTCGGCCGGGAGAGGACTTTGGAGGGGCGGAGGATGGTCTAATCATATCCGGGCCTGCGCTCACCTGGATGGATGCGCGCCTGGATGGCCGGCCGGCGACCCCAAGGGTGGGGAAATGCTGCGAGATAAATGCCCTCTGGTTTTGTGCCTTGCGGGATATGCAGAAGCTTTGCGAGGCTTTGGGCAAGTCTGCAGATCCAGGATTTGCAGAGCTGGCCGAGAGGGTCAGGAAAAGCTACCAGAGGTTTTGGAACAGCGAGACCGGGTGCCTTTATGATGTGATTGACCATGAGGACGCATCCATCCGGCCTAACCAGATAATCGCAGCAAGAATTCCCGATCTTCTGCCGGAGGTTATGAGGAAGAGCATTCTTGATGTTGTAACGCGGGAATTGCTCACGCCTTTTGGCCTGCGAACGCTCTCGCCCCGCGATCCGCGCTATGTGGGCAGATACGAGGGTGATCCTCGCCGCAGAGATGGGGCCTACCACCAGGGCACCGTTTGGCCCTGGCTCATGGGGCCGTACATTGATGCCATGCTCTCTGTGAAGGGCAGATCCGAGTCGAGCCTGGCGCAGGCCAGAAAGCTTCTCATGCCTTTGATAATGCTGCAAGCCGGCGGGATCAAAACTCTTCCAGAGGTCTTTGACGGCGATATGCCCCAGCGGCCGGGCGGATGCATCTCTCAGGCCTGGTCGGTGGCGGAGGTGCTGCGATCCTGGGAGACGTGCCGGTAGAGTGCGAACAAGATCTCATCGTTTTGGCAGCTTGCCTGCAACATTGGGTTCGAGATAATACATCGTTTTCAGCTCTTCGTCACTCGTGTCCGGGAATATTATCAGCTTTCTTTGCATAATCTCTTTTTGCTTCTCGTCCACTAAAGATCTGACATTGCCGGGAACCATGTCACCGAAAGGTGCCAGCTTTACTCCACCTTCAGCCAGTCCGTACCACCAGTCTTGTGTGGGATGAGAGCCCCAGGTCCCATTGTGCACAGATTCTACAATATCTGTCATAATAGGCTCCCAGTTCCAGATTGCGCCAGTTAGAAATACACGAGGGGAGAACCTGCCTACATCTGAGCCGAAAGATACAAAATAGGTGCCCATCTCATCAGCGGTCTGGCCAGTCGAATCGGAATCTGACCAATGGGTTATGACATCGCTCCCGTTATTGATAAGTGTTAAAGCTATTGCACGCTCTTTTCCTGGGTTATACCACTCTCCGATCCACTCCACATGCACCTTGGCGCGGGGATTGGATGATGCAACTCCTCTGGCAAAGGCATTGATGCCAATTATTACCTGGGATGTGGGAAGAGCTGCAACAAAAGCGATCTTATCTGTCTTTGTCATATTGCCGGCCACTATTCCCGCAAGGTACTGAGCCTCATAAATCCTTTCGTAATAAACTCCTGCATTGGCAGCCAGCTTTTCTGTCCCGCCACCCCACATGAAAATGACATCTGGATATTCAGGCGCAACTTCTTTGATGGCATCGATGAAGCTGTAGCTGTGACAGAATATCAGCCTGGCTCCATTCTCGGCATATTCTCTCAATATTTGGGGTGCATCAGGACCTGCGGCGTTCTCTCTCTCAGAGAGGTTAACAAAAGATTGCCTCTGGGCCATTTTGGTAGCGCCCAGATGAGCCTCGTACGTCCAGCCATGGTCTCCGACAGGGCCAAAATCGAGCAATGTCACATTTAGCTCGGATTTTCCCGGGGAATCATTAACGGTGGCAATCCCGCCTGCTCCTGCCAAGCCAACCAGGAGAAGTGCGCAAAGAATTACATTCCACAATATTGACACGCATTTCAATCAGACCATCTCCATTCAAAATTTTCCAGGTCAGGTTATTTTCCCTGACCGTATTTTCTCGAGGTCTCTTTGCAGATCCGCGCTCATCTTTGCCCCGTCGAGTTTGGACACCGCGAAAAAATTAAGCGCTATGGAATCGTACTTGATTTCCTGCAGATTTGCGCCCCTAAAATCAGCGTTTTCGAAGGCAGACGTGTCAAAGACGGCACCACTTAGATCCGCACCGGAAAAATCAGTGTTATTCATATAGGTCTGGGCAAAACGGGTCTTCCTCAGGTCGGCTCCGCTGAAATTTGCGTCCAGGAGGTTCAGTAAAATCATGCGGGACATTCTCAAGTTCGCCTTTTTCCAAACAGTTCCCTCAAGGGTCATGCCATAGAGGTAAGATCCCGTGAGGTCCGCGCCCGATAGGTCAGCTTCATTCAGAAATACATTTGTAAGTCTGACCTCGCTCATATGGGCATTTCTCAAATTTGCGCCGGTAAGGTCGGCGTAATCCAAGTTGACGTCCTCCAGAGTGCTGCCTGATAGATTGGCTCTCACTAAATATGCTCGGGTGAAGTCCGAACCTGTCAGGTCGCAATTACTGATGTTTGCTCCAAAGAGTTCTGCTCTGGTGAGCTGGCAATTTGTGAGACTGCTGTCGCTCAGATCCACCCAACTCATTTTGGCACCCATCATGTTGGCCCGGGTCATATATGCACCTTCCAGGATAGCAAGGCTGAGATCCGCACCGAGGAGCCTGGCACCATTCAGATTGGCACCAGTCAGATTGCAGCTGCTGAGCAAAGCGCCGGTAAGATCGGCCTGTTCAAAATCGGAATTGGATAGATCAGAATCTTCCAGGTGCACTCCGGGCAAACTAGCGCCTGATAGCCTGGCCTCAACAAGCCTGACTTGGTGCATAAAGGCATTTTTGAGGTTTGCGCCGGTAAGATTCGCCTTGAAAAGATCGGAACCCTCCAGGCTTGAAGCTACAAGATATGAGCCCGAGAGGTTCGTCATGCTGAGATTTGTACCGGTCAGGTTGGCAAAACCCATTGTTGACTTAACCAGATTGGAGCATGAGAAATTTGCTCCTCCACATCGGGACTCAGAGATCGCTATCCTGGAAAGGTCTGCATTGGATATGGTGGCATTAATCAGGTTCGCTCCGACCAGGCTTGCTCCGGTCAGATTAGCACCGTTCAATTGGGAATTACGGAAGGTAGAACGATCCATGAGTGCTCCTATGAAGCTTGCTCCTCTCAGGTTTGAATCGCTCATTTTCACTGCCCATAAGCTGGCTCCATTCAGTTTAGCACGAACTAGAGTTGAATTATCCATAAAAGACTGGTCCATATAGGAGCCAGATAGGTCTGCGCCATTCAAATTTGAGCCCATTAAGAAGCTGGTCGGCAAGTAGGCACCTGTTAGATTCGCGTTAGTCAGATTTGAGCCCAGCATATTGCAGGCAGGCATGAAGGCACCCCTGAGATCGGCCTGGGAGAGGTCGGAGCCATGAAGGTCTGCAAATACCATAATTACTCTGCTGAGATTTGTTCCTGCAATATTGGCATCGAAGAGACTGGTTTGGTTTAAATAAGATCGGCTGAGGTCCGTTCCGCGAAGGTCTGATCTTTGCAGCTCAGACAAAACCAGGTCTGTCCCGGACAAATCCAAGCCGCTCAGGTTTTTATCACTGAGATCAACCCGAGAATGAAGCGGCTGGTTAACGATAACGCTCTCCTGCGGAATATCTGAGAGACTGATATTAAAGCGTCGCAGTTCAATCATATCGAACATGTAAGATTTGGGCAGCTTTTTTATTACCTGAATTCTGTCCGCAGATTCGCCCCGAAGAATTCGAAGTGCCAGTTTTGCAGTCATACTGCCCTGAACCTGACCGGAGGTGATCACTCCGCCAAGCACGCCGAAGCCCATATAAACGTCCCGCGTACCATAAATCGGAACAAAGCTCGAGCTTCGAAGAAGCCATGCGCTCTCCTCATGAGTCAGGACTCTTTCCTCTCGGTCGCGATTGTAATTCAAGAGAAGAATTAAACTGCCCTCCAAAAGTTGAGACGCATTCCTCTGCAGCTCTTCTACAGTCATGTTATCCCAGATAATGAAGCTGACATTTTCGCTGAAGCTTTGCAGGGTTTGGTTCAAGACCTCTCTATTTGCCATGCCGGTGGTTGTACGGTCGTTTACTACAACTATTTGTTTCGTTTTCGGGTGCAAGCTCGTCATAAGAGAAAGGGTACCTGGCAGATCGAACGCTTCCACTACGCCCGTGAAGCCTTTCTTGCCGGCCAGCATCTTGTCTTCGAAGAAATTAACTCCGCAAAAGACCACCGGGCTATCTCTAAACAGCTCGTCTCTGTTCTTCAGGAGGAAGTTGAAAGCATCATCGTCCGAGCAGATAATGACATCAAAATGGTGATCCCTGTACTTAATTCGGAATGATTCCTTCAATTCGGCCAGGCGAGTCTCGGTGGGGGCCTGTTTCTTGGTATCCATATACTCAAAAGAGAAAGCTGCTGTTGGATAGTATATGGACAATTGATTCTCGATCTCGCTGCCAATGGAATCGGTCCATCTCAAGCCGGGATTGTAAGAGGCAAGTATCAATATTTGCTTCGACTTATTTTCCTCATTTCCCAGCGAATTCGTAATAACCAACAATATTAAAATAAACATTGCAACTGATTTTACCATTAATGACAGAGTGCCCATATCTTTTCTCCTGATCATCAGTCATTAGGTAGGTTACTCTATATAATTATTGCTTTTCTTAAAATATTCTTCAATGCAATTAAAAAACAAAAAATTGAAGCCTCGGACGGGATTCGAACCCGCGACCTCGTCCTTACCAAGGACGCGCTATACCGGGCTAAGCTATCGAGGCGCCAAGTGCCCCTTGTGCTACCCCTTCAAGAACCTTTCGGTTAGATCTCCTAAAATAAGGCAACCCGGTGTTTTCTCGCCTCTTCATAAACGTCTTCCGTCTTCTTGGCGATGCGATCCCAGCTAAACTCGGCATCAATCCGGCTGCATCCTGCCCGGGCCAGCTTGTCCATCTCCTCAGGATTAGCGAGCAGCCGGTTTATGCACCAGGCGATGGACTCCGGCTGGATGTATGCCAGGAGGCCGTCCTCGAAGTTTTTGATTATGCTCACGGCCTCCGTCGCTACCACCGGTTTGCAGGCATCCCATGCCTCCAGGACCACAACGCCGAAAGGCTCGTTTCTGCTGGGAACGCACATGAGATCGCAGGCATTGACCAGCTCCTCTTTCTCCGCGCTGGAGGTGTATCCCAGGAATCGGCAGGCATCCGCTACCCCCAGTTCGCGAGCTCTCCTCTCGCAGTCCGGCCTCATGCCCCCTTCTCCCATGAAGACAAAACGAGCATCTGATCTGTTTTTCAAGATACGAGGCACTGCCTCTATCAGGAGGTCCGGTCCCTTCTGAATGCTCATCCTGCCGCAGAAGAGCACCAAGGGTGCCATGGGGTGTATGCCGTACTTCTCTTTGACCCGGCCGGCGTCAAGGCCCTTCCTCATCTTTCCCATAATGATGCCGTTTGGGATTATGCGAATCTTTTCTTCAGGCAGGCTGTAAATCTGCATCAGTTCATCCTGCATGCGCCTGGTGGTCACAATTACCCTGTAGGCCTCATAGCAGCCCAGCCACTCCCTGTGAGAGATCTCCTGGGATATGCCGTACCCGAAGTTGTTTCCATTCCTGCCCCACTCCGTGCTGTGCATGGTCAGAAGGAAGGGCAGGTCAAAGTCCTGCTTTATTCGGGTCAAAGCCAGCACCGGATGCCAATCATGGCCATGCATGATATCGAATTTGCCGAATAGCTTTTGCACCGCCTCGAAGCGATAGTAAAGTGCATCACACATCCGGTTCATCTGAGCCAGGACATCTCCTGAGCTGTCCACATCCACTCTCTGGTAATGGACGCCATTGATCTTGTCGTAGGACTCAAAATCGCCTCTGCGCGTAAAGACATGCACTTCATGGCCTCTTCTGGCCAGCGCTTCGGAGATCTCTGAGACACACGGGGCCACCCCTCCGACCTTTATTGAGTATAAGCTCTCCCAGGAGAGCATTCCAATTCGCAATTCTCTTCACCGGTATATTCTCGCCTTGCAGCGATAGTTGTTGGTCCTTTGTCGGTACGATATAATCAATATGAGGAACGAAATAGACAAATTGCAATACTTTACAACTGGATAATTGATTAACTTTTCGGAACTTTCGGATTTGCCTTTATATCGAATTTAGCATTTGCCGAAGCTCTTTTGCAGCATGCTCTTGCCTTCCTCTTTCGTCAAGCCACTTCCCTATAAATCGCCAGTGTTCTCTTTGCGGCCTTCTGCCAGGTGAACTCTTCAAGCACCCTCGCTCGGGCATTCTTTCCCCAGGATTTCAACTGGTCCTGATCCTCCAGAGCGAGATTGATGCCCCAGGCGATATCCCTGGGATCGCGAGCATTGACATGAACGCCCGTAGGCCGCGCAGTGGCCGGGTTTTTCACAATCTCCGCCAGACCCGATGTGCCGGCTGCGCCCACAACGGCCGCCTTTCCCATGGCTGCTGCCTCAAGAGCAACGATGCCAAAGGGCTCGTAGATGCTGGGAAATACGCACAGGTCAGCCAGAGCGTAGTGGTGCATCTTCTCCTCGGCACTCAGAAAGTCTGTGACCAGAGTTATACAGCTGTTGCCCTGCCGCTGCACCTCCTCAGCTGCCCATGACTCAAGGCTCCCCTTGCCTACCACGAGAAGCTTCGCATTGGCATGAAGAGCCAGGACATCAGGCATAGCGGAAAAAAGCTCTTGGACGCCTTTGACGCTCTCCAGTCGACCTACAAAGAGAATTATAATATCATCTCTGGAAAAGCCATATCTCATTCGCAGAGCGGCTAAAATCCTGGGATCAGCCCTGTCGGGATCGAAGAAATCGGCATTTACGCCATGATAGCAGACGGAAACCTTCTCAATGGGCGCGCCAAGGATTGCCAGCTCTTGCTTCATGGCTTCGGAGACGGTGATTATTCTGTCGGCATTCTCCATTCCTTTCTTTTCTAAAGCTACGATCTGGGGGTTGGGATTTTCCGAACGACCGACCTCCAGGCCGTGTACATGGTATATCATGGGAATGCCTTCTCTCTTGACGGCCATCCCACCTGGCAGGCCAAGCCAGTCATGGGCAACACAGAGGTCGAAGGGCCCATTTTCCATGATGCTTGCCGCAGCGAGCTGGTTCAGGCTTATGAGGTCATGCAAGAAGCGCAGGCCCTCGCCCCAGGAAAGTGTCTGGGCGGAGAGGAAGATCTCCAGGCCATCTCGGATGGGGGCGGGAAACATCCTGAACACCTCCACACCATTCATATACTGGTGCCTTTCCAGCTTGCCGTCTCCCAAAGTAAAGACTGAGATTCTCTCACCCAGGGAGACCATTTCTCTGGATATTTCGTCCACGTACACGCCAAGGCCGCCGAATATCCTGGGCGGAAACTCGATGCTCAAGTAGGCAATCTTCATTTGTCCCTTCCAATGATTTTCTGGAAAGCTAAGAGGCTAAGCTACCAGATTCCTGTAATATTCCAGTACCGGCTCCTTCCAGTTAAACTGCCTGGCTAAAGAGAAGGACTCTTCGCAAAGCAGCCTGTATTTGACTTCGTCCTCCAGATAGGTCCAGGTGAAGTAGTCCAGGGCCAGGGCATAGTCCAGGACGGTCTCCTGGGGCTGCGCCTCGATGTTGTCCACAATCACCACGCCCCCCAGGCCCGGCACGCGGCGTTTTACCTTCTTCAAGGCATCGCTGTATCCTGCCGCCCGGCTGACAATGCTGGGCGTGCCTTCCCTGCCTGCTTCCAGAGCGGTGAGAAGGAAGGGCTCATATTGAGATGGAAATATGCCGGCAACACAGCCGGCCATGATCTCATCAGCCTGCATGGAGAGGCCGCCGTCGCTCGGTCCCACCCATTGAGGATAGAGCAGTGCCGCTACCAGTCTCTTACCGGAGATCAGCTCAGATTCATCCAGGCCCCTATCCTTGATCAGATTCTCCAGGCGGATCTCCTCGCCCACCAGGACTTCCGGCGTGAGATTGATGGGAAATCCTTCCGGGAGCTTCTCTTTGTCTTTGGGACCGTGGGCTGCTATCAGGAAGCATACCACCCTTGTCTCCTCGACATGACGCTGGCCGGTTAATCTATGCTTGAGCAGATGATCTTGGAGCACCAGGGCATCAAGGAGCTGAAGGTATCCTTTATTTTCGATCTCTATGCGGGAGATGGTGAAGACCGGAATTATGTTCTCCTGCTTTACGCACTTGCCGTCGCAGTACTTGTAGAGGTTGTCGGCCAGAAACTGCTGGATCCTTGCCCTGCAGCGTTCTTTTTTATCCCAGTTGATCTCCTGCGTCTCCACATCAATTCCATTCCTGATGACAATGCCTTTCAATCTGTAAAAGAGCATGGCCTCTTTCATGGTCGAATCGCCCACGAATGTAACTGCATCGGCATAGCGGGCCAGGGCCTCCAGGGTGGCAAAGCCCGAAGGTGTGCCTATCTCCATTTTTGAGTCGCCTTGGGCTACTTTTTGCAGAGACTTATAGCCGGCAGTGCGACCGGGAACCGTGGCGTGCAGTGTGCAGACCGATCTTACAGGAACGCCCAGCTTTTTCAGCCTGGCTACCGCATAGAAGACTCCAAACTCATGGCAGTGCAAAGAGACTCTCACTTTGGGCATTACCGATTTGGCAAACTCCGAGACGGCCTTGTCTGTGTACTTCTGCGTCATCTCTTCCGGGGCTTTTGCCAGGCCTCTCGTCAGCTCGGATACGGCATAAGAGAGGTTGAGGTAGTGGTTGTACTCCCAACCGTAGTGAGCTCTCTCAAAGTTCATGGAATCGAGGCTCACCAGATCAAAGGCCTCCGTCTTGATGGCGTTGCTCTGGGTCATCTCCTGATTCTTCCAGCGCACCATGAGGGACTGATAGTAATTGGTATTGAAGAGTACATAGCCGATGGGAACGCCTTCTACCATTCGTTGCCCGGTAACTGTCTCAATGCCGGAAGCATTCAGTGCCGCCAGAACGGACTGCAGCTGCTGCCCCATCTCCAGCTTATCGAGTCCCGTGAGATCTGTGACACGGTTTTTGCCTGTATTCCAGTCTGAGCCGGATGTGGGATAGTTGGGACCCGCCACCAGAATGTGCAGGCCGCTTTCCACCTCTCCCCGCGCCGCAAGCCGGGCCAGCGTCACTGCCTCGGCATCCACCACATTCCAGATGCCGCCCATCTTATTCGAGGCGGGACCTGCTTCTTCCGCAGCCAGGACAACCCATCTTTCGATCATATCAGGCACCTTCAGATTTCATGATTGCTCAGATTTTTCGTTTTCTCTCAGGAATAGGGCGAGAGTGAGGATACGGAGATTCCCTCATCCGAGATGTCCAGGACCCTGATGCTATTGGCGATCTTCGAGCCGCGCATCTTCATAATGTATATCGACCGGATGAGATTGTTTTTGATGCGCTCACGGCTGAGTATGGTGGCCGAGTCAGCTCCGTACTCCAGGAATTGGTTGGTGCCAAAAGCCGTGCCTATGGTGACCACGGTTGTGACGCCGCTGGCACGAATGGTACCGAAGAGGTCGTCAGTCAGGGACCTGATTTTGAAGGGTTGCTCTACAGCCAAAAAGAAGGCCGTCAGGTCGTCGATGAAGAGCCGGGCGGGCTTTGCCTCCTCCAGCTTTCTCTCCACAAGCTTGCGGAAGTTTATGAGAAAATCCACCGGATCGACATCTATGCTCTTTTGCAGGCGCAAAACGGGGTCGGTGACATCGACGATTGTGAGTTTTCCCTCTTTTTCCATCGTCGAGAAGTCCCAGCCGAAGGATGACATCATCTCTCGCTTCAGGTACTCTGCGCTCTCCGAGGGTGTGATGATCATTCCCTTCTCTCCCATCTTGATGCCGTATTGGATGAACTGGCTGGCAAAGACGGTCTTGCCCGTACCGGAAGATCCGGTGATGGTGTTGACTGTTCCTTTATGAAAACCGCCATCGATCAGTTCATCATATCCAGGTATGCCCGACTTGGATCGGGGATTTTTGCTGCTCTGTACTGCCACAACCAATCGCTCCCTCATCGCTGTTGCGCTGCAATTTGCAGCGCTGGATGCATGTTATCTCGCGACTAAGGTAATTAGGTCTTTCGGTGATATAGGAAAATTAAGGATATGATGCACGTGCAGACAGGACCTATTTGCAGCAGAATTGCCACCCGTGTTAGCCCTGTTCTCTTCCTGGCTTGGTGATAGGCTCAGAGCATCCCTAGCCGTTCTTTTATCGCTCTGACATCGGCCTGCATTTGCCTAAAATTCATTCCATATCCTGGTTGGATGTCTTCCTTTAAGCCTTTGATTTCTTCCTTGATCTCATTTGTATTTATTTTCACTGCCTTGATATCGCCCTTTATTTCCTTGATATCGCCCTTTATTTCCTTTATGTCGCC
>CAYXSJ010000032.1:0-2814 GCA_964467095.1 uncultured Methanotrichaceae archaeon
GGACTTTGCCACATCGTCGCCCTCTATCAGAATCATATTGCCATCAGAGCCGAAGTTTTCCTGGTAGAGGTGATCATATAGCTGATAGAGTGCCGAATCTTTAGATACGAAGCTCTCTGTAGTCATGCCCTGGCTTTCTATATACTGGGCATAGTGAAAAGAGCCCAGAGTCATGAGGACTGCTATGGTTATGATTATTACTGGATTTCTGGTGATCCACGCTCCAAGTCGCTCCACGCCAATCATGCCAATAAAACCTTCCATTCGGATTTTGTAGGACGAACCGAATAAGCGCAAAATACTTAAACTTTATGATTGACCTGTGAATTGTGAACGATGAAGAAATGCTGGCGCTAAAGAAGCCCCTAATTGACGCATGTATCAAATCCGCCCAAAAAAATGGGTTGAGCGATGCGATGGGGGTACTAAGAGGCACTCTCTTCCTGGAGAGCGAGCCTATGTCACTTGATGCGTTGGCAGAGAGGACCGGCTACAGCAAAACAACAGTGCGCTCTAATATGAATTGTCTCGAAAATCTTGGTATAGTGCGTCGCGTGGTGGGTCCGGTTGGCAAGCTGCATCGCTATAAGCAGCATCGTTATGCTTTGGAGACTGATGCGGAAGCGATGAGGCCTGTAGTTTTGTCTGCCGCAAGAGATGAGCTTCATTCGATCTCGCAGGCTTTAAATCTTGTAGAAAAAAATCTTGATGCAAACGGGGCAGAGGCCGCGAAGATCTGCGAAATAATAGCTAAAACGAGGCAGTTTTATGAAAAGATGGCCCTGATTATGGAGCTCATGAGTCTGTACACACTCAGTGAGCTCATTGAGATTTTAGAGCGCAAGAAAAAATGAATGACTAATGTCGATATTATGACCGACCGCGCGAAAGAGCTTGAGGCGGCAGCAAAGGACATTGGCGACGCATCTCTGCAAGAGGCAAAAGCTGCAGTCGCCGCCTCCTGCCGGGAGTACATTCGCTGGGCCGACCTCTTCTCCCGCCATCTGGAGAAGATAATGCCTGAGGAGCTGCACAAGTTCGCTCGCGCCTTTTCTCTCACATTGCTAGGCCATCTTCCTACTAGGCCCGGGACCTGCCCTTTCTGCATCCAGTACGGCCGGGATCGTGCCTGTACCGGCTGCGGCTACGCGGCCACGCACGGCCGCTGCGATGCAGATGATTCCGCGTTCAGCCTATTCATCGAGGCCTTCCAGGAGCTGGGAAGGACGGTATACCAGGACACAACGGCCCCAAAAGAAGACAATCGCTATGCTAAAGAGACAAAGAGACAGCTCTTTGTATCCCTTAAAGAGTCCAGCCAACAGGCAAGCCGGATGCAGGAAAAACTTCCTCCGTTGTCGACTCTGCAACTTATGGAGCAGAAGCAAATATACATCGGCCACATGATTGAGCATCTTCCGTTAAGCATTTTCTCGGATGATGTGAAAAAGCAATTCCTGCTCCTGCAGGATCGGCTGAAAGGATACTGGTAAAAAACCAGTCGAAGAAAAAAAGAAAATGCAAGTCTATTGATCTCTTCTAAGCAGCCTCTTTCAGATATGCCCCCACGTCCTCAGATTCAGTGGCCTCAAAGCCCAAGTTGACAACCGGCGTGTATCCCGGTTTGGTCAAAGTCAACTCCCATGAACCCGACGTTCCACTGAGGGCAGCAGAGCCGCTGGCATTCGTTGTTGCAGTCAATTCGTTACCTGCCGCATCTCTGCCCCTAACCTGCACGCCGGAAAGCGCTGTTCCATTCATGCTTCCCTCATAGACGTAAAGCGTCAGAGATATTGGATTTGAAGATGCAGTCTTCTCTAAATAGGCAGCAACTTCCTCCGTCTGCGCTGCATCATAAGTCAGCTCAATAGGCTGGTAGTCTGCTTTCTTAAAAGCCAATTGCCAGGTTCCGGGCTGGCCATTTAGAACAGCGACACCATTTTCATCCGTCGTTGCCTCGAGAGAGCTTCCCCCAGCGTCCTGGCCGGTAATCTGGACGCCAGACAGCATTGTCCCATTAACATTGCCCTCGTGAACATAGATGCTAAGGGCAATCTGCTCTTCCCCAGAAGCTGCCAATGCCATGCAACAGGTGACTGTAAGCAGTGCTACCAGCAAGCGAGGCGTTTTCATTCAATGCACCTCTATACCACATGATCCATAATAGATTTCCTGGGAGGCATTTCCGGGAAGTAAATATCCATCAAAGGTCTTGGCATAGGTTTATGCCTGTCATCCATTATGGACTTCATGGGTGGCATTTTCTGGAAATGATTTTCTATCAAAGGCTTTGGGTCCTTTTTATGCCAGTCGCCCATTATGGACTTCCGAGGCTCCTGTCTTGGTGGCGAATCAGGGCAAATTGACCTCATGCCGTTCCTCTGGTCTGCATCAGCGTGATGGTCCCCCGGATTACCATTTCCATTATCCTGTCCAGCATATACCCAGGGCGTATGTCCATTATCAGGGGCCTGTCCATTTTCAGGATCCTTCCCGTTATTGGGATTCTTCTCTTTATCGGGTGCCGGTTCGGAATTGGCAGAGGGCTTGTTCATCAGCTTCATTGCATTCATATTCTGCTGCCAGGTATTGCAGCCCTTGAATTTCGGCTCAGCAGGTGGCTGACCCTGCTTATTGCCATTATCCAGGCCATCGGGAGCAAAACCTAGCCCCGAGTTCATTCCTTGGTCCTGTGCCTGTCCCATATTGTTTCCTTGCATGCCGTTTCCCCCTTCCCGACCAAAGCCTTGCGATAGGGCGGGCGTTATGAGAATGCATGCGACCACCATAGTGATAACCAACTTAGTGATAACC
>CAYXSJ010000032.1:2914-17578 GCA_964467095.1 uncultured Methanotrichaceae archaeon
GGGCGTTATGAGAATGCATGCGACCACCATAGTGATAACCAACTTAGTGATAACCCACTTGGCATTCGTTTCCATTTATCCACTCTCCTTTAGGTATTCTCTAAAACAGACGATCTCCCCCAATGGGGGATGACTTGCATTTTCACCTGGGCCAGGTTCTCTGAACGATATATAAAGCTATAACCGAACGAACGATTGAGGGCCATTTTGGGGAAAAAAAGCAATATCTGTGAAGAATTATGAGAGTAAATCAAAAAGGGAACGATTATGAACCATAGAATTGAATTTCGAACAATCAGGGAAAAGATTATTTGCGAATATACAAACATCCGTTCGATGCGATTCTGCCCGAAATCCACCAACAGAGACTGCGTCCTGGTCATCGCCACTCTTGCCTCTTTCCTCCCTCCTTTCATGGCCTCCTCCATCAACATTGCCCTGCCGGCCATCGGAGCCGAGTTCTATATGGATGCCATCCTCCTGGGGTGGGTGCCCACCAGCTATCTGCTATCTGCAGCCGTCTTCCTGGTGCCTTTCGGAAAAATTGCTGATATCTACGGCATGAAGAAGGTCTTTTTCATTGGCCTCGCCATATTCACGGCATCATCCCTGATTGCCTTCTTTGCCCCATCATCCCATATTTTGATCTTCTCGCGAGTGCTGCAGGGCTTCGGCAGTGCCATGATCTTCGGTACGGGGACGGCCATTTTGGTCAATGTCTTTCCTCTGCAGGAGCGGGGCCGGGTTCTCGGAATCAATGCCGCCTTCGCCTACCTGGGCCTCTCTTTGGGGCCGTTCCTGGGAGGGCTGCTCACTCAATACTTCGGCTGGAGAAGCCTCTTTTTGGTCAACGTTCCCCTGGGACTGATTCCGTTGGTCCTGGGGCTATGGAAGCTGAAAGGCGAGTGGGCCGGGGCCAGAGGGGACAGATTCGATCTTGTGGGATCGGCGATCTACAGCCTGATGCTCGTGGCAGTTATGTATGGCTTTTCCCTTTTTCCCACGTGGCAGGGGGCCGCTTTGGTCCTGGCGGGAGCAGCGACCTTTTTCCTGCTCGTCCGCTGGGAGTCGGGCATGGCCAGTCCCGTTTTGGACGTGAGCCTGTTTAAGAACAATCACGTCTACGCTTACTCCAATCTGGCGGCTCTCATCAGCTATAGCGCCACCTTTGCCATAACCTTCCTGCTCAGCCTCTATCTGATTTACATCAAGGGACTAGAGCCAGATCAGGCCGGGCTGATCATGCTGGCTCAGCCGGCCGTGATGACCATCTTCTCACCCTACACGGGAAAGCTCTCCGACAGGATAGAGCCGCGCTTCGTGGCTACCGCTGGAATGGCACTCACATTTGTGGCAGTCTTGGCGTTTGTATTTCTAAGCGGAGAGACAAGCCTTTTTTTCATCGTAGCCTGCCTCATCACTTTGGGCCTCGGACTGGCGCTCTTCACCTCGCCCAATACCAATGCCATCATGTCCTCAGTAGAGCCACGCCACTATGGCATAGGATCTGCAACTCTGGCAACCATGCGTCTGATCGGACAGGTCTCCAGCATGAGCTTTGTCATGATGGTTTTTTCATTTTACCTGGGAAAGGTGGCGATCACGCCCCAATATTATCCCGAGTTCCTGGCCAGCGTGAAGGTGGCATTTGTCATCTTTTCTGCTCTTTGCATCCTGGGGATTCTTGCTTCCCTGGCTAGAGGCAAATTGAGGGTCGGAGACAAAGACAGAGGGAAATCAGGCGAGCGCTAAATGCAAAAGCATCAATTCAGGTGCCGCCTGAGCACATTCTCATAAAGCCTTTTTACGTTGTCCCGGGTCTTGGCCATCTCCGGGAATCCCCGGTACTGCATGGCCGCCTGCACATCATCGGACAGCTGCAGCTTATACTGGCTACGTGACAAAAACCATTTCTGCCTGGCGTAGTAGCGGGAGAGGTACTCCTGCTCCGTCTGGCCGGGGGTGGGTGTAAAGAGCCCATGCCTCGTCTCCAGCTCCGCCAGCTCCATCATAGTAGTATAGCCGGACCTTGCAATGATGAACCGGGCCCGGTTCATAAGCTCAGTCTTCTCTTCCGTGGAAACATAGGAGTGAACAGTGGTGTGCTCGTCAATTTTTTTGTGCGACTCCTTTTGCGGGCTTCCCAGGAGGACCACCTTCTCGCCGGGCAGCCTCTGCACCTGCTTGCAGATAATCTCCTCCAGCCTGCTCCTCTGCGGCTCGGGACCGGAGGCAATGGCCAAAAAGTCCAGATCCTTGTCCACCGCCATTTTTTTGGTGCTGGTCAAAATTCCTGCGTAGTAGACCCTGCAATTCGTGGCATTCAGACTGGAGCGACAGAGCTTGCCGCTCAGGTTATTGCAGCATCCGTTGGGATCGATATCCGGCACAATCACGCCCTCGAATTTCCTGTGAAAGAAGCTGTTGAAGGGCATGGTCATCATCTCAAATGGATAGAGATAGCGGGGCATGCTGTAGCGAAGCTGGTGAGAGATGAAATAGCTGGGGACCTTGCTACTGTAGACGCTCATGCGGTTGTCACTGATGATCAGGTCGAATCTGTTCTTTGCCAGGATCTCTTCAAACTTTTTTTTCTCCTGGGCAATGGCCCTCAGCAAGCCAGGAAGGCCTGCAGTAAAGGCAGGCAGGAAGAATCGAGAGTCGCTGTAGGGTGCCGGATAATCCTTGAAGAGCAGAAAATTGCACTGTGGGCATTCTCTCTGCAAGAGGGCCAGGGCATTGCCGCTCGTGCCGATGGTCACTTCATGCCCCCTTTGCAAAAGCTCCTCAATGATGGGAATGTCTCGAGTGGAGTGGCCCAGACCCCAATTGAGAGGACTTACAAATATATGTCCCATGCAAGAGGACAGAGCTGTCTTATCGTATAAATCATTTAGGCTCTTATGCACGGAATGCTCGTTCAATGCGAACCGCTTCTTCGCTTTGAACATAGCAGTTGTGAAAGGCCGGCTCGTGCCAAGAGAATGCGAGCCCACGCCATTCAAATTCAAATCCTTCTATTGGCGTGAAAGGAATCACTTAGAGGACAGCGCTTCATATCCCGTCAAGATGTCAAGCAGTTCTGAAGAAATGGCTTCCTGACGCTGCTTTCGGTAATTTGCCAAGAGCTCGCTTAAGTGCTCCTCTATGTTCCTCTCTGCAGCCTGCATGGACGAAAGCCTGCTGGAATTCTCGCTGGCAAGCGATTCCGCAAATGCACGGTAAAGGGAGAAAAATAAATGCTCTCGAACCAGGGAGGAGAAGAGTAGATCCGTGTCCATGGAATATGTGGGTAAAGAATGCGATTGCCAACTTCTTTTCGCCAGGCCGGCAAGCCATTTGGCGTCGATAGGAAAGAGGTAGGCCATTTGAGGGCTGAATGCTCCTGCATTGCCGGCAATGGGCCGGTTGTAAAAGAGAACAATCTGATTGACATGGCTTTCCAGGCGCCATTGATCGATCTTCGCCAGCACCTTTGCCATAACATCAGTTATGCCCAGAAAATCCCCTGAAAAAGAAAAATGGGCTTCGACCGATTGGCCCGCTTCTTCGAGACGGGCGAAGGCGCGCTCACCTACTGCCAGAGCCCTTCGCTCTTCATGCTCCATTTCGGCCATCCTGTCTAATGCATAACGGGCAACGATCTCATTGAATTTACCGCATAATCCCTGCTCCGAGCCGAAGACCACTGCGCCCAAGTTTCTTTTTTTATCCATCTGATTGAATGTCAAAAATTTTTTATTATTTTGTAATATAATCTGTAGTCCGAGCTCGATGGTTTTATTATACTCATTAAGGGAACGTACCGATTCTTCATATTCCTGAATATTTACAGAAGAAATTGCCTTCATGATTTTTACTACCGATTGCAGTTCGATGGCGTTTATAATCCTTCTTTTCGCTCTTTCAAGCTCTACCATATTGCCACCTATATCGAAAGAAGTTCTGCAAATGTCTTTAGGATCAATTCACGATCTTCATGGCTTAACTTTCGGCCCGATGCAATCAATTCATTCAAGCGAGGCAGTTTTTCGCGAAACGCTCTTGCCATCTTTATCTTCGCCGATGCAACCTCATTCAAATTATGCTTGTCCAGGATTCCTTCTGTTACCGCCAGGAGAATTGCTATCTGCTCCGGCGCGGACATAGGATCAAATTGAGACTGTTTCAAAACCTCGCGTATTCGTCGCCCACGCTGCAAAGTCTTTTGGGTTTCCTCATCAAGCCGGGCACCAAACCTGGTGTAGATCTCCAGACCCTCGAATTGCGAATATGTGAGGCGCAAGGCACCGGATACCTCGGCAAAGGCAGGAAGCTGGCTCTTCCCGCCCACGCGGGATACCGACAGGCCTACATCAACCGCCGGCAAGATCCCTTTTCTAAAAAGCTCTGGGGAGAGGTAAATCTGGCCATCGGTGATGGAGATAAGATTGGTGGGAATATAGGCGGAAATGTCTTGGGCCTGGGTCTCAATGATAGGCAGTGCCGTGAGAGATCCGCCGTTGCGATAATGGGTAGCCCTCTCCAAGAGCCGGGAATGTATGTAAAATATGTCTCCTGGAAAGGCCTCCCTTCCTGGGGGACGGCGGAGCAGCAATGATAGCTCACGATAGGCCCGAGCATGCCGGGTCAGATCATCGTAAACGATTAAGACATCATGCCCCTTTTCAGCAAAGAATTCTGCTATGGTGGTACCGGCATATGGGGCAATGAAATTCATGGCAGGTGGGTCTTCGCCAGTAGCTGCGACTATGATGCAATTTTCCATGGCATCATTTTTGCGTAGCTCGGCTGCGACAAGGGCAACCTCTGATTTTTCCTGCCCAATGGAGCAATAAATGCAGATTACATCTTTATCTCTCTGATTGATTATGGTATCAATGGCCATGGAGGTTTTGCCGGTTTGCCGGTCACCTAAGATAAGCTCGCGCTGGCCACGGCCAATGGGAATCATGCTATCTACCACCATTGTACCCGTCTGAAGAGGAACATTAACTGCCGCCCGCTCCATTATCGCGGGAGCCTCCCTCTCAATGGGCATTCGTTGCATGGTCTGGATGCTTCCACCTTCGTCCAGCGGCCTGCCCATGCCATCAACGACTCTTCCCAAGAGCTCCTCGCCCACAGACACTTCCATAATACTTCCGGTTCTGCGTGCGATCTGTTTGGCTTTTATGTTTTCACTTTCGCTAAGCATGATGACGGCAACTTCCTCCGGATCGAGGTTGAAGACCATACCGTAATTGTCTCCTGGAAAGCGTATGATTTCCTCTGATTTTGCATTAGGCAGTCCTTTGATGCGAACGATGCCTTTGCCCACAAAGGACACCATGCCGATCTCTTCAATCTTCAGCTCGGCCCTATAGACTCCGATATTTTGCTCAATTGCTGCAAAAGTGTCGGCCAGAACTTCCCGGATTTCCGAAGCATCTCTTTTCATATTACCCCAAAATGGTTTCACAAAGTTCTCTTTTCAAGCCAGCGAGAAAAATCAGCTTCAAGAGAATCAAGGTATCCTGCAATGCTCCAGGCAATTTCTACATTCTTGGCGCTCATCACCATGCCGGAGATCAAATCATCTTCCATCTCAAATTGCACTCTTACATCTGCCTCGGCATGACTTGAAAGAACATCCTTGATTTTTTGCTGAACATCATCAGGAACTTTAAAGGCGCTACGTACGGTAATAATCTGTTCGGAATCTTTTAAAAAATCCCTAATCGTCTTCCTTTCAGGTTCTTCCAAATTTTTTAAGCGATTGATAAAAACAATCATTATTTGCTGATCCAGATCTTCATTGGCAAGGTCTTTCAGAGCCCGCCTGGAGATGGCATAAAGCTGCTGTCCACTATATTTCCTCAAATCACTGATAAAATCATCTCTTTGGCGCTGCAAATCCCTTTGCCAATCTATTTTTGTCTCTTCGATCTCGTCTCTTGCCTTTTTCATCATATCCGCTCTAAACTCTTTAGCGTCTTCTTTTGCTTTGATGAGCAGCTCTTCATGCTCAGCGGACAGCTCCTCCTTCTTCTTGCGATAAGACTGGGCCTCGGCTTGTGCTTCTCTCTTCGCATTTTCTGCCACTTTTTGGCGGGAGATAATCGCATTCTCTCTTTCGTCCATCAATTTGAGCAGCGGCCCGTATAAAAAGTGCTTCAAGAGAAACACTAGCAGTGCGAAATTCACAACCTGGGCGGCAATGGTAAAATAATCAATCTGCAAGATTTCCTCCTAACGAGTCACATAATCCCAGAAGGGATTGGAGAAGATCAGAATTATGGATATGACAAAGCAATAAATTGCAGTCGATTCTACCATGGCAAGGCCTACGAATAAGGTCCGTGTTATTACGTTGGCCTCGTCAGGCTGCTGGGCAATGGCACTTAAGGCCCGGGAGAGCGCCCAGGCTTCGCCTATCGCTGGTCCAACGGAACCAATGGCAATAGTGAGGCCCGAAACAATTATGGATGCAACGCCTATAGTCTCAATAGCAGCCATTCTCAAACACCTCTTGTTGATAATTTTTCCTTTTCTTTATCTCTTGTCGAACTTCCCGATACGATATACACGGTAGCCAGAACGGCAAAAATATAAGCCTGTACCTGCCCGATCAACAAACCAAAAAGGTTCATAACAGCGGGCAAAAACAACGGCACAATGGAAAACAGTACTGCTACCAGCAAATTTTGACTCATCATATTGCCGAAAAGCCTGAGGGCCATTGCCATTGTGCGGGAAAATTCTCCAATAATATTAAAGGGGAGCATTAGTACAGAGGGCTGGATGTAGCGCTTGAAATAATTCGTTGCACCCTGCTCGGCAATACCATAAATGGGAACGGCAAAAAAGACGCATATGGCCAGTGCTATCGTCGTTGACAGAGAACTGGCAGGAGAACGATAGCCAGGAACGATGGCAAGCAGGCCGGACACTGAGATAAATAAAAACAAAGTTCCTGAAAAGGGGATATATCGTTCAGAAGCTTTGCGGGCTATTTCTGCTATCTCGCTTCTCATATAACCGACTATGGTCTCCATCAGGGCTTGCCTTCGTGAGAATGGTAGGTCAATAGAAAGCCCGCGCGTTGAAAGCCGGGCAAAGAATATCAGCAACGCCATCACGATCCAGGTGGTGACTATCGTTTCGTTAAGTGAGAAAAAACTCCATTTCCAATAAATAATTTCATCAGGATTTATCTGGACCATTTCAGTGCACCTCTACTTTTGAGCGGAGAGAAAGCTTATGAATCAATGCGATCTTGGTCAGCACAAAGCCCGCCAGGCAGAGCAATATGGCTTCAATGCCGCGGCCTATAATCAGATAAAAACCCAGGATACAAACCAGGGATCTGGCAAAGAAGCTGCCCAGGCTCAATAAAGTCGGCTGCTGAGAATGAGGGAGACGCTTTATTGTCAGCCACAGGCCGCCAAAGTAGAAGACTCCAAGGACAACTCCCATGAAAAAGCTCAGAGCGTGCAAAAATGCACTATTCATTCATGATGTCCTCCTCAATCTCTTTTTGTCCCTTTTTAACCCAGTACCAGGCATTTACACAGCCGATGACCAGGCCCAGGAATAAAAGAGTAAGCGTCCAGGAGATAGGTCCACGATAATTGAGGTCTATCCAAACACCAAACAGGACGCCTACAAGAGCTGGAACTGCCACAGACCATCCGATGACGCCCATCATGCCCAGACCAAACCATATGCCTTTGGCTCTCCCTCGCCGTGCCTTGATCTTGCGCGCCTCTTTTGAGGCGATTTCATCTTCGAGGCTTTTGTGATGGTCGTCCATTATTCACATCTTCTCAAAGAGGCTTTTTGCAAAGTCTGCCTCCAGTTTTATCAGAATGGAGCGGGTTTTCTTCTCCCTTTCATCCAAAGTCCTGAATTCCTGCGTTACAATTTTCTTCATTTCACCCAAATTTTTGCTGCGCACGGCCCTTCTTGTAGAGACCTTTACCTCAGAGGCGCGTTTTACAAGAACGCCTTCGTCAGTGGCCAGATATTCCTCCCCTTTTTCAGACTCAAACGTGATTATTCCCGGAACCAGTGCCGCTACAAAATCAATATGCTTGGGAAGAAGGCAGAAGGAGCCATTTGCAGCTTCTGCAATAACCTTTGTTACTTCCTGATCTAAAAAGATTCGCATGGGAAGAACAACCTTCAGCCTCATATCTCTGCTTCCTCGATGTCACCAATCATGTAAAGCGATGCCTCAGGATAGTCTGCGAATTCGTCACTTAGGATGCGCTCACAGCCGCTAAGCGCGTCATCAAGCCTGATCAATTTCCCCTTGCGCCCGGTAAAATGCTCGGTGGTCATAAAGGGTTGAGTCAAGAATCGTTCAAGCCTACGTGCTCGATTCACAATCTTTTGATCCTCTTCGGAGAGCTCCTCCAGCCCAAGCATGGCAATGACGTCCTTGAGGTCCTCGTATTCCGCCAGGGTCTTTCTTATCCTCTGGGCAGTATAGTAGTGCTTCTCTCCCACAATATGGGGACTTAACATCCTGGAGCGGGACTGCAATGGATCGATAGCCGGATATAGTCCCTGACGGGCCATCTTTCTGGAGAGAACAATGGACGAAGAGAGGTGGCCGAAGGTATGGGCCACTGCAGGATCGGTAAAATCATCCGCCGGAACATAAACAGCCTGAACCGAAGTGATGGCCGCGGTCTTGGTGCTGCAGATTCGGCCCTCAAGCTCAGCCAGCTCGCTTGCCAGGGTAGGTTGATACCCTAATCGGGAAGGCAATTGACCCATCAGCCCCGATACCTCGGACCCGGCCTGAATAAAACGAAAGATATTGTCGATAAGCAGCAGAACATCCTTCCTAGCGTCATCCCGAAAGTATTCAGCCATCGTCAGAGCAGTATGCCCGACACGAAATCGGACTCCAGGCGGTTCATTCATCTGGCCGAAGACCAGCAGAGTTTTATCCAGTACATCTGCATCTCTTATCTCACGATAGAGCTCTTCACCCTCACGAGAACGCTCTCCAATGCCGCAAAAAATGCTGATCCCCTCGTAGCGCCCGACTACATTATGAATCAGCTCCATGATTAAGACGGTCTTGCCGACCCCGGCCCCACCAAAAAGACCGGCTTTGCCTCCTCGCTCCAGAGGTGAAAGGACGTCTATTGCTTTTATTCCAGTCTCGAAGATTTCAGAGGCGGTGTTTCTCTGAAATAATGGCGGCGAACTTTGATGTACAGATCTATATTCTTTGGCATCAACATTCTCTTTTCCGTCAATAGGCGCCCCAAAGACATTTACTGCTCTGCCCAATAGCTTTTCTCCCACGGGAACCTTGAGGGGATCGCCTGTGTCTATCACCAAGGATCCGCGAGAGAGCCCCTGCGTTCGGGTCAGGGAAATTCCCCGTACGGTTTCAAAATTGAGATGGGAAAGGACCTCTATGATGATTCGGCCATCTTCGCCAGCCAGGAGCAGATTATGGATTTCGGGCATCAGTCCCTCGAATCTGGCATCGACTATACTACCTCGAACAGAGACCACTTCACCTTTGTTTAGAATATTCAATTCCGGATGCTCCAAGAGGATTCCTATTTTATGGATTAGTCGATGATATATAATGCTGCAAAAGTATAGAAAAGTTTTGAATAGGCAGAATGGCTGTGGAGTCCTAAAAGCTTGGCATTTAAATACTCATACACCCCGAGATGGGATGGGCAAAGGCAGACGAAACAAAGTTTTAAACGTAATACTCCGCAGCTTGTCTGTCTGAAGCCTCCTTGGAAGCGAAAATAGCAGAAATATAATCCATTATTGGAGGAATTTTTCAATTAACGATGTGATACGGGACATTTTGTTTTTATAATATCTAATGAGCCTCAACTTTTAGGGAAATCCTTTTTAAAACTGTTCTAAATAATTTAAAATAAAATAGATTAACATTAAATAGTAGTAGGCCGACTTGCTCCTGATTTGCACTAAGAAATTATTATAGAGGTACTGATATGGTAAAGGACGTTCGCGATAGGTCTATAGATCCTGCCAGCCAGGAGATGCTCGATGTCTGTCAGAGGGCCGGTCTGGAGACGGCCTGGGATCGTTTCGAAAAGCAGCAGCCCCAATGCGGCTTTGGAGAGCTGGGTCTGTGCTGCAGAAACTGCAACATGGGCCCCTGCCGCATAGATCCCTTTGGGGAGGGTGCCAGCAAGGGCGTCTGCGGAGCGACAGCCGATATAATTGTAGCCCGCAATTTGCTGCGCAGCATCGCAGCCGGAGCTGCGGCCCACTCTGACCACGGCAGAGGCGTGGCCCATACCTTCAAGCTCATGTCCGAGGGCAAGGCACCCAGCTACCAGGTCAAAGATAAAGCCAAGCTGGAGAGGCTCATGAAGGAGTACGGCGTGGACACGCAGATTGCTCTGGCCGAGGCAGTCATGGCGGAGTTCGGCAAGCAGGAAGGTCCCCTTCAGTTCACTCGCCGCGCGCCTGCCAAGAGAGTCGAAATCTGGAAAAAATTTGACATCTACCCGCGCGGCATCGACCGGGAGATCGTAGAGATCATGCACCGCACTCATATTGGCGTGGACAACGATTATTTGCACCTCATTTTACAGGGGCTGCGCGCCAGCCTGGCCGACGGCTGGGGCGGATCCATGATCGCCACTGAGCTTCAGGATGTCATGTTCGGCACGCCGTCGCCCACATTCTCGGAAGCCAACCTGGGCGTTTTGGAGCCTAACCAGGTCAATATTATAGTGCACGGACATGAGCCCCTGCTCTCAGAGATGATCGTGGCCGCCGCTGCAGATCCAGAAATGGTCGAGCAGGCCAAGAAACAGGGTGCTGTTGGAATAAATGTCGCAGGAATGTGCTGCACGGGAAATGAGGTGCTCATGCGCCACGGAGTCCCTGTGGCCGGCAACTTCCTGCAGCAGGAGCTGGCTGTGGCCACAGGCGCTGTGGAAGCCATGGTTGTGGACATACAGTGCATCATGCCCGCCCTGGGAGCGCTCACCGGTTGCTTCCACACCAAGTTCATCTCCACCTCACCAAAGGCCAAGTTCCCAGGAGCCACGCACATGGAGTTTCACGAGGAAACGGCAATTCAGACCGCCAAGGCGATAGTAGAGACTGCAGTCATGAATTACTGCAACAGAAATCCCGCCAAGGTCCATATTCCTGGCACCAAGACCAAGTGCATGGTAGGCTTCTCAGTAGAGGCCATTGTGAGCGCTTTAGGCGGCACTTTGGATCCCCTTATTGGAGCCATCAAGAGCGGGGCTGTTCGGGGCATTGGAGCTGTGGTCGGCTGCAACAATCCCAAGATCGTTCATGACTATGGCCACATCAACATGGTAAAAGAGCTGATCAAAAAGGATGTGCTGGTGGTCACAACGGGCTGCAATGCCCTGGCCTGTGCCAAGGCCGGCCTTCTTCTTCCTGAGGCAGCAGACCTGGCAGGGGAAGGCTTGAAGGGAGTATGCAAGGCATTGGGAATTCCGCCCGTGCTGCATATGGGCTCCTGCGTGGACATCAGCCGCATTCTTGTGGCTGCTGCGGCCATTGCCAATGCTCTCGGCGTGGACATAAGCGATCTGCCCGCCGCCGGTGCCGCCCCGGAGTGGATGAGCGAGAAGGCTGTATCCATTGGAGCTTACGTGGTGGGCTCGGGAGTGTACACGGTGCTGGGAACTGTGCCACCAGTACTCGGAAGCTCTGCCGTTACCGAACTGCTCACAAAAGGCGCTAAAGATGTGTTGGGGGCGGCCTTTGCCGTTGAGCCCGATCCGTTCAAGGCAGCATCGCTCATGATCGATCACATCGACAGCCAGCGCAAAAAGCTGGGGATTTAGAGGCTAGAGATATGAAAAAAGAAGTGTTCGTCCGTCTGGACCGCTGTCTGGGCTGCAAGTCCTGCGAGATGGCCTGCTCCGTGGAGCATTCGGCCAGCAAGAGCCTCTTTGGCAGCGTCTCTGAGAAGCCGGGACCCGTGCGCCGGATTTATGTGGAGAATGCGGAGGGTCAGAAGGTGCCTTTGGTCTGCCGCCACTGCGAGGATGCGCCCTGCGTGGCCGTCTGCCGCACAGGGGCTATGCATCAGGACCCGATCACCGGCATCGTGGATAGAGACGAGGAACGCTGTGTGGGATGCTGGATGTGTGCGATGATCTGCCCCTACGGCGTCATAGGCCGGCACACCGAGGTGCGTGTGGCTGTGAAGTGCGACCGCTGCAAGAATCTGGATGTTCCAGCATGCGTTGCGGCCTGTCCCACGGGCACATTGATCTTTGCCACGCAGAGGGAATTCGTAGAGATGATGCGAAAGGAGGCAGCATCCAGGATCGCTCGCGAGTCAAAGGGCCTGGCCAAGGCCTGAATTAGATCAAAGAATCAAAGAAAAGGGACAGGTGAAGCTAGACGATGGGCGTCAGACGGATCCTGTTCCTATCTTCTAAAAGCATATAATAGGGCTCAGTTCTCGGTATGATTCCGTATAGACACAGCCCTCCGTTCAATTCGTTGACCAGCAAATAAGTATCCGCGGTATGAACTGCCATGTTCATGCTCTCCTGGCCGCTCTTCACCACGAGCACATTTATGTCATTGGTCTCCTTCCAGTTGCGGATCATCAGGTTAGCTAAATTGAGCGTCGCTTTATAGCCGAAGGCGAACTCAATGGAGTCCAGCCCGATTATGTTTAGTATGGGCCGGCCCGTCCTCTCCCGTAATGTATCCCACTTCTCTTGCAGCTCTTTTCCCCATGCTTTCGGGTCCTCTCCCTCCGGCTGGGAGACAACGACGTTGGTGGGCACAAAAATATCCCTTGAGCTGAGCTGGTAGCCGATGCTGGGTAGTATAAAGACACCTCTGCCGTTTTTAATGGCATTCGACGCCAGGGCAGTCAGGATCTGGTAGTACCTCTTGCCTACACCGTGATCTATCTCCAGGACATTGCACGAGCCGTACTTCAGACCGCCCGTAACAATATCCAGATCAGGAATGCCCGTGGAGATGCGGTCATCTTTGGGATCTGGAACTCTCATGCCATCACTGGCAATTCTGGCATCCTTATGCTCCCGGTAAGGCTCAAAGAACTTAAACCGGCCGTTGTGCAATGTGACTGTGCAGGTCTTCTGCCCGATCTCGACCCCTCGCAGCTTGTCCAGTTTAATCTGTCGGACGTAGCGGCTCCTCATGCTTCCTTCGGCATAGCCGGGCAGGCGGAACTGTTCCATGGTCACCACACCGTCCACTATGTAGTCCAGGGGCATCACGCTGGCAAATTCGGAGACAAAAATGAGATGAGTGTCCAGATCACGGGCAAATTCGCAGATATTTTGCTCGAAGCTGGCTCGGGCATTGCCGATGAGGTGGGCGGTATAATTCAAGACTGCATCCCAGCTATCGATGATGATCATGGGATTGTCCATCTCCTCTGCCTCGTCAAAGAATACCTTGAAGAAGTCCAGGACAGCATAGTAGTTGGATAGGTCCTTTCCCATTCCCTTCAGGCTCTCCAAGAGCTTGGTCTGGGTGGCATTGATCACATTCTTGGGGGGAACGACCTCTTTCACCCAAGGATTGGTGGCATAGAGCCGGCGAGGATCTATGCGAGTGGATATGTACATCCCATTCCGATCTTCGCATAAGCTATTCATGATCTCCAGAGCTAAAGTAGTCTTGCCGGTTCCCGGAAGGCCCTTAATAAGAAGCGTCTGGCCGCTTTCAACCTTGAAGAAATCTTTGATCTCCTTTGGTATGGACATTTGCGGGGCGCTAGGCATGTATTTATTCCTCAATTAATATATCTCATTGACATTGCACATGCATCTGTTGGCGCGCTTCATGAGCGCGCATATTTGATCCGAATTGACCCGAAACGAAAAGCAGACGGTCTTGTCTTCGCTATTGCAAAAATCAATATCTACTATGGGTAGCGCCTCTACGTTCATCAAAGTCTGCGCTCCCTCTTCCATATGCTTCATGCCCACATTTTTATTTCTCCAGAGCTTGGACGGACCTACCTCCACGAATTCAACCTGACCCTCGGAGCTGAGCACAGAGAGGTACTTGATCACGGTGGTCTTGCTGACTCCAGCCTTCTTGGCCACATCTACCGTGGTAAGACCTACCTCTGATTGCCCTATGACTTCCAGGATCTTTTCTTTGTATGAGGCCATTTCAGTGCCACCATCGTTTGGCAAGACTTACCTTTAAATAATCTCTCATGAGTATCATTTTCATTGCTTATCTAATTTACTTATTTGTCATCCTCATATTTCAATTTATATCTGATTTGAGACCGGAAAAAAATAAATGCTGATCGGTCATTGGGGACCGTGGCAGGAGCGACAATGGCAGAGGAAAGCAAGAGCTGCAAACAGGGCTACGAAGATCCCTGGCCGCCTGTGCGCGGCGACTATCAGGTAGGTGATCCAGATGCCGGTGTGGCGGTGGTAACTCTCGCCAGCCAGCTCTTTCCCCGGGGAGCTGCCATCTGCGGCCAGTGCAAGACTGAGAACCTGGGCGTAGAGAAGATCGTGGCCAATGTGATTTCCAACTGCAATATCCGGTTCCTCATCCTCTGCGGCGTGGAGTCGAAGGGCCATCTGCCTGGCAATACGATTTTAGCGCTGCATAAAAACGGCATAGATGAGCAGGGCAGGATAATCGGCTCTTGCGGTG
>CAYXSJ010000033.1:0-17477 GCA_964467095.1 uncultured Methanotrichaceae archaeon
AGCCGCGCTCCTGGTTTCGGAGCTGGGCTATGCCGACAAGGCCATCTACAACAGCCTCAGCCTGGCCACGGATGAGGCGGAGGCGCAGGACTCAGAGACTCGGAGATCGACTCGGCCATCATCCTGGCCTACAATCCTTCCGATCCGGGAGTGGACGGCTCGCTGGCCATCCTGGAGACGGGAGGCCGTGTGCGACCTGGAGACGACACCGGGAGAGAACCATCCTCTGCACCGGTTGGTCTAATCCGTGATGAATCGCAAGTGAGCGCTAACCACGAAAATGGCAGAAATCCAGAATCGTTCGCTAAATTTTTTAGATTATATAGTTCGGACCTGGAAATTTATTAATATATATTTTTTATGTATATTAATGATCATCGATTGCAATAAGTGCACACGCCTTCTAGATAACATTTATCACATTTAGGAGATGAAGCAAAGCAATTATTCCTACCAAGCTCAAAAAGAGATCGATCAAGCAACCATGGATTTGCGGGATGCATTTTGCGTGTCAATTCAATTACTTCTCCAACATTGCTTGCTGAAAACTGCTCGCCATAATAGACTCGCCCTAATACTCGCCGGATATTTATATCGACTTTGACATCTGATTCCCCTCAATCAGACCTGTGTCATGCAAGGCGCCTACGACTATTCTGGAGATCTGCTCGCCGACCTTAAGATCGATGAGGCGATACAGAGTAGCTTCAATGGATTGGTTCTTCCATATCTTGCGTGCATCGCCATCATATTGCAGCACGATCTTATTCCCGATAGACCATACGCGCTCATGAGCTTTAGGATAACGATGTAACGAATACTCTTTTTGTTTTGACATCCAAACCGGCAATGATTCGCTCGCAATTTCATTCCACAGCAATTTTGGATCACCAAGAGTATCCTCGGCAAATCGCCTCGCGCTTTGCCACGCTACATCAGCACGTGTTTGATAATCGATAATGCATGCCAAAAGGAACTTATTGGCATCCTTCAATGAAGGTGACTTGTTTGGGGACAGCCACTCCCAACCGAAGTAATCATCTTCCGAACGATTCTTAATGAGCAATTTTCCAACAGATTTAATCTTTGCATCTGTCATCTTTCTTTGTGAGACTGACACAGAGTGTTTTCTAGTAGGAATTGGTATAAAGGCTTTCTCTTACCGAATCGCAGAAGCGCAGAGACATAAAAAAAATAAGTATAAACGTAGATGAAAATAAACCATCCTGAGGAAAATGTGTCGGGTCCGGAGGGGCATTTCCGTATCGTAAAGTCCAAGAAATATCTCATTTTCCCCCGAAGAAAAAGAGGCCAAGATTTTATAGCAAATAGACCAAATCCATTAGCCATGTACCTGTCCCGCGAGGAAGAAGGCATTTATCAGGGCGAGCGAGGCGAGACCCTGCGCCGCATGATGGAGATATTGGTGGCTTTGGGCGACATTTACGGCGCGGAGAGGCTCGTGCCCGTGAGATCGGTGCAGATTGCGGGCGTATCCTACAAGAACATCGGCGAAGCGGGCCTGGAGTGGATATCCGACCTGCAGGGCAGCGTGGTCGTGCCCAGCATCCTCAACCCTGCGGGCATGGACCTGTGCCGCTGGAGGGAGATGGGCATTGGGGAAGAGTTCGCCATCAAGCAGCAGCAGATCATTGAAGCCTATCGCCGCCTGGGCGTTACCATCGACTGCACCTGCACCCCTTATCAGATCTACGATTCGCTTGCCAGTCGGGGCGATCACCTGGCCTGGAGCGAGTCCTCAGCCGTCTCCTATGCCAACTCGGTCATCGGTGCCCGCACCAATCGCGAGGGTGGGCCGTCTGCCCTGGCTGCGGCGCTGGTGGGAAAGACGGCTCTTTACGGCTACCATCTGGATGAGAATCGAGGGCCTACTCACCTGGTGGAGGTGGAGGCGGATCTGCGGGGCTCGGACTACGGGGCTCTGGGATTTTTGGTGGGCAGAATCGTCAAGGACGGTGTGCCCTTTTTCCGGCTGAGGGATGCGCCCTCAGGCGACGAGCTGAAGGCTCTGGGTGCGGCCATGGCTGCCAGCGGCTCCGTCGCCCTTTATTATGTAGAGGGTGTCACGCCTGCGCCGCCCGGCCCCTGGCAGGCGGAGAAGATGAGTCTCGGCAGAAAGGAGATCGATGAGGTCTATGCCAAATATCCGGGAAGCGGCGCAGATGTGGTGGCCCTTGGCTGCCCCCACTGCTCTGCTGCGGAGCTGGAAAAGATTGCAGGGTTGCTGCAAGGCCAGAAGGTGCAAAAGGAGATGTGGATCTGCACAGCCAGGAGGATCGCAGATGCCAACCCCCATCTGGTGGCGGCCATTGAGGAGAGCGGGGCGCGGGTCTTTTGCGACACCTGCATGGTCGTATCCCCGGCCACAGAGCGCTTCGGCAAGATGATGACCAGTTCCGGCAAGGCCCTGGTCTACCTGCCCGGACTGGCCGGAGTTCAAGCAGGCTTTGGAAGTATGGAAGAGTGCATTGATGCAGCTCTCGGGAGGCGGTAAGAATGGAGATAAAATGCCACAAGGTTGCCTGCGGCCTAGGCCGTGGCCCGGCTCTGGTGACGAGGGATGCCATCTCATTTTTGGGCAATGTCGATGCCGGTACGGGTGTGGTGGTCGATCCGGCGCACGAGCTCTTCGGCCAGTGCATCGCCGGAAAGGTGCTCATCTTTCCCGGAGGCAAGGGCTCCACCGTCGGATCCTACATTATCTACCAGCTTAAAAAGAGGAACCTTGCTCCCGTGGCCATGATCAACCTGCGCTCAGAGCCTATTGTGGCGGTAGGGGCCATCATCAGCGGCATTCCTCTGGTGGACAGGGTGCCGGAGGAGATTTTGAAGATGAAGAACGGCATCCTGGTGGAGGTTGATGCTGATCAAGGACTGGTCAGGATTTCGGAGACGATTGATTAAGTGGATATGATTAGATTCCATCAGAATGATCTGAGAACAAACCGTTCTGCGATGGCAGAAACCGTATCATTTATATTAGAAAAGCGCATAAACACAATGATAATCTTCGCCGGAGATGGGGAGATGAACTTAAGTTCAAAAGAATGTCCGGAGAAAGAAGGCCCATGAAAAAAGCTTTGGCTCTCATCCTGGTTGGACTGGTTCTGTTTTTTGTCGCTCCTAAGACGGCTCTTGGCGAGTCGCCATCCATAGTCGCAGCCGATGAGGTCATGGTCAAGATCAGGCTGGGCTTGCCCGCTGAATACGATAACGTTGTTATAAAAGGCAATTTGACATCTGAGCGGTTGGGCTTGACTGCCAAGCAGATCTTGCGCATCCCCTTTGAAGTGAAGATGCCGTCATCCGATGAACCGATGCTAGCCAATTCCTCGATCGTGATCAAAAATTCTATCATAGACGGCTGGGTGGACTTCAACAATACCGTATTTCAAAAACAGGTCAGCTTCGAGAATACATTATTCTTGGAAAATGCATCCTTCAGGTACTCCACGTTCAACGGAGATGCAACATTTGCTCATTGCATGTTCATGAAGACCGGATGCTTCACAGGATCGCAGTTCAATGGAAATGCAAATTTTCTGCAGACTTATTTCAAAGGGCCTGCATTCTTTAATGGCACTCAATTTGGAGACAATGCAGATTTCTGCTTAGCCCAGTTCAGATCAGCTGTATCTCTCAGAGGAGCCCAGTTCAAGGGTTCTGTCGGTTTCATAAAGACCCAATTCTGCGATTATGTCGATTTCGTTTCCAGCCAATTCGCAGCGGATGTCTTCTTTGACGAGACCTATTTTGAAGAAGATGCCAGCTTCAAGGGATCTTTGTTCAGCCAGGTCGCGAAATTCAATAAGACTCGATTTAAAAACGAGACCTCATTCGAAGGGGCACATTTCGCCGGATCAGCTCAGTTTTTGGGCCCGATCTTCAACGACACGATAGATTTCAGTTCAGCGCAATTTGACAGAGATACCTGCTTTAAACAGGCTCAATTCATGGGTCCGGCATTCTTCACAGGGGCCAAGTTTAACGATTTGGTCGAGTTTATCGAATGCAATTTCCTTGCAGGCGCAGCCTTCAGACAGTCCGATTTCAGAATTGATACCACCTTCAATAACACATCGTTTGGTGGACTCGCTGATTTCACAGCAGGCAATTTCCTGGGATTTGCCGATTTTGGCGGTTCGCAGTTTGCATACAACGCAGATTTCAGCAATGCCAGCTTCAACGGAATGGCGGACTTCAGCAGATCAACATTTAGCGAAAAGGTCAATTTGCATGAGACACAGTTCAAAAAGAACGTCTATTTCGAGAGCAGCAAAGTTAATACCCTCAATTTGACGAATGCAAGATATGGATGGCTCTTCCTGCATTGGGATTCCATTGATCATCTTGAGTTCGATGATGTCGCTTATCAAACGCTCATTAATAACTATAAGAGACTGCAATGGCAGACGGATTTATCCGATTGCCGTTCCGCTTACCTGAGTGTGATCCAAGCTGCATCCGCCAATAACTATTCGTGGATTGTAGACGCCATGAGATCGATAGTTGCACGCACTAATTCTAACAACCTTTCCGGCCAGGCATAAAAGCATGAATTATTAACCTGACTATGTCGTGTCAGCCTTCTCGAACTCCTCTAAGAAGCGCTCGTTCTCCTCCGGCCTGCCCACCGTGACGCGCAAGCAGTGCTCCCCGGAGCCGGGAAAAGAGCTGCAATCCCGTACAATAACTCCTCGCTGCAGCAGCCGTTCCACAACAACCTTCGATTTTTCCCGGGTATGAACATAAAGGAAATTGCCCTCTGATGGATATGCACAGGCCAGACTCTGCCTCATTCTCTCCCGCTCCAGGACGATCTTTCCAACGCACTCTCTCATCCAGTCCAGATCCTGGAGCGCAGCAGCGCCCGCCGCTAAAGAGAGGCTGCTTATGCTAAACAGAGGTGCAACACGCCGGTACTGCTGGGCGATCCAGAGCGGCGCCACGGCATAGCCCAGGCGCATGCCGGCCAGGCCGAAGGCTTTGGAGAGGGTGCGGCCCACCACGAGGTTATCGTATTCTCTCACCAGCGCTAGATGATTCTTTTTTGCAAACTCGGCATAGGCCTCATCCAAAAAGACGATGGCCTCGGTGTTCTCTACAATGGCTCGCACGTTTTCTTCCGAGAGGGCATTTCCCGTGGGATTGTTGGGGGAGCACAAGAAGACCATCTTGACTCCATCCGGGATTTGTGTGTCCACGACAAAGCCGGGAAGCCGCGCTTGATAGATAGGCCGGGCCCCGCACAGCTCTACCGCCAGGCCATAGAAATTGTAGGTGGGCACGGGAATGAGGGCCTTGTCCCCGGTCCCCAGGAAGATGCGGCTGACGGTAGTAATGACCTCATCCATGCCTGCTCCCGCCACCAGGCTCTCCTCCGGATAGCCTGTGTATCCAGAGAGGGCTTTTAAAAAGGGCTGGGAGTTGGGATACCTGCGCAAAGGCACATCCGTTAGAGCCGCACGCAGGCTTGGGCTGGGGCCGTAGGGATTTTCATTCCGGCTGAGCATAACGATGCGCTCTTCCGGAAGGCCGTATCTTCGCGATATCTCCGCTGGCTCGGGCCCTGCCTCATCCTCTTCCAGCTTGGATAGAAAGGGCAGGACGTTCTTGGTAAAATCTGCCTGGTCGCTCATAAAATTCCTCTGGCTGTGATGATATTTAGCCATTGGCCGGCAATTCCCATATCCGGCAAACAAAATCCTTTTATCTTTTCTCGACCTTCCGTACCGGCATGTTCAAGATCGGTTTTGTGAAGCTCGGAAACATAGCCACCTCAACGGCCATTGATCTCTCCCTGGATGAGATTGCGGAAAGAACTGACATCGAATTCAAGATCGTCAGCTTCGGCCCAAAGATGACCAAAAAAGAGGGCGAGGCTGCAGCCGAACTGCTGGCCTGGTCTCCTCAATTGGTGGTCATTAGCAGCCCCAACGCTGCCACCGCCGGACCAACGAGGGCGCGCGAGCTGTTCAAAGGCACGCCCACCATTATCATATCCGACGGTCCGGCTAAAAAGGAGGCGCGCGATGCCCTGGCCGCGGAAGGCTATGGATTCATCATCCTGCCCATGGACCCGCTCATCGGTGCCAAGCGCGAGTTCCTCGATCCGGCAGAGATGGCCCTCTTCAACTCTGATGCACTGAAGGTACTGGCTGCCTGCGGTGCCATCCGGCTGGTGCAGGAGGAGCTGGACCATGCCATGACCGGCATCGCCGCCGGAGAGGCAAAACTGCCCACCATCCTGGCCACGCCTGAGAAGTGCGCAGAGCGCATGCACTTTAGCAACCCTTACGCCCGCGCTAAAGCAGTGGGGGCCCTATACATGGCCCAGGCTGTGGCCAGCATCGATGCTGCCGCCTGCTTCCGCCTGAAAGAGCTGGAGGCGATTGCTCTCGCCGCCGCCGCAGGCCACGAGGTCATGCGCGCCGCGGGCCGCCTGGCCGACGAGTCCAGAGAGCTGGAGAAGGCCAACGACAGCGTCTCCCGCCACCCCCACGCCAGGACCGGCGAGCTGATGAACAAGACCCGGCTGCTGGAAAAGCCGGAGAAGATCTGAGAAACACTTTCGCCCCGCGCGGCTTGAGGATTTATAGGGGCCGGTGCTCACATGTATCTGTGGCAAGGAAGGCTGCACCGGCCCTACACGCTTCTGGGCAATAGAGGGCGGTCTTCCCATTCACCCCATGCCTCTTGCTTCGATTAAAGACGCCTGATGTACATAAAAAGGAAAGGTCAGTCAAGGGAAAGCTCCGTTCCTTGAGGCAATTTCCTGACTTTCAATTTCTTCGTGAGCGCTGCCCTCGCCTCTTTCTCCGATGCAGCCCACGCAAATCATGATTGTGAGCGGAAATTGTGCCTTTGTGAACTGCGGTCGTTCTTCGCGCCTTCGCGGCTTCGCGTGAGAAGCCGGATTATCAAGTCTCAGTCAGTCCCGCGCCGAAATCCACAGCGCTGAAATCTCAAAAAGCGTCCGAATGGAAAGATCTATAGCTACCTGGCAGGGTATTCCACTTCTAATGGCTCTGCTGGAGATCAAGGGCGTATCCAAGCAATTTTTCGCAGACGGAAAAGAGATGGTAGCCCTGCAGGATATCAACCTGAAGATAGAGGAGAATGAGTTCGTCTGCTTCATCGGCCCCTCCGGCTGCGGTAAGACCACGCTTCTGCGCATAGTGGCCGGTCTAGAGGAAGCAACAGATGGCACTGTAACCCTTGATGGCGAGCCCATCGAAGGCCCCGGCCCGGAGAGAGGCATGGTCTTCCAGGAGTACTCGCTATTCCCATGGCGAACGGTTCTTGATAACATCGTCTTCGGCCTGGAATTGAAAGGCATACCTTCCGCCGAGCGGCTCGCCCAGGGCAGGCAGTATCTGAAGATGGTGGAACTGGAGCGCTTTGAGACTCGCTATCCTCATGAGCTGTCCGGGGGCATGAAGCAGCGGGTGGCCATCGCTCGCGCTCTGGTCAACCACCCCAAGGCCCTGCTCATGGATGAGCCCTTCGGAGCCCTGGACGCCCAGACGCGCAACATCATGCAGTCCGAACTTCTGCGCATCTGGCAGGAGGAGAGAAAGACGGTGGTCTTTGTCACCCACAGCGTTGACGAGGCAATATATCTCTCGGATCGCATTGTGATCATGTCCGCCCGGCCGGGACGAATTAAGGATATCATTGCGATCCCTCTTGCTCGCCCCCGCAACAGAACAAGCTCAGAGGTCAATCTCATAAGGGATCGCATACTTTCCGACCTGCGCTCTGAGATCGTGACCTTTTGAGGATATGATTTTATATCGTAAAGACCACTTACATCCTAGCTTGTTTTTTCGCTGGTGAGATGATTGGTCGGATCTAAGTGGATGGAGCTCCCGCGCATTGTAGCGATAGGTAGTGGCGTGATACTGGAGCTGCCCGAGATCTGCTCCAAGCTGCACCTGGAAGGGCGTGCTCTTATCATCACCGGTCCGCGTACCCAGGATGTGATGGGAAAGGCCATCTTTAAGCTTTTAGAGGATGGCGGCTACGAGCCTATGACCCTCATTTGCAGCGCCTCCAAGCTGGAAGAGGTAGATCGCGCAGAGAGTTTGGCGCGAGAGAATGGAGCGGGCTTTCTTATCGGCGCAGGAGGCGGCAGATCTATAGACATTGCCAAGCTCGCCTCCCTGGGTGTGGATGTGCCCTTTCTGTCTGTGCCCACGGCAGCTTCACATGACGGCATCTGCTCCTCTCAGGCGTCTTTGACGGTCAACGGGGAGACCACTTCCATCAAAGCGCAATCTCCTCTGGCAATTGTTGCTGACAGCAAGATAATATCCCAGGCACCGGCGAGGCTACTGGCAGCCGGATGTGGCGATATCATCTCCAACTACACAGCTATTTTAGACTGGCAACTGGCCCATCGCCTGCGAAATGAGGAGTACAGTGAATACGCCTCAGCACTCGCTGGCATGACTGCGAGCATGATCGTCGAGCTTGCGGCAGATATCAGGCCTGGCCTGGAGGAATCTGCCCGGATAGTAATCAAAGCTCTGATATCCAGCGGAGTGGCCATGAGCATAGCCGGCTCATCCCGCCCCGCCAGCGGCTCGGAGCACAAGTTTGCCCACGCCATGAACAAAATTGCACCGGGAAGGGCTCTGCATGGCGAGCTTTGCGGCCTGGGCACTATCATGATGATGTATCTGCATGGCGGGGACTGGAAGATGATAAAAAGGGCTCTGGCCCTGGTGGGCGCTCCTACATCCGCCGCAGAGGCTGGTTTGGATGCAGATAGCGTGATCTCCGCCCTGCTTGGCGCTCATGAGATTCGACCGGAACGCTATACTATTCTGGATTCTGGCCTGAATAGAATGGCGGCGACCAACGCGGCAGAAGCTACTGGAATAATCTGAATAATAATAATCATGAAAAAAGGAGAATGAACTATGTCCGAGGCATCTACACAAATTACGCTGATTGGAACGAAACTTGCCAGCATTGGCATGGAGTTCACCTTCGTGGGCCCCACACCGGAATGCGAGACCTGTAAGCTTAGAAATACGTGCATCAACCTGGAGCCGAGAAGGCGCTACAGGATATTGGGAACCCGTGGGGAGCTGGTTCACGATTGTCCTATCCACGAGGCAGGAGTGCGGGCGGTTGAGGTGGCGGAGAGCCCTATAATCGCGGCCTTTGATGCTAGAAAGGCATTCCCCGGGTCCAAGATCGTGTTTGAAGCCATGAAATGTGATGATTCCGAATGCAGCATGTATGATATGTGCCACCCATCGGGACTGAAGGACGGCGAGAAATGCACTATTGTGGAAATAGTGGGCGAGGCTCCTGAGGACTGCCCGCGCGGAAATGTCTTGAAGCTGGTGGAGTTTCGCCGCTAGATGAATAATCTAAAGATGATAACTCTAACCTACTCAAAAAATATTTTTCTTCCGGTGACGAACCTCTGCAGGAATCGCTGCGGCTACTGCTCTTTTCGAAAAGAACTGAAAGATGCCCATTTAATTTCCAGATCCGAGGCGGCGCGGCTGCTGGAACAGGGATTTGATGCGGGCTGCAGCGAGGCGCTTTTTACTATGGGCGAGAGTCCCTGGGCGATCTCTGGCTTTGAGAGCATCCTGGCGGAAGCAGGCGTCGCGGATTTATTGGACTATTTGGTGGAGCTGTGCGAGCTTGCCCTTGAGTTTGGTCTATTGCCTCATACCAATGCAGGCCTGCTTGAGCTGGAAGATCTTCAGCGCTTGCAGCCGTACAACGCCTCCATGGGACTGATGCTGGAGACGACTGCCCTGCTGGATGTGCATGCAAAGTCGCCGGGAAAGAGGCCAAATTTAAGGTTGAAGTATATGGCAATGGCCGGCAGACTTCGTATACCCTTCACCACAGGCATAATGGTTGGCATAGGCGAAAGCATGCAGGACCGATTGGATGCGCTGCGCAAAATTGCCCATCTGCATAGAGCCTTCGGTCATATTCAGGAGGTCATAATCCAGCCGCTGGACCCCAAGGTGGGAACGGCCCTGGAAAAGGCTCCCAGGCCTGGGATTATCGATCTCTTCCGGACGGTGGAAGCAGCGCGCGAGATCCTTCCGCCTGATGTGGCCATCCAGGTTCCTCCTAACCTGGTGGACCCGCGTCCTTTGCTCGCCGCGGGCGCCAATGATCTGGGCGGAATTAGCTGTGTGACTGTAGACGGCATAAATCCCGATAGGCCCTGGCCGAATGAAGAAGAGCTGCATAAGGCCCTGTCTGATTATGACTTGAGAGAAAGGCTGCCCGTCTATCCTCGCTTTATTGCCCTGGGCTGGCATGGCAGCAAGACCCGTTCAAGGGTCCGTTCCCTGGCGGGCGAGGACGGCCTTCGGGCGAAAAAGTATATCTTCTAAGGCGAGATGGACAATACTCTTGTGAAGATGAATTGGCTTGAGATTGGCCTCAGTACTGGCCTTGTGTTTCTGATGATTGTCCTCATTTTGGGGGCACAAATAGCCCTTCCTGCAGAGCTGAGATCTTCGAGCTTTGCTCTGATCGTCCTGCTCTTCATGGTGGCCATGGGCTTTGTGGGATTGAAACTCGTGGACCTGTAGCGGCGTTAAATATAAATATAATAATACACATTTTCATTCGCGGGGTTTTTGGATGGCTGGTTTTCTGGAAAAGCTCAAGCTCATAGGAAAGTCCACAGAGCAGGATTACTCTGAGGTCGATCTGGGTCAGTTCGATGAAGCGGGTGGCTCACCGGAGATAGTCTTAAGGGTAGCGGAGCTGGGAAGGGTCGAGGTTCTGCCTGAGATCAAACAGGAGATTTATGCCGGCAATATCGTACTGGTGGATATCGCAGGGCTGAAGCGGGATAAAGCTGCTTTAGACAGGGCCATTGGTGAACTGAAAAAGGCAGTCGAAGACATCTCCGGAGATATCGCTGGAATTGGCGACGATCTCGTAGTTTTAGTGCCAAGCGGCATAAAGATTGACCGCGAGAAGGTGGTCGGGAGCAAAGATTGAATCTAACCACAAATGCGCCATGTCCCGTATGCTCAGCCCAGATGCAGTTTTGCTGGGAGACAACGGAGATACCTCATTTCGGAGAGGCCATGGTCATCGCCGGGGTCTGTGACTGCGGCTTTAGACACAGCGATACTATTCTCTTGACGCAGAAGGAGCCGGTGCGCTTCACGCTGCCGGTTACGAGCATTGAAGATCTGGACGCAAGAGTGATCCGCTCTTCCAGCGGAACGCTGCGCATCCCTGAGCTGGGCGTGGACGTCGAGCCTGGATTTGCCTCGGAATCGTACATATCCAATGTGGAAGGCGTCCTCGATCGAATCGAGGGCGTGGTGAGCTTTGCCACGCGCTCGGCGCGAGAGGCGAATAGCCTGGAAGCTACCGGGAAGGGTGAAGAGATCTTAGAGAAGATCACGCTCGCCAGAGCCGGCCGTTTTCCTCTGACGCTCATTCTGGAGGACCCACTGGGAAACAGCGCAATTGACTATGAAAAGGCCGAGAAATCAACTCTAACGGAAGATGATATTGCTCATCTCAAGACGGGAATGATTATCGTAGACGTTTAAAGTGCTGGTTTAATCTGCAGGTTTAAAATGCTGGTTTTAAGCGGCGGCACGGGCACGCCCAAGCTTCTCATGGGCCTGATGGAGCTTTTAAGGCCAGAGGAGCTCTCTGTGGTGGTTAACACTGCGGAGGACCTCTGGACCTCCGGGAACTACATTTCCCCTGATGTCGATTCTGTGCTTTACACCCTGGCCGGCATGATCGATGCGAAGAGGTGGTGGGGCATAAAGGGCGACAAGACTCTCACCCATGATTTTCTCATCGCGATGGGCATCCAAGAGAAGCTGCTGGTGGGGGACAAAGATCGAGCCGTTCATATCTTTCGATCCGACCTGCTTCGCCAGGGCGTCAAGCTAAGCCATGCCACACAAGCCCTGGCAGAGTCGCTCGGGGTTAGGCAGCGGGTCGTTCCCATGACTGACGACATAGTTTCTACGATCGTTTCTACCCCGGAAGGAGTGATGCACTTTCAGGAATTCTGGGTAGGCCGCAGGGGAAAGCTCGAGGTTCGCGGCCTCTTTTTTGCGGGTCTGGATGCCGCCCTTCCCTGCCAGGCTTTCCTGGATCTGCTGGAAAAGGAAGACACCATTCTCATCGGTCCCAGCAATCCCGTCACCAGCATCGGCCCCATTTTGGCCCTGCAGGGCGTGCGCGAGCGACTGTGGGATAAAAAGGTAATAGCAGTGAGCCCTTTTATCGGGAATAAGCCGGTGAGCGGCCCGGCTGCCAGATTCATGACGGCCTTGGGCGTTCCCGCCAGCGATGAAGGCGTGCGATCGCTGCTCGGCAAGGTGGACCTCTTCATAGTGGACAAAAAGAGCAGCTATCAGGGGGAGTGCCTGCGCATGAGCACGCTCATGAGGACGAGAAAAGAGAGCGTTAAGGTGGCGAAGAAATTGCTGGAGCTGATAGAAGGCGCCTAAGGTTAGACGAAATCTAATGCTCGACAAGCAAGACGAGACAATCGCGGAGATCCGGGACCTGCGCGATGACATGGTTCTATCACAGCAATATCTCTGGCTTGATCCTCGTGGGCTGGATATGCTTATGAAGGCCGAGCAAAAATATCTAGTCTGCCAGGAATCTGGTTTGGGCTGATCTCATGTTCTTAGGAGTTGACCACGGAACCACTGCCATAAGATTCGCCACCCCGGAGGGGCGCTGCTGGGACCTTGCCAGGCAAGAGGCGAGCCTGCTTTCTGCGGAAGAGATTGTAGAGCGGATCGCTCAGAATTTGGGCACCGGCATCGTCGACCTCGTAGCACTCAGCTATTCCATGGGCGACGGCTTGACCCGGATTGTGAGGCTGGAGAACGCGCCCAACCGAGGCCTGGTCCGGCAGGATGGAGCCGGGCTGCATGTGGGAGGCGGCACACAGGTTTTTGAGGCCATCAAAGCCTCGGGCTGGCCGGCCATCCTTCTGCCCGGCATTCATCGCGGCAGTGATATTGATCCTCGGCTGAAGGTCTTCTCTCACGGCATGAGCCCGGAGAAGGTGGGCCTGGCCTATGGCGTTTTTAGGGAAATGAGCAAGAGCTTCATTGTTTGCGATGCCAGCTCCAATACTGTGACGTTTGTCGTGCTGCAGGGAAAGATAATCGGGGCCATTGATGCGCCCATCTTTGCTCCCGGATTGATGCAGGGTCCCTTAGACGTGCAGGCCATAAGAGATGTCGACTCCGGGAAGATGACGGCTAACCAGGCCTTCAATTGCGGCGGCATTCTTTCCAAAATGGGAAGATCATGCCTGGAGCAATGCCTGCCTGAGCAAGAGGGCCTGGCTATCGAATCTCTCTCATTGTTCGCGGCCATGGAGATCAATGCTCTTCTCGTCCTCTGTCGCGACTGGGGCGAGCCAAGCCCGGATTTATTCCTGGCGGGAAGCCCCGCCTCAAGGCTATGCGGGCGCGTATCCGGGCTGCTGGGCCGGGAGGTGCGGCCCCTGGACAAATGCGCGGCAGCACAGGGCTGCGCCTGGATCGCGCAGGATGTTTTCAACGGCTCGAAGAGCATTCTGGGATTGGAAGTGGACCTGTAAAGAGTTTTAAGAAGGGGGAGTGTCTATGAAGCCCGTGAATGAGGCGGATCTTGCAGAGCTTGAGGCTGAATTTGCTGTTTCTCGCAAAGAGAAAATGTTAGCCCACAAAATGCTACAAAAAGTTGCAAAAGCTCTCTCGGAGGCAGAGGCTGCATCAGCAGACGCTTCGTTGATCGACCGTCTTGACATGATGCAGATGGTGCTTACGCAGGCAGCGAAGGAGAACGTTTGCACCAATACCAAATGTCCGCATTACAGCAAAAAGTGCAAGATGAGATAATCCTATTATGACCGATTCTTTTGTGAGCTCAGAGGTCGACCGCACCAAATCCCGGTGGGTAGCCAAAGTTTTTAATGAGTTTGGGCGGTCCAGAACCACCTTGAGAGCTCTTTTTTATTATGCTCTGAGTCGGGCTGAAACAGACTATCCTATCTGCGGCGGCTTTGTAGGGGAGATCAGGATCACAAGACCGTACCACGAGTGTGATGGGGAGAAGCTGGTTAAATGGGCGGGCAGGGCCCAGAAGCTGGGTTTCCTGCCAGCCAATGCCCTCCTTGAGGAAGATGCAGGAGAGCATACCATTCTGCCGGAAACCTGCCACTATCGAAGACATAGGCTGGAGCTCTGGCTGAACAGGTCTGCCTTCAATCCTCTACTGGTCCCAGTATGCAGTAGACACGGAGCAGTGCTGGTCTCCACCTATAGCATCTCACAGGAATTGCTGCAACAGCTTTTTGAACGTGCAACCATTAAAACCACAGTCTTATGCCTCTCAGACCTGAGCCAGGAGAGCTTCTCTTTCTGCGAGAGTCTGTCTGCGGCAATAGCGGATTCGAGGCGCTCAGAGCCTCCTGAAATACGAGTTGTGCGGGGGGCACTTGCTCCCGAACAAGTTTTGCAGTGGAAAATTCCAATGGTTTCGCAGAAAAGAGGCGCAAGCGAAGCGCAGAAGGGTTACAAAAAACACCTCACGGCCTATGGATTGAGCCACCGCAAAATGGCTGAGCTGGACGCGCTGGAAGTTTACTACCCTCTGGGGATAGCCGGTTTCTGTGACGATCTCCTGGCCAGATATTCCAACAATGGATAAATATCCTTCATTTGTCGCCCTGCATTCTCTTCAAGCTCTTAATGATATCCACAGCCATCGCCGAAGGCACTTTATTGAGCTGACAGGTTGTCAATATCCGAAAGAGCTCGTCCCGTTGTACCGATGCCATATGTTGAGCCACATACAACATTGCGCCTTGATATCCTTCATCAGCCAGACTCTTTTGGACGTTCTCCATAACGCCCTCATCGATGTTTATCTTTGTTGTGCCGATATCGTTTATCACTTTTGATAGTTTATCTCTACTAAAATTCACGTTGGCTTCGATTGAGATGGCAGATTCCTGGACAAAATTTAAAGCCTTCTTAGAAGCTCCCTTCAATATCATTTCTGACGCGAGTTTCTTCAAGGTCTTCCCTTGGAGAATGGCTTCCGCTTCTAAAGCCATGTATGCTTCTTGAGTTATTTCTATTCTGGTATATTTGACGCTGGGCATTTGCTCGCCGGGCCTTTTTATCTTTTAGTCTCCCTTTATCAGTATTAAAAGCTATGGAAGATTTGCCATGAATTGAGCTTGCTCTTATGGAAAGGAGATGCCTCTGTCTTTTAGCCCAGGTGTTTCCCATATTTCCCGAAAGGGCTAAAATATCATTATGTGAAATAGAATTACATTCGAAAGAACCTTTGCAATATTGGGTTCTGCTATTCCTGCTCCGTATACCGTCTCTCCAACCAGCTTACCCCGAATAGGAATGCCGCAGAGACCACCATGCCAAGCAGAGGATACTTCTGGCCCAGGAAGATTGCTGCCATGCCGCCTCCAAGCAGCGCTGCCAGCGCGCCGGAAGGCGTAAGGCCAAGGCGATCTCTGTAAAATCCGGCAATAACCGGCAAGAGCAGACCGCTGGTAAAGACGGTATAAGCGATGAGAAGGGTTTTGATGATGCCAGGCATTGAGATTGCCAATGCCAGAGCCAAAAATCCTATGGTTAACGCGAAAAGCCTCGACATGGCCATCAGTTTATCTTCACTCGAGCCTGGACTTGCCTTTCTGTAAATATCCAGAGTTAAAATGGAAGTGGCGGTCATCAGGCTCGTGTCTGCTGAGGACATGAATGCTGCCAGGAGGGCTGCTGCTACCAGGCCTTCAAAGCCGGGCGATAGCAGTCCTGTCAGAAGCACTGGAATTGCCTGCTCAGGTGAAGCTGTTGGGTAGAGCGACCTGGCGAAAATCCCCAGGGATGTGATCAGGAAGGCCAGGGGAATAAGGATGACGGCTGCAATCGCTGCTGAAATCTTTGCTTCTTTCGGGCTATGGGCAGAGAGCAAACGAGAATATATATCAGGCCCGACCAGATATGCCGAGCCGACAATCAGTAGCATGGATGCTGCATCCCAGCCTCCCATCTCTGCAGATATGGGAAAGCTCTGGCTAGAGAGTATGCCAGGTCCTGTAGCCTCGGAGGCTCTGAAAAACAGGACAATCATTCCCGTTAATATTATCATGAGCTGTACCAGGTCTGTCCTTATCACTGAGCCCTGTCCTCCGTGAACTGTGTAGAGGACGAAGACTGCAGTACATGCTGCCATGAATAATGTCTCGTTTCCTCCGAATACTGCTCCCAGTATCTTGCCTGAGGCCGCGATCTGCACGGCAATGACTCCCACCCAGGAGATAACAATGAGGACGGAAGCGAGAAACCTTGCCCTTTCTCCATAGAAAGAGCCCACCAGCTCGGGCAGAGTATAGCATCCGGTAGCTCTCACTTTCTCGGCAAAAAGGTTTGCCAGCACCAGCAGGCCCACCGTGCCGGAGAGCATCCACCATGCCCCAGGCAGGCCATTGCTAAATCCCAGGCCAGCCATGCCAAGAGTTGACGAAGCGCCAATGATGGTGGCGCAGAAAGTGCCTGCAAGAAAAACCAGTTTTATGCCCCGTCCAGCCAGGTGAAAATCCTCCAGCCCTTTCAGGCGGAGCCCCCAGGCGCCTATGGCGAGCATCGCCAGCAGATATATGACTATTACGATGGCAGCCGGATCCATAAACCATGCCTCTTGAAAATTGTAAACTCTTTATTGCGGATTGGGTTGACAAAATTATAAAGCTTTTGCTTATGAAATGAAGTGCAGACACGATAGTAATAATAGTCCTGGCTTAGCCAGGACCTGAAAATGGAAACTTCATTATGATTTATCTTACGCCTGACCTGGTATCCGACCACTTGTTCAGGAACATGGGCAGGGCTACGACAAGTATGCCAAATATCACTATAGCGTATATCTGAGACATGATATCCATCTCTTTTCACCTCCGGGAAATTGGGCAGATTATCCAGCCGCTTTTTAGATCCCTACCATGATAAACTTTTTGCTGCTTGATTCAGAGAAGATCGTGTTCTCTTTCCGTGGTTTTAATGGTAAAAAAGGTATTTACCGAAAATACCAAAATACTAAATAACTATTTACCTTTAAGGGGGGAAAAAATGAAAGTAATAGTCAATAAATCAATTTAGATAATGAAAAATTAACCATTATTAGAAAGCTTTAAATAACTGGAATTCATCTAATGGAATTGTATGTCAGTCCTTTAAAATCGGAAAGGTCTGCTGTACAGGAAATGAATATGGCTGGCTTTATACACAACGACCCTCCCTTGGTTGGGCACGATGTCGAAGTTCCTGGATCAATAACATCAGAGGATGCCGGTTTTTACCTCATCCTGATATCTGCAATAGTATTCATGGTTGCAGCTCTAACTGGACATCTGGCGTAGACCTTCAGAGGCAGGCTATCTGAGTTCA
>CAYXSJ010000034.1:0-17349 GCA_964467095.1 uncultured Methanotrichaceae archaeon
TCGGCTACGACCTGCAGGATCAGTGCGGTCCAACCAACGTATTCTCCTACCAGTCCGACGAGGGAGCACCACTCGAGCTGAGGGGCGCCAACTACCCCAACTACGCCATGAATGTGGGCCACCAGGGCGAGTACGCAGGCATCACCAGCGCTGCCCATGCAGGCCGCATGGATGCCTTCGCAGTGAACCCCTTGATCAAGGTCACCTTCTCCAACCCCGGCCTGGTCTTCGACTGGGCTAACATCCGCGATTGCTTCGGCAAGGGCGGTGCACGCGAGTTCCGCGCTGCTGGTGAAAGGTCATTGGTCATGCCCGCAGTGTAGGTCTTCTGACCTACAGCTTTTCTTCTTTTTTTAGAAATGATATTCTTCTTATAATAGAACTTTATATTTTGTAACCCATAATTATATTGAGCCGGATGGAGGTCTGATGAGATGAACGATGAGAATTTGAAGGTAATTTTGGCTGCGTCATTGGCGGCAACATTCAAACCGGATTACATGACCAACGACAAGATCGAAGCGGCAACTAAAGGACATGGGTCTCTGGTTATTCCTGTTTTTTGTGCTGCTAATTCGCTGGCTGAAGATACCTTTGGAGGCACAAACGCTCCCGATATGCGACTTATGAGCAGCATGACCATGATCGATGCATCAATGCCTCATATTCCCTTGGATAGAGTCATCGAAAAAGCCGTCAAAGAGACTATGCAGGCAGGGGCCTCACCTGAGAATGCTGCCTTGCTGGTCGCATCGTTAGCCTATTTCTGCGGGGTCTGCGCCCGTGCCGGAGTGCCTATGGGCAACAGGAAACTGGGTGCCATAGCCAGGATGCACGCAGGTGCAGCCAGGACCAGCGCCATCGCTCTTGTAACTTCCAAGTTCACTCATCGTGTCCCTGCATTTCCTGCCTATATGGCCGTCTACGAGCAGCTCGTAGACAAAAAGCTGACAAAAGTCGATGGATCGATCCTGCCGCCGTTCATTGCCGGAGGAGCGATCTACGGCCACAGTGCTCTTGGCGAGGACCACAACTTCCCGGAACTGGCCCGAAATGCGGCACGAGTCGGAACAGAGGCCATGATGAAGAGCATGAACGGAGCCGGAATCTCAGCATATCCCCTCTGGCCGGCCTTCATTGGGGCTACAGTGGCCATGGAGCTGGTACACCCCGATGCCTTCCTGGGCGAAGAGTTTGGAGCTTTTGGCAGCGTGGACTCGGCCTATTTAGCAGGCAAAGGAGCAATTGAAGCAGCGAAGCTTCCAGAGAAGCTGCATATCCGGGGGACGAGAGATGAGCTGGATACAGCAAGGGTAATCGGCGACTTTGGCCTCATTCTCAAGGACATCGGCGGACCTTCGGTCATCGGTTCCATGGCCCTGAACGAAATCTTCGCAGGCTTCGAGGAATCACCTGTAATTGGCGCAGGATTCTCCGGAGGTCCGGTCAACCCACCCCTCGGCCATCTTTGTGGCGATGTCATTCCTGCCCTGAGGCTCATGATGAAGCACGGCGGAGACGTCTTCCAGGTCGCAGAGGAGATCAGAAACTACAAAATGAAGTCCTTCATCGACCCGGAGATGTCCTTATGCGCCTTGAACACCATCGCTCGCAAGGCGGAGGAGGTGAGCCGAGGATCCATAAGCCGGGCCTGCATCCTGGCTGGCGAGGCCGTTAGGGACAGGGCTATATATCGGCGGGCGACCGTGGCCTATGATCTTCTGAAATCGGGAAAGATGATAGAAGACGTAGCCCGGACATTGGACGAGGAGCGCAAAGCCTATGTCGAGACGAGGGGCTCGATGGTGCTATCCGCATTTACGGGCAAGAAGATAAGCCTCAAGTTCACAGCCCTTCGGGCCCAGGCACGCAGAAAGGACAAGTTCACAGATAAGTTCTGGGGATTTGACTCCTATATCTCCTATGATGTGGAGATCGACGGCAAGAAGCACCACATAGAAGACCTATCCGCCAAAACGGTTCCCGACTTTGTTCTCCAGGGCAAGGGCAGGGACGATCCAAACATGGGAACCGCCATATTTGCAGGAGCAGTGCTGGCCCAGGAGCTGCAATACATCGGCCACACCATTATCAATATCACTGTCCCGGCTGCAGTGGGGGCCTTGCTCGGAGAAGAGGAAAAGGTCGCAGCTAAGAAGGCAGAGGCAGGAGCTTACTTGACCAGAGCCATACCCGGAGCAAGAAAGAACGCCCTGGAAGTGGCCCGGATTGCCCGCAATATTTACGGCAACTTAAACCAGCCGGCAGAGGGCATGCCTTAGACATTCATGAAGGCCCTGGTAATAGACCCAAAGACGGCAGGGATATCAGGAGATATGCTGCTTGCTTCCCTGCTGGACCTGACCGCCTCACCAGAGATCCTGGAACCTTTAGCAGAAGCCCTGCGAGATCATCCAAACTGCACCGCTTTCACCTATCAGGCTAAAGAGGTGTGCTCCGGCGTTATTTCCGCCCAACGGCTGCATATCGAGCTTCAGGAGAAGAAGCTCTGCAGCACAGATGAGCTAGCGGCAATCGCAGGCAATCTGGCCGGAGAGCTGAATTTATCCAGCAAGGCTGTGAGCCTGGTCGACTCTGTTCTGCAGGACCTGGCGGCAGCTGAGGCGCGGGTACACCGCTTTGGCCTTCATAGCCATGAGATCGCCTCGCTGGGTACGCTTTTCGATGTTATGGGATCGGCCCTTATCCTGGATAAAAGGGGCTTTTTAGATGGGACCATATATGCCACACCGCCCGCCCTGGGCTCAGGCTGCATCCGGATTCTCGGAATGGAGATGTCGGGCCCAGCTCCCGCTACTCTGGAGATCCTCTCCAGACATCAGATGGCCTACTCTTTGCAGGCTGTGAACCAGGAGTTGACCACGCCTACTGGAGCCGCCCTCCTCGCCAATCTCACAAGCGATGTGGTGGATTTCTACCCGGCCATGAAACCCCTGGCAATCGGCTACGGAGCCGGGACAAGAGAAATGGATGGCAGACCCAATGTCTTGAGGACTGTGGAAGGACGAAATTTCAGGGCGACAAGAGATAGCATAGTTTTCCTGGAGACAAACCTGGACGACCTGCCGGGAGAGGTCATAGGCTACGCCACGCAAAGGCTGCTGAAAGAGGGTGCAGTGGACGTTTTCGTGACACAGGCTCTCGGCAAGAAGAGCCGTCCGGTAAGCGTCATCTCAGTGATTACTGATCACAATGCCTGCGACCGGCTGATAAGAATACTCATGGAGGAGACGGGCACTTTGGGTGTCAGGGTGCAAGAGATATCAAGAGTTGTGGCAGATAGGGTAAGAGAGCGCCACAGTTTCACCGTCCAGGGCCAGACCTTCGAGATAAGGGTGAAGACCTCTCGCGTCGACGGAATGGTGATAAGCATCAAGCCTGAGTATGAGGATCTGAAAAAGATCGCCGAGAGCCTGGGCATTCCGCTTTGCCAGCTGGCGGAGGCGGTAAAGAGAGAATTGCCGCTGATCGCGCGCCTCAATGAGCCTTAGCATGCCATGCAACGCGGAGGGCTCAGAGCAGATGCTCCCGGTACTTCTGCAAAAGTGTCATTACTCTTTTGATATCCCGGCCCTGGCCTTTGGCCTCGGAAAGGAAGGCATGGTACTGTTCGTTGGATGTGGCTCTTGGTATCGGCTTGCAGCCTTCTCCCTGAAGCATAAGCTCGAAGCACCGTGCTTCAGCCTCGGAGAGCTTTAGGGCTTGGTATTCGCCTGCATGCTCCTGATAAAGAGGCAGCTCATTATTGGGCAGATCGAGAATCTGTCCAGCGAGAGGCGTGCCCGGTATGGGTTCAGCGATGCTCACAAAGACATCGTCCAGCATTGCCTCCTCTGCGAAGCTCATGGTATCCTGAAAATCCTCGCGTCTCTCACCGGGATAGCCAACGATGAAGCTGCCACCTACTTTTACACCCAGGCTCCTGGCAAGCTCTATGGCCTTGCGATTATCCTCCACAGTGACCCCCTTTCTCATGGCCTTGAGGATGGCATCGCTTCCGCTCTCCAGTCCAAAGAAGACCCATCCGATGGTGTAGTCGCGCACAGCCTGAAGGACTGTCTCGTCCACCAGGTCCACCCTCATGTCCGGCACGGAGAGGTTCCTCTTGCCCAAAATAGCAGAGAGTGAGCGCAGCATCTGCACAAAAGCCTCTCGATTAACCTTATTGCGATAACCGAAGAGCGAGCCCGTGCCGCCGCTTATGGCCACCCGGCTGACGCCCCGACGCTTCATCTCCCTGACCTCGGCCACAATATTTTCGATGCTACGGCTTCTAATGCTCCGACCAAAGAAGCGGGGCACCTGGCAGAAGGAACAGTTTCCGAGACACCCCCTGTGCGTCTCGATGTAGACATTGGCGCCGCGCACGTTCTGACGGCAGAGGTCATCCGGTATGAGAGGAAGGGCATGGTCCAGGGAGCTGACCGGCTGAGGGGGTGATTTTATTATCTCTCCGTTATGGCGATAGGCCACCCCGGGCAGCCCCTCCGGGCCTCTTTCCACCAGTTCGGCCACAACATCCTCGCCTTCACCGGTGACCACTGCCCTGGCATCCAGCTCTCCCAGGACCATCTCCGGGCATAGGCCCACCGGACCGCCCACATAGACATTCTCCCTTGCCGCCACGAACTGCCTGATCTTTGGGTCAAGCAGCTGCAGAGTGGAGAAGAGGCTGAGAAGTACTGTCCCTCCCCGTGATTGCAGCTTGCTTGTGATCTTTATGTCATGTCCTCTATCCCTCAGCACCCCTCCCAGGACCAGGGAGCCGTAGGTATATGTTCCCGGAGATACGATATCGACCATCATTTATAATCCCGGCTTGGCCAGCCAAACCACAGTGGCCCATATCCACTCAAGGTATAAATCCACTTGCAGCATTGGCAGGCAAAAAAAAGCGATAGGACCATGACGACAAAATATGGACTGTAAAAAATAGCCTTTCAAGCTCTCAATAATCTACCTCTTCAATCTTATTGCCCTTTGGCATCAGGGAATGGTCGGGATTGCCGGATGGCTTCATCTCAATTCTCTTTCCCTGGGCCTTGAAATATTCCATGTGCTTCTTTGCCATATCTAATCTATCATCTTTTACCGTGTGAACCACATAAGCCTCTTTCTTGGCCTCATCGTAATAAAGCTCATGTCTGGACCATCCATTGCTCTTTCTAACGGCCATTCTCTCATCGAACTTCTGTTTCCAGGCAGCAAAGTCCGGTGCGCTATGTCTTACAACACCTATTCGGGTCATGTTTTCACTCCTGTCACTTATATTAGTGATGTTCTCTCAGATCTCCGGAAAGCTGTTGCCCATCCGGAATAAAAAAAGATCTATTTGAACAGTTCCTTCACAACTTCTGTCAATATAGGACCTGACTGGTCGATCACAGTAGCCTCGTACAGCCATCCCTTGTGCTCAGGGAGAGAACCGCTTACCATGATGGCTTTGCCCTCGTATTCTCCCAGATTTATCTCATGGGAGATTACCAACTCCTCAGCTATGGATGCCGGCTTGATTATGCGTGTAAGCCTGACGGTGCAACATTGCGGGCGGGGCAACAAAATTGAAAACCTGCCATCTTGCACTATACCCAGAAATTTGTCCATTTTCGAAACCTCCTTGGAAAATAATCTACGCGTTTGACTATGTATAATTGCTTTTATCAATTAAGTATCTTTTGATGCAAAAGCAAAAAATGAAGGCTTGTTGCCGGAAAGGAGGGTGGGCCGACACATTTTCTCGCGAGAGGTGAATCTCGGTTCAGTGATCGTTTGTGCCGGCTTTGCGGTCTATACGTGTCTTGCTACAACATCCGCCTACTTTGAGGCCCTATTAGGAACCTATACGAATAAATACTTAAAGGTTTTGGTACAGCGCAGCTGCCCTATAGCCGAACCAGGATGGCTTCCACGATCATGTCGAACGCCTTGGCAGCAGCCGTCTCGTTCTTGGTGAAGGTCTTGCCCATGTCGCCCAGTCTTCCTATCTTCTCATCCAGAGGTATGGCACCGAGGAACGGCACATGCAATTCATTGGCTGCATTCTCCCCTCCCCCGGTTTTGAAAACCTCTATCCGTCCACCGCAGTGGGGACAGATCAGTCCGCTCATATTCTCAATTATCCCCAGCATGGGCACATCCATCATGAGGAACATGTTCACCGCCTTGCGGGAATCCAGCAATGCTACCTCTTGCGGAGTAGTGACAATGATGGCTCCATCCAGGCCAGAAATTAACTGAGCGACGCTGATGGGCTCATCGCTGGTTCCAGGGGGCAGGTCCACCAGCAGGAAGTCCAGGTCGCCCCAGTTGACATCGGATACGAACTGCTTTAGGGCGGCCATCTTCATGGGGCCGCGCCAGACTACGGGAGAATCCCGGCTCTTCAAGAGCAGTGCCATGGAGATGACCTTGATGCCGGCGGCATCGGCCGGTTCTAGCCCCTCCGGGCCGGCCATAAGTTTCTGGTCCTCAATTCCCAGGAGCTTGGGGATATTGGGGCCGGTGATATCTGCGTCCAGGATGCCCACTTTATAGCCCCTGCTTCGCAGGGCGGCGGCCAGATTGACTGTAACAGTGCTTTTGCCCACGCCGCCCTTTCCGCTTCCTATCGCGATCTTATGTTTGATCCTGGTCATGCGGTCTTTTGTCTCGCTTTGCTGGGCTCTTGGGTCATCACAGCTTCCTTTGTCGGCACAGGAACTGCAAAGGCCGTCGCAGCTCTCATTGCCTGCATCATTTGAGGGGGACGCACTCATGTAAACACCAAATTTTCTTCTCAGTAAAAGTAGCTTATGAGATCATATATTTAATCCTTCCTAAAAGAATTCGCGAAGGAGCAATTTGCTTAAAAAAAGTTGAAAAATTATCCCGACCGGAGATATTGAAAAATCCATTCAGGATAATAGTCATATTCTGGTTGAGATGGCTGCCAGTCATTCATTAGAAAGTTTGTGATTGCTGGAACATGGTAGAGTTGGATGTCTCTTGTCGGGCTCCAGTTAGGGCTGGCGAATTCGCCAAGTGCGGGAGCATGATAACTATAGTTGATGCCCACCGGGCTGAAATCCTCCTTCAGAAAATCAACGATAGAGGGCACGTGATATTCGCTGATGTTCAGGGAATCCAAGTAAAGAGCATAGCTGGGATCGGGAGTAAAATTAAAGCCGGGACGAGACGGCCAAAAAGATAATCCCAGTTCTTTCGGTTGTTCCGGCAAGGCATAGGCAGCCCCTCCCAGCTTTACAGTCTCTGGGTTTTTATTCATGCCCAGATAAATAGGTGACTTCCCGGACGTGTCCGATTCTGCACCGGAAATGGCCAACAAGATTGCTAAAACGGCGACCAGAATGTATCTCATGCGATTTTTACCTCCACTCTAAATTTCGGCTGCAATCTATATAATGGTATTATCCGATCCCTTTAAACCGGCAAGCTTGGTGCCAAGGTGCTCCAGTCGCGATCGTAGAAGTGCCAGCTCTCTTTCCATGAGCTGCATGTCATCCTTCCGGGCCTGCTCTTCCATGTCTTTCGATCCTTCTCCTCGCAGGATAAAGCTGCCCCCTTCGATCCTCAGCCCCATCCCGTAGACCAGGGCAGCAGCGATCTTCTTTCTGGCATTCATGAGATCATTCCAGAAGGCTTTTCGAGAGATGCCCATGTAAAAAGCCGCTTCCTCCTGGTCTAATTCCAGCAGGTCCACCAGACGCACCGCTTCCAGCTCCTCCAGGGTCATGGATATGGCCTCGATCCTGGGGCAGCCCTCTGGCATGAAGCAGCGAACTGATGGAACTTCCGATATCCAGCGTCTTCCCCTTCTTCTTCCTCGACAGGGACACATAATAATCTCATAACGCAAAGCCTGTATTTCTAACTTGCCCTATAGAAACATTTAAGTATATAATCTCATAAGTTAGTAATTAGGTGAAATGCAAATGCCTTGGGGAGACTGCACTGGGCCCTGGTGGATGAATTCCGGGGCGAATAGAGCGTACGGATTTGGCTGCTGCGGCAGAGGAATGCGAATGGGACGAGGCTATGCCTCCAGGCAGGCTTTTGTGCCAGCCGCGTATGGGATCCCTCACCAGCCAACGCCGGCTGAGGAAAAGAGCTACCTGGAGGACGTAGCAAGGAGACTGGAAGAAGAGCTTGTCTTGGTAAAAGAGAGGATTGAAAAGTTGCGATCAGTAGCATGATATTATAGTGTTGCCAATGTACACTATTCGGGCTGGTGGCACCGGCTATATACTATTATAGTCACCCGGCTGTGAGCTACCATAGCTGGTACGCGCCCGTGTACTACAACGACTTCGATCCTTGGTGGGCTGCTAACGTCTACGGCCCGGTACGAACCACATATTACTGGACAAGTATCATAACTGTATTCTGTCTTCCGCGGCCAGGGGCCGGCATATCTTTCCTTAAACCCCCTGCGGCCGGAAGGCAGCTTTTTATCTTTTTTACTTGCTTATGAGACAGTTCTATTCAGCTTTGCCTCTGAGGCCGCCTCAGATAGAAATCGTTGCCCTGATATTCGGTCTTTACAAGCATGCCCTGATCGATCAGCCTTTGCACAACCGCCCAGCTCTCCTGGGCCTGCAGCAACAATTTTCTGATCGCTGCTTCTCTCATAGGGTGAACGGCGGCAATTGCCAGAATGTCGCTCTCCACATTGCCTGTAAGATCGAAGTTATCTCCTTCATATCCCACGAGAAGCTCCACATGCTTCACCCTGGAGCAAAATATCTGATAGGCTTGACAAATGCTCTCCTCTGAGGGCATTTCGGCCCATGTTTCCGCGGGTGGCCGGGTGGGTACTGAGATATAGGCAATTGCTGGATTAACCTTTTCCAGGAATTCTGTCATGGCCCGCAGAGAATTGCAATCGTCGTTTATGCCGGCTAAAAGCATGCTCTCTGTGACAAGCATGCCTCTAAAATCCTTCGAGAAATCCAAAATGCCCTGCAAAATGGCCTCCTGCCGCAGCGCTCGATGAGGCCGGTCCATGCGCTGCCAGGTTCGTTCATCCAGAGAATCTATCTTGACCGAGACCCAATCAGCCTTTGCCAGCTCCTCACGCACGCTCTCCTCCCAGATCAGGGACGCATTGCTTATCACCGCGATCTTGATGCCCAGGGATCGGAGCATATCGATCTCCTGGCCCAGGTTTATGTCTAAGGTGGGCTCTCCATCTGGCACGAAGGTGAGGTAATCTATGGCCAGACCCATGCTTTTCGAGCTGTCCACTTTTTCCCTCACATCCTCGTAGATCTCCTGGGGCGAGTAGTAGGGATGGCGCTCGACTTGCATCTGCAATGTTCTGCCCACCTGACAGTAGACGCAAGAATAGCTGCATATTTTGGCTGGAATGTTATTTATGCCCAGGCTTCTCCCCAGTCGCCGGGAGGGCACGGGTCCAAAAGCTATCATTCTTAATCCACCTTCCTTTTAGAGCTGTATTGAGTCTCCCACAGCCAGAGGCCTGCATCTCTCGCCCAAAGCCTCCTGCAGCCGACAGACCGCTTTCTGTCCTGTGCAGTGTCCCGGCCGGACGATTGCTGGATCAAGCTCTTTCAGCGCTTCTGCCGTAGCTTCTATGCGTCTCTCATCCGCACCCATGAGGTGAAAGCCTCCAATCACGGCGTAAAGCCTCTCGACTCCCGTGATCTTCTGGGCCTGCCTGATGGTATTGATGATTCCGGAGTGAGCACAGCCGGTGATGACTGCTAATCCTTTGCCCGAAATATTGACGGCCAGGGACTGATCGTCCGGGATGATGTCCTGGCAGTACTGGCCATCCTTAACCGTCCAGAAGCCTTCCACCTTCTCGAAGGATTCAATGCGCGACACCTCGCCGGTGGTCGTTAGCCCCGGAGCTATTGCCACCGGACCTCTGGCTTCGAGCATGATCGCACCGGCAGCCTCAGCCTCAGCCCGGGTGAAAGGAAGGCCTATGAACTTGAGAGTCGGCCGGGCTTTTAGCTTGGGGGCGAAGATATCGGGATGGGCCAAGACGATTGCTCTGCCTTTCAGGCGCTGCAGGACGCCCATCAGACCCCCCGTGTGATCATAATGGCCGTGGCTGATGCATATCATATCGAGACGATGAAGGTCGATATTTAAGGCATCGGCATTATGCAGCATCACCTCTGAGGAGGCGCCCGTGTCCCAGAGCAACCTCATACTCTCAGGGCCGATGCAAAGCTCCAAGAAGATGGACAGGCCATGCTGGGCCCAGAGAGAATTGTTGTCAAGCGAGGCAGAATTCTCAACTACAATGGTCATTCGAATGTCCTGCAACATGGACAAATATTGGAATCGCTTATAGCTTAAACCTGACGTGTCTGGATAGATTATGATCGATCCAATCTCTTCATCGGTTCATTTGAGCCGAAATGTTTATTTACCCAATTCCTGTTTTAGGTTTGCCTAAAAATTAATCATAAACAACAGGGATACAGAATGGAAACACCGATCACGAGCTTAAGGGCAGGGACCGTGGCTCAGATCACGACGTTGCTGGGCCAGGGATGTTCATTTCAGAGAAAGCTGCGGACTATGGGAATAAGAGAGGGAAAGAGGCTGAAGGTAGTGGCCATCCATCCGTTCGCTGGCCCTATGGTGCTGGATATAGATGGCAGGCAGATCACACTGGGCAGGAGCATCGCCCAGAGAATCATGGTGAGGATAGAGGATTGAAGCGAATCGTCCTGATGGGCAATCCGAACATTGGAAAGAGCGTTGTATTTTCCCGGTTGACAGGGGCCGAGGTGATCACCTCCAACTATCCGGGAACCACAGTGGATTTCTCCAGAGGCAAGGCCCGGCTGCAAGGTGAGCAGGTGGAGCTGATAGATGCACCAGGAACGTACTCCTTGCAGCCGACAAATCGGGCCGAAGAGGTGGCTGTCGAGGTGCTGCGATGGGCGGACCTGATCATAAATGTGGTCGATGCCACCAACCTGGAGAGAAACCTCTTCTTAACCTTGGAGCTTTTGGAAAGCAAAAAGCCTCTGATCCTTGTGCTCAACATGTGGGATGAGGCAGAGCAATCGGGAATAGAGATCGATGTGAAAGGACTGGAGGAGCATCTGGAGGTGCCAGTGGTCACCACCATTGCTCTGACTGGAGAAGGGATAACGGAATTGGTTGCCCGGCTGAGTGAGGCGCATTCCCCCCGTGAAATCAAGATCTCAAGCGAAGAAGAGAAGTGGATTGAGATTGGGCGCATAACCAGAGACGTCCAGAAGCTGACCCACAAGCATCCTGGCGTCTGGAACCGGTTTTCCGAGGCCACCATCAAGCCGGCGACGGGAACGCCCATCGCTTTGATTGTCATATTCGCCACCTTCTGGATGGTGAGGATTGTTGGCGAGAGCCTGATTGCCTATTTATTTGATCCCCTCTTTGAGCTGTACCGCTCCCTGGCTATGATGATCGGTGCAAAGCTAGGTCCCGGGATGCTGCATGATCTACTCATAGGCAGGCTGGTAGATGGAGAGATAGACTATGTCCAGTCCATGGGGATCCTGACCACGGGCATCTATGTTCCACTGGGCATGGTCCTTCCCTACATAGTAGGCTTCTACTTGGTTCTCTCTCTCCTGGAAGACTCCGGATATCTGCCTCGACTGGCCACTCTTTCCGATAATGTATTCCACCGGCTGGGCATGCACGGCCATGCCATAGTGCCCCTTTTTTTAGGGCTGGGATGCAATGTTCCCGGGGCCCTGGCCACCAGAACACTTGAGACCGGGAAGCAGCGTTTCATATCAGCCACTCTCCTGGGGCTGGCTGTGCCCTGTACCGCAAAGTCAGCCATGATCTTTGGGGTGCTGGGAACCTACGGCCAACGCTATGTGCTCCTGGTCTTCGCCACGCTGGCCCTGGTTTATGCAGTCGCAGGTCTGGTTTTAAATAAAGTGGTGAAAGGGGAGAGCCCGGAGATATTTCTGGAGATACCACCCTACAGAATGCCGAGCCTGAGCATGATCTTCAAGAAGACCTGGATGCGTATCCGGTGGTTTCTTTCTGAGGCCATACCATTCCTTTTCCTGGGGGTACTGATGGTCAATGTGCTCTATACGATAGGCTTCATCGAATGGATAGGCCAACTCTTCACTCCACTGATGGAGGGATGGCTAGCCGTCCCGAAAGAGGCAGTGGCCGCTCTTCTGGTGGGATTTTTCCGAAAGGATCTAGCTGTGGGCATGCTTCTGCCATTGGGCTTAAACGCCCAGCAGATGGTAGTAGCCACAACAGTACTCTCCCTATACTTCCCATGCGTTGCCACCTTTGCGGTGTTGATAAAGGAGCTGGGGATGAGAGATACGCTAAAATCCACGGCGTTTATGGTCGCAGTATCTCTCCTGGTTGGGGGGGCCATGAGATGGGTTCTGATCGGATGGGGATAAAATGAGACAGAAGACTATGGAGGAGTACATCGAGATCATCCACGCCCTGGAGATTCAGGAAGGGCGAGCTGCAACGGGTAGGATTGCCTCAGAAATGAGGGTAAAGCCTTCTTCTGCCACGGAGATGCTAAAAAAGCTGCAAAAGGAGGGGCTCTTGCAGTATGAGACCTATGCAGGAGCCACTTTGACCGACTCCGGACGGAGGCTGGCCCTGGAGCTGAAGAGCAAACACAAGGCTATTGCCGATTTCCTGGCGATCATCGGAGTGGACCGGTGTGTCGCAGAGCGCGATGCCTGCCAGATGGAACACCATGTAGGCAAAGAGACCATGGAAAGGCTGGAGAGGTTCGTGCAGTTTGCAAACCTCACATCATGTGAGCCTCTTTGGATTGAGAACTTCAAGAGGTATTGTGAGACGGGTCAGCTAGGGGAATGCAATCTATGCGCCCGTCATCCTTCCCCAAAGCCCTCAAGCCTTGCTGCATCTGCATTACCGAGAAGACGGAAATAATGTGAATGGCTCTAATAAGTTCCGGTATGGGGAAGGGTCCCCACCGGATTCCAAGGTGCGGCCCACCTGGGTCGGTCTCATCGTCACTGGTGCATCCATCCGATTCCATCTCTTCGACCATCCGCAAGGCCAGAGCGTCCCAGTCAATTACTTCGTCGAGTCTCTGCGGCTTCTTGGTTATAGCGCAGTAATACTCGCAGAAACAGTCCCTTATGATCGATTTCATTGCGTTTTGATCAAACTGTCCTTTGTACCTGAAGTAGCCTGCCAATACCAGGCTCATGGAGAGAAGATGTCCACCGATATGAGATTGCAGCTTTTCCGGCGATATCTCCCTATAAATCTCGATATGCTCAAAATCGGCTATTCCTGAGAGTCGGAGGTTTGGGTATTTACATGATTCAAGCCATCTTTCCAGCCTTCCGGCAATTTTTCTGTGCCAGCAATACTCAGTATAATCTCGGTTTTCATTTCTTTTTTTATGAAAGAGTGGTATTAGAGATGCATGAATCAATCCCGTGCGGGTTAATCGAGCCAGGTCCCCGGCACAGGTGCAAAGGCCTGTCCTCAGGTCCTGTAGAGTGAGTCGCGTATTGTTGAGATAGGTAAAATAGCCGGGGTCGGCAATGTAGCCGATGGCGTAGTGGTCTTTTAGCGTCAGATCTTCCAGTAGATGCGGGGAGAGGCCCTCTATTTTGAAGATGCCTTCTAAGGGGAGAGGCAGCGCGCTTGAGAGAGCCATTCCCATCAAATATTTCTGCATCTGGGCCTCGAAGAATAGCTTCCTCAGGTCTCCATAATGGACGCATAGCTTCAGCGCCAGAAAGCCATTCTCTATCGGAGCTATGAGCGTCCTGCCCATTCGTTGCAGTTGATCTGCACAGAGTTGATCTGCACCATATTCTGCGAGAAGGGCGTTCAGATCGACTCTCCTCACATATGCATTGCTATATTCGATCAAAGATATTTTTTGAGCAAACCTGATTTTTTCGTCTCCGCAGAGTACCTTAGAGATCTCATCGAATCCCGTGTTTGTCACTTGATTGATAAAAACGCCTTTGCGGATTATGCTAAAGCGGTATAGATCGGATATTGCCTGCGGGGTGATGTCATGCTGGGCCAGCCAGGAGAGGGCCTCCTGTCCCTGTGGGAGAATATTGAGAGTTCTTCTGATGTGATACGCCAGGGTTCGAGCTGCATGCTGACTGATCGTCGGGCATGCATCATTGAGCTTGCCTGATAAAAAGTCCAGGGCGGGATCTCCCATTTTCAAAATTGCACTCTCAATGCGTCTATCCTTTGAGCTGAGCAGCTCGAACAGAAGCTCAAGGTTATCCTGCTTGGCATCAGGAACCCCAGATATTTTTATCAGAGCCCTTGCGGCATCACTTCTAAGGCGAGCGCTCTTGCTGTTTAGCATTTTCTCCAGAGCAGCCCTTGCCTCCGTTCCACCCATCTCCGCCAGAGCAGAGACAGCTTCAAGCCTCACCGCAGGATACTCGTCCATCAGGGCTTTCAGCAGCACTCCCTCGGAGCGAGGATCTTCTATTTGGCCTAAAGTTCGTACTGCTTTGGAGCGAAGACGGTGGTCCACACTTTTATCCAGCACGACTCTCTCCAGAGCAGGTCTAGAATCCCGCATCACTGAATATATTTGTAGCTGATGCGAATATATACTTAATTCTATTCCATCATGTTAGCTCTGAGTGTTTTGATTTTATGCGCTAGCTATATTTATGTTGTGGATACATTTTGCAGAAGGAGCATGTTCGATATGGTGCAAGCTGAAAAAGTCCCAAAGCCGAGAATTTACAGCAACAATCCGGCAGTATTCCTGAGAAAGGATGGAAAATTCGAGATAAAGCTGCAGATCACGGGAGGAATGCTGACTCCCCGGCAGGTGCAGAGAGTGGGTGAGGTCGCTTCCAGGTATGGCTCTCAGGTTCATCTTACTGTGCGCCAGGAGGTCTCTATAATGGGTGTGCCCGAGGAGCATCTGGACAAAGCCCTGGCTGAACTAAAGGATGCGGATCTTAGGCCCGGATCAGCAGGCATGGTCTTTCGCAACGTGGTCTCCTGTCTGGGCGATACCTATTGCTTCAAGGCTGCGGCTGAGACCATCACCTTAGCCCGGGAGATTGGCAACCGCTTTACTGGAGAGAAGACCCCAGGCCCTCTCAAAGTGGGAATCGGAGGGTGTCCTTTTCCCTGTACCAGGCCGCAGTTCAATGAGATAGGTCTGATGGGCAGAGTTAGGCCGGAGATTGATTTGGAGAAGTGTACCGGTTGTGGCAAATGCGTTGAGGTATGCAAGGTAGGAGCCACCAAAATCGTTGACGGAAAAGCTGTTATTGACTATAATAAATGTGTCATGTGCGGGCGGTGCGTGGTCAATTGTCCCGGAGCTGCCAGGTATTCTGCAGAAAAAGGGTACATAATCATCGTAGGTGGTCGGGGAAGCTGGCCGCCTCATGAGGGCTGGACTCTTCTTGATTTCGTACCTCGCAAGGAGATCATGCCTCTGATTGAGCGAATTTTGCAGGTCTACAGGGAAGGAGCAAAGCCGGGCATGAGAATGAGGGAATTCATAAACTCCATTGGTTTCGAGGAATTCAAGAGACGTGTCCTGGGTTGAAAACGGATCTCTGACTAAAAACAGGCGGATCTGATATGCCTGCAAAAAACGCCATACTGGCAGAGAACCTGACCAAGCGCTATGGTGATCTTCTCGCTGTGGATCATCTCAGCTTCCAAGTACGTGAAGGCGAGATCTTCGGCTTTCTGGGGCCCAACGGCTCTGGCAAGACAAGCACCATCCGCATGCTGGTTGGCCTCTCCCAGCCCACGGAAGGCCGGGCTAGCATCCTGGGATACCAGCTTCCTGCAGACATCACCCAGGCCAAGAGATACGTGGGCGTGGTGCCGGATGTCTCCAATCTCTATGACGAGCTTACTGCGCAGGGCAATCTTCTCTTCATGGCCCGGCTGTACGGAGTTCCGAGAGGCGAGCAAAAATCGAGGGCCGAGCAGCTTCTTAAAGACTTCAACCTCTATGAACGAAAGGATGATCGGTTTGGCACCTTCTCCCGGGGCATGAAGAGATCTCTTGTCATAGCGGCCGCCCTGATACACGAGCCACGACTTCTCTTTCTGGATGAGCCGACCACCGGTCTGGACGCGGCCGCCGCCCGGTCCTTGCGCAATTTCATCTCCAGATTGCGCGAGAGGGGTCTGACCATATTTCTAACCACTCATTACCTGGAGGAAGCGGACCAGCTCTGCGATCGCATTGCCATTGTGGTGCGGGGCAAGATCGTAAGGATCGATACTCCTGCTGGGCTCAAGCAACTAGTGCAGACCCAATCGTTAATTGAGATCTCTTTTGCAGGAGATGTTTCTGCTTTAATCCTGGATCTGCAAGGCAGGCTAGGCCGGGCAAAGGCCGCTCTTTTGGACGAGAGCCGGGTCCGGATTTACGGGGGCGATCCTACCCAGATATTCGATGCCGTTTTCCAGTTCTCAAGAGACAACAGCATCGGCATCGAGGCGGCCAGCACCATCCGGCCCAGCCTGGAGGACGCCTTCCTGAAGATTGCCGGTCTTTCTCCAGTGGTTATGGCTGCGGAAACGGGCGCAGGCAAGGGAAAAGGGGGCAGGCAATAATGTGGCAGGCGCAATTGCGAGGCATATATCATATCGCTCTCAAGGATATGAAGACGTATTACCTCAAGCCGCCGGCCATAAGCTGGGGCATGGTCTTTCCTTTAGCCTGGACGCTGGCCTTTTATCTGCGAAGTCCAGTTGACTTTGTCGAGCTGGTGCCGGGCCTGCTCGCCATGACCATCCTCTTCAGCACCACTGCGGCAGAGGCAGTGGTCATCAACTTCGAGCTGCGCCTGGGAACACTGGAAAGGCTGCTTTTAGCGCCGGTGAGCATAACTTCCGTCCTCCTGGGAAAGGTACTGGGCGGCTTTCTCTTCGGGCTGCTAATGACGGCGATCGTGGCCGCCGGAGCCATTATTTATCTGGGGCTGCAACCCGATATTATCGGGCTGGCTCTGATTGCAGTGCCTTCTCTGATGGTCTTCTCTTCCATGGGCGCCCTCTTCAGCGTTTCCGTAAAGGAGGTCTTCGAGGCTCAGACCCTTCTCAATCTGCCCAGGTTCTTCATGGTCTTCCTCTGCGGCGTGGTGTATCCAGTTTCTGCCCTGCCCGAAGGCCTGCAATTGCTGGCGCGGCTCCTGCCCCTGACCTACACCGTGCAGGGCTTGCAGGCCTCTTTTTTTCAGAGAGGAGATCCAGTATTTTTCCAGGACTTTATCATTCTGCTCATTTTTTTGATTTTATTTTTGCTGCCGGCCATTCGTCTGCTGCACAGGAGGTTTAGGTAAATGTGCCATCTATTCA
>CAYXSJ010000035.1:0-2082 GCA_964467095.1 uncultured Methanotrichaceae archaeon
CTAAAGCCACAAGCCTGATTGGTTTATCTTGTATTGCATAATTAGGGTTTTATTCACCCCAATAGCAGAATTATCAAATCTAGCAGGATATGTTTCATTTTTATCTTCTTTATCAGGGGAAAATTTATCCTCCAATACAGAGCTTCTTCCTGCAATACCGAATTCCGCGGCCCTATTGCCAGGGGTGACGGTCATTTTTATTCCAGCTACAGCATAATTTCGTTGGAAGGAGTAACCTGTCCACTCATAGCTCACAGGAATATTTACATTTTCGTTATAATTTTTCTCCGTGCTGAAATTGGCATTTATCTCACAGAACCTCCCCAAATAGGTTAAGGTTAGATTATGTTTAAAGCTGCTCGATTCATTGACCGCGGATTCCCCTTCTCCAAGAGAGAATGATTTTGCGTCATATACTCCGAAATTACCCTCATATGAATTGTTGACTAGTGTCAGATCTTCAAGTGTGGTTGAAGATGGTGTAAAATATTCGGCATTTACCGTGCCCGAATCCGCTAAGTATCGGAAACTTAACGAATTTACGTTGCCACCGCTCATCGATCGGGAATATCTCAGACGCTCTGCATCAATATTCAGGCTGGCACCCTGCATTCCATGAAATGATTCCATATATCCTGCGTGTTTAATACTACTATTTTCATATTGGTCTGATATATTTGCATCTGAACTGGCCGAAAAACCAGCTTGGTTTATGGAGACTGCGTTTGCATAATCCATATTATGCAAAAATACGTCTTCATGTGCTTCGCAGCCATTGGTATAGTAGACATTCGAGATGCTCACATCTGCAGATACAACCGATACGGCAAATAGAAAAACCAGGACCGCCCCTAAGTCTCTTAATAGTCCCATATTACACCGACTCCGCCGGCTGACTCTTTCCGCCCTTCAAAAATCTCATATTCTGGAAAGCTGGAGGGAGTCAGTTCAATGCTCTCCTGGCTTGAGACATTGACATGCTCATCATCTAAACTAAAATTTATCTCCATATTATTAAGCTTAATTGGTATTTTCCTTATTGCGAAAGGAAAGCCCGCTTCGCCATAAAGTCCCTGCAACTCTCCCATTTCAATAAGCTCGGCGCGTTTGCCTCCTTCAGACAGCCGCTCCAGATCTTTTGCCGCCAGGGAAAATGCCGCCTCGCTGATTACGAATATTTTTTCTTTTTCATGGGATGCATTCGATAAAGGCGGGGTCGTAATATTCAATAAAATAGATATATTTGCATATTTTTTCTCGTCGCCCGAAAAAGAAGCCAATTGGATACCTTCATTTGCTGCGGAAAATTGCCCGTCCATGAAATCAATGCCCCACACAGGTAATAAAAATGTCAACAATACAAAAATATTTAAATAAATGTATTTCATATATTCTCTTTTCATTTTGTTATATTTATTATACACCATTTAAAGTGCCCCACCTACAGGTCACTCCATCCTCTGATTCTTCAAACGGTTGGGGAATACGATATTCAGAGTTTTTCTTTTCTTGCTCCAATTGGGCCAAGGCTCCTTCATAGAATATATTCATAGCTTGACTCCATGTATCTTCTGTGAAGAACATACTTAGGTCAATACCTAAACTACTTGAAGCGGATGTTAGGTTCTGATCATATTTAAAGTATTTTATCTCATCTGAGCTGAGATCCCCAAAGGCTTCAGTTAATGCGTTGAGGTCTTCAAGAGAGATACCCTCAGATATTAATAGATACTTATCTGAATCAAAACTCAGGAGACTGAGGTCCTCACAGGATAGCTTTAGGATATCATCCTGGATCAATGCAAAGGGATAAGAGACATCCGTTAATGTAGTCGATTTCTCATACATGTAGTTGTATTCATTGCCCAGCTCATCCAGGCCCGTAAAGCTCGAAATTTCGTCAATAGTCAGGAGCTCGGAGCCAAATGATAGCACGCTTGTTTTGCGCGATTTCTCCAGCAATCCGTCTTCTCCGATCATGGAAGTAGTTATCATCTGAGTGAGTAAACCCAGGTCGTCATTGCCGTAAGAGACAACAGTTAGCTGGTCAAATGAAGAGATTTCTTTTAAATTGGTATCTTC
>CAYXSJ010000035.1:2182-4113 GCA_964467095.1 uncultured Methanotrichaceae archaeon
TGTCGGTATCGATAATATCTGACTGGCATGAGACCAGCCCCGGCAGCAAAGCCACTAATAAGAAAGCCGCTATCGCTATCATCAAGATATGCGACCGGATGAATCTCATTATCTGGGACATAATTAATAAAAATTAAAGAATAAGGCGCGGTTTGATAGTCCGCGTCTTATTCGCTTGTTTTTGTTCAATATGGCGATTCAGACGTTTTACGGAAGAGCTGCCGGATCATCTCCAGCGACGATATTTTCCGTTGCGGATTTAATGACTCCAGTGGAAGACGCGCTGTCTGTTGTGTCGGAGTCTGCACTGGCGGTCAGATTAATGACTGCCTCCAGATCGTCAACGATCATGGCCAGCTTGTTGTCAGCGTTCATGATCTTGGAGTCTTCGCGGCTGTCATAGTCGTATATATTGTTGATCGTCTGGTTTGTGGTCTGGGCGATGTATGCTCCCTCTTTCACCCAGGTTATTACGCCATTTGCATCGGTTTCCTTTTCCTTAATGCCCTGGTTGGCAATCCATGCCGCTTGAATAGCATCGTTCCAGGTTATGCCCTTAGCGCCTTCTTCACCATTCACTGGGTCAGTAGTTCCCAGATTGCTCACCGTCTGAGCCATTGTTTGGTCGATTCTCGCGAACCCAACGTGCATGAAGTTGCCAGTTTCATCTACAAGTTCTGGCGTTACAATGACGGCAGCAGAAAGCCCTTGGTTTCCAATGGCCACGGTTTCAGTGCCATCATCCGACACTCCGATCTTTACGGTATCGATGATCTGAGTATCTGTCTGGGTAATTATATTGGCATAGCAGTCAGTACATTCTTCTACTGGCAGTTGCGCATTGGCTACACCTATTGCTAGGAGAACCAACAGTGCTGCAAAGTATTTCCACATAGATTCTTGCCTCCTTGTGTATTTCTTCCCCGACCGCTTCGGAAAGGATTTTCTTCCTTCTAAGTGGCCTGATATATCTTAATACACCTGTAATTTATTAAAGGAATAGGAATTGAGCGTTAGAGCTGCATGTCGGAATATATCTTACTAAATAGCGCTAAATACCCTCAGTAAGTACAAAAAATATGGATATTTTTAATATAGATCAAGCGAATGCTATTATCAATTAGAAAATCAACAGTGATGAAGTTGAGGGCCAAATTGCCGGTTATTCTACTGCTCTTTGCATTAACAGCATCATTAGCAATGGCCATGGATGGCGGGGATAATAAGACGGACAATTATCTGAAGACTTTAGCAGAAGAGAATTCAGCCAGGGATTTCGGCCTCATGACTGCAGAGGGATTCGACGGCAAATGGGAGGTATTCGCATCTTGGCCGGAAGAAGATTCTCCATATCTACGCATCCCTTCAGGAAACCTTGCAAGCTTTATCCCGGATGCATTCCTAAAAAAAGAATCATCGAATATGGATATTGAGATGATGGATACGAAAACGCCAAGACTTGGCGAAGATCGTGATTCAAATAATTTTAAATATGGTGTGAATTATAAATATGAGGGGGGATATTGGCCTGAGAGTGATTCTATTTGGCAAAAAAATAGAGCGGCCGATGAAAAAAATAATCAATTATATTTAAAAAGACTTGACGAGCGATACTCTTCGATCATTTCCGGCAATGAGGTTCAATTTGTGCATGCGGATAGCATCCACAATGATCTTCTTGTAAAGGCGCACAACGAGATTTTTTCGGATCCGGGTTTTGAGAATTATCATGAATGGATCATAAAATGGGCATCTAATTCAGAAGATGTCTATGAAGATCATAGCCTTAAAGTTCGCGATTTCTATGATAATTTATCCTCAGTCCCAGATCTTTTTGGAAAAAATTCTAAGCTCATGGCAAAGCCTGCCCAGGACGCGGCGAGCACTGATCTTACAGCCGAGAACCTAAACCGCCTGGTTTGGGATTATGA
>CAYXSJ010000035.1:4213-17123 GCA_964467095.1 uncultured Methanotrichaceae archaeon
CATTCTGCCGACCACAAGAAAAGTCGCCATAAGAATTATGCAGTCATCGTTGGAATTGATGAATATGATGATCGCACAAGCCTGCACACTTGCGTGAATGATGCCAATTCGATCGCAGATCTCATGAAAACGCTCGGCTATGAAGTAATTTTGCTCAGTGATAACACCGAGAGAAAACCGACCAAGCGCAATATCCTGGATGTTGCCCTGAAAGATGTAAGTCTAAAGCAGAATAAAGGAAATATTATATTCTACTTTTCCGGACATGGTATGCATGACAGCAACAATACATTCTATCTGATACCCAAAGACTCTAATGGCGATTCAACTTCATATATAAGTGAATACGAGCTCAAACAATACATAAAGGACCTGGATAACTTGGCTTTGATAATAGACGCCTGTGATAGTGAGGGATTGAGCGAGTCGGTAGGCAATGGTCAGCTCATAATCGCCTCCTCAAAGAAAAATGAGGCCAGCAATGAGGAATGGACAGGCTCTCTGAGCGTTTTTACATCCCGGTTGATCGAGGCCATCAGAGAAGAAGGCAGGACGAGCAATAAAATTCTCCTGCAGAAATGCTTCTACAGAGCATATAACGATACGGTTAAATGGGGCCAGGGCATCCTCCTCCACCAGACTCCTGTAATCATGGATCTGACGGGCAAAAAGCACTATGTGCTGTAGAATTCAAAAGTATGCACACCTCAACAGCAAGGCAGCTCAATTCTGGACGCTGGAGGGTATGCAGGGACAAGCCTGATAGGTTCCCGGTATACCGTTATGGTCTCATTTTGTGATCCGATGCAGGCACAGGGAATGGATCCGTCTGCCGACAGCAGCGGATCGGCCAGATACTCGGGCAGCCAGTCGCCGATGGTTCTGTTCGTATAGTAGGTCGTTGATTCTGCTATCAATATTGAGGTTCTGGCTTTTCCTGTCAAGTGTTTTTGGCCGTCGACTGAAGTTGCATTTGCCATGGCAAAGCACTCAATTAAACCAGCTTGCTCAAGCTGGATTTTATAGGTTATCGTTCTCTTCTTGCCCGCCAGCAGTTTGAACGACCAGCTTGCATTTTTCTCATCCATAAATTTAGGTTTTTGCGATGATTCCAGGAATCCTGCTTGCTCAGGAATGAAGGCGGTGATGTTCGCAGTCATATTGTAATCTGCGTTGTTTTCTACTGTTGCTATGCAGCTGACAACATTGGGGCGATCTTTATCCAGGGTGGCCTTCAAGGTCAACGCCAAATCTTGCGGTTTGCAGATGCTCGAGTCCACCAATATAGTTGAGTTGTAGTTAGATGTCTTCTTGAGCTGCGCGTTGGATTTATCGGTGTAATAAGCTGTAGCCCGCACGCGGTTAGTAAGCTTATTGACCTTCTTCTCGATTTTCAGCAAAAGCCTGATGCTGATTGACTCTCCCGGTGATAACGTATAAATGGACCAATTTGCATATCTGGTGGTAAGCTGAATGGGCTGTGCCGACGACTGCAAAAATGAGGTGCCTGTGGGGAAGGTATCCTTCACGTAAACAGGTCCAAGCTCCCAATTCCCGTCATTTGTTACGGTTATATTGTAGTCAGCGATCTTGCAGTCAATGGGATCAAGATGAACCTGCTTTACTACAGAGACATGCGGTGCATCAAACCTGGGCAGCTTCACAATAGCCACCTTTCGCGAGATGCTAAAATTGCCGGTGTACTCCTCAATGCTGGTGAAATTCTTTTCTGCCAGACGAAACACGCCTTTTCCGGTGTAATTGACAGCGGTCTGAACTTTGGTCAGCTCCTTGGCCTCTGTAAACTTATCCATCTGCTCTATGTCTGTGAATCTCTCGCTTATCAGGATGTTATCCTCTGTTTTGGATGAGAAACCTTCGCTCCACTTGACGGATTGATTCAGCGAATTTTTGGAGTCGATGGCAAATTCGGATGGCTGATATTTTAGATTTATATCCTTGGCTATGTAGTTCTTTTCAGGACCGATCTGCTCCTCAAGTGCAAAATCGCCACTTCCGTGCTCGTAGGTCCTTTGCAGGCCTTCGTCAATGACTTTTTTATCGATATCTACAAAGCCGGTTCCAGTTGAAGAGTAGAGGAAACGATCTGAGGACAAATCCTGGCTCAGCTTGAAGTCGCCGGTGTACCTATCTTGATAGCAGCTACCCGGCGAGCCATAGCGTATGTCTGCTGCGCCATGAAAATCAGAAGCAAATTTGGCATCAATATTATTGGGGTCAACGACCAGATCATTGCTCCTATTTATCTTCGCAGCATATCTATAAGATTCCCGAAATGACTCTTCAGCCTGTCTGCTGATGGCATTTGTAACATCAGACCATTTGCTGGAGAAGCTCAATAAATGATTGGGAAGTATAGGCAATGATATAGCCGCGTAAGCAGCGGAGAGATTGCTTATCTTCAAGGCAGAAAACTGCAGATCCTGAAAGCTGATTTCTAAAAGATCCTCCAAATCAGCAAATTCGTCATCGCTCTCCGCCGGCAGCCGGCTTGCATTTACAGAATAATAATTCGTGGCCGTCTCGCTCAGGTAGGATCCGCTGCCATGCAGATGGCGGGATAAGCTATCATTCCCTGCATCCACCAAATTAGTTCTGACGCTGGTAAAACCCTGGCCTATTATGTTTTCATCTGATTCAAATTTAATTCGTTCGCTTTCATATGTATAACTTGCATCATCCTGAGCGTTCGCGACGCCGAAAAAAATTGGCGTCAATAAGTGCGGAAGAATCTGTAGATCTTGATGGATGTCTCTGCAACCGCCAGGAAAATCAAACATCGTGACATCTGGGTTGGATGCATCCGGCGTTTTGGTGTGCTGAAATATAGCCAAATAATTGCCCAAAGTCAAAAAGGAGCCTGCATAGCTAAACTGAAATAATAAGCCGATTACCATTATCGTTTTAAGAATTTTTGCCACATTGGGGCGGGTATTTTTTTCCATTTTTGCGTCCCGTTTGAATGATTTATCTGTTCGTATTTCGAATGATTCATCTGTTCGTATTATTAGATTTTGGTTCGAATTTTTTTAAAGACGAATATTTTCACTTTTTCATATGAATTATAAACCAAATTGTATCTATTAAATGTGCTAAAAAAGATGCAATGCGAGCCGCTTTCTGCTCGCATTTCAGCCTCTAAGAGTCGCAGGGACATGTTTCTTCGCATGTCGGATGTGCGCATATTCCATAGGCCCATCTGCCACTAGTGCAGCTTAGGTCGCAGCCGCCATCAGCCCAGGCCGTACTCGGCGTATTGACATGGATGCCAATGTACAGGGTTGAAGTGCAAGACAAGCCGCTAATATCCTCTAATGCGATTGTGTATACGACGAGATTGCCTGTACCACTGTGATCCCAATCTCCTGTTGAGCAATCGGTTATAGGCGAAGTTTGCACCTTGAATGACGATTCATCCACAGGATTACCTGGATTGGTGGAAACAGTGATCACCAGATCGTCGCCATCTATCTCAACTGTCGCATCGCCCACATACGTGTCCTGACCCATGTATATCGGATAGCTGACAGGATCTAGTTTGTAGGCGGGTACTTTGTCCTTGATGTGCACATACCCGGTGGCTTCACTTACAGGACAAGGTGCTCCCTCATCGCACTTGACTGTATACTGGTAGTCGCCTGCAGTGCCAGGTATGACTCCATCGAGAACTAGAACGGGATCCACATCAATGCAGCCTGAACACTCCAGTCCGGCCGCATAAATTTCGTCTTCGATGTCTTGCAGTGAGGCATCTGTGCAAACGCAGACATCCGGAGCGATGGCCTGGCATGTGCAGCAAGGCTTGGTGGTTATTGTGCCCGTGGCAACGTTCTGATCTATTGCAATACAATCCTCCGGTATGCAGGTAACCTTGTAAGTTCCGCCGGTCACAAATCCGTTAGAAACCGTCACTTCGCTTGTATCGATCGCAGGTGTGGCATCACAGGGTATGCCGGAAGCATCGTTCTGACAATCGGCTACCGCATCAATCATGTCTTCTAATTCGTCCAATGTGACCTCTCCCGCGCATACTTCGATAGGTGGTGCGACAGCTACGCAGGGGCATGAAATTAGACATGCTTCAGGTGGCTTGAGTACTATATCGGCGCTGGCTGACGATTCGCATTCAGTGCCTGGTACGGTGCAAGTTGCCGTGTAGTAGCCGCCGTTTACATATCCCTCATCATCCAAGGTCACAGTGGACAGGTCTATCTCCGGCACGCTATCGGGACAATTATCGCCACACCGGGCAGCGGACCGTGCCAGTACCAGCAGTGTTTCCAGGGTCTCCTGTCCTTCGCATATCTCTATTTCAAGAGCTTCCACACTGCACTTCGGTATGACGATAACATCGCCACGGTCACAGGCCGTGCATACAGTGCCCATTGGGCCTGTTACGGTGCAGCATACTTCGTAGGATCCTCCGGTAACAATTCCGTCCACTACTGTCACGCCCGAGGTATCCACATCCATGACGCAGCCCTCGCCGGAACAGCCGGCATTTGCGTAGATCATAGCAGTTAATTCAGTCAGGTCTACTTCTCCCTCACATATCTCGATGTCAGGGGCAAGGACGTCGCACATTTGGAGGACGATAATGTTGCCTCTGGCACAGGATGTGCATACAGTGCCCATTGGGCCTGTTACGGTGCAGCATACTTCGTAGGATCCTCCGGTAACAATTCCGTCCACTACTGTCACGCCCGAGGTATCCACATCCATGACGCAGCCCTCGCCGGAACAGCCGGCATTTGCGTAGATCATAGCAGTTAATTCAGTCAGGTCTACTTCTCCCTCACATATCTCGATGTCAGGGGCAAGGACGTCGCACATTTGGAGGACGATAATGTTGCCCGTCGCCGAAGACTCGCATTCAGTGCCTTCTCCGCAGATGGCCCTGTAAGTTCCACCGGTTACAAACCCGTTCACATCCGTGGTCACCAAAGAGTCATCTATTCTGGGCTGCATATCGCAGCCTTCGCCGGAACAGGTGGCTGCGCTATAATCAATATCTGCCTTTAGAGTTCCCTCGCAGATCGTGATGTCAGGAGCGCTGGCTCGACATTCCGATATGATAGTCACGAGGCCTGTGGCTGCGACACAAGCTGGACACTTTAAAAGATACGGATATGTGCCTGGTATGAGTTTAACCTGGCTTAGGTCAAATACAGGAGTGGTATCGCCGCATCCCCAACAGCCTACGCCTGCTGCAATAAGCCCGGCCTTGACATCGTCAATGCTCTGGGGCATGCAAAGGGTAACGTCCACAACATGGGGCCTGCACTTGCAGGAAACCTGGATTTTAGCAGTACCCAGATACTTGGCTTCGCAGACTCCGTTTGTTGCTCTGTACTTGAATATCACATAGGTGCCTGATTGAATGTTTGGAGAAGGATCATAGACGAAGGATCCATCCGCTTTGACGCTGAGAGTTCCATATTTGGGGTCGATCGTTATTGACTCAGGATCGATTACCGTTGTGCCAATGGGATCATTGGCTAAAATTCCACTGTCTGCCGGAACCTCTTTTAGGACTCCGCATTCCGCGGTGTATAGGTCATTCTTTATATACCAGGGACATGCGGCCGTAGATAGCGAAACCAATGACATTATTAGAATCGCTAATATAAAATAGCCTTTTATCCATTTTCCACACATATATCTTGCCTCCTTTAAATGATCTATCTTCCCTGGAAGATTATTAGGAATTTAAAAGTCATAAATAGATGATAATGTCACCTCAGATCCAAAAGTAATATCTTGAGCTAATTAGCAAATGTATTGGTTCCTTGAATTGATGCAAATGGGCCTAAAAGATCCAATATTGAAATTAAAAAATGAAAAAAAACATTTGCCCACATAAATACTATCTGTCGCATGAGCCAATCTGTTCTCCACTTCCGCCCTGCAAGAAGTTATATGCTTTCTACTAAGGCCATGAGCTTGTCCGCTATCCCTTGATCATCGAAGAACGCGATGTCGTCCAGGAATTCTTCAAAGAGCGACAGCTTCAGTTCATACTCAGGAGAGTTTGTCAGCTTGGATTCTGTGAGCATGACCCCCCAAACGAAACCATCTTTGACTCCTCGCAAATAGTCGTCACTAAAACCATTGGCGGAACTTGATATTAATATCAATATGGATAACGTGAAAATCAACGACTTCATGGTAATCATCCTTGTCTCCAAACAATATAAACTATATTGTGACATATGATATGATTTGGAAACGCAATAACAGCTTCTCTAGTTTTGCATTAAAAAAGTGCAAGGAGAGCACCCAGAGGTGCTCTTATTCGGTCAGTTGATACCAGCCTTTTAGCAGCAGCATTCGCAATCGCCATCCCAATCAAGGTCGAGGATTCCGGTTGCAACTGCATCAGAGCAGCCTGCGTGCGTGCAGGTCACTTTGTATTCCCAGCGCTTTTCCCAATTCCAATAATCAACGTTGTTCGAAATCGTCATTTGGCAGTCTTCTGAGCAGCCTCCTCCTGCAGCTATTACTGCGGCCTTTATTTCATCAGGCGAATACGGAGCACCAACGTAGGGACTTTGCTTGATCTTGAGACATAGGTCAGGTGCGTCGGCCACACAATCGCAGCAAGATTTGGTGGTGATCTCGCCCGTGGCTACGTTCTGCTCAACCTGGTCACAATCGTCCGGTATGCATGTAACCTTGTAAGTTCCGCCGGTCACAAATCCGTTAGAAACCGTCACGCCGCTCTTATCGATCACGGGTGTAGCATCACAGGAAATGCCGGAATCATCGTCCTGACAATCGGCTACCTCATCAATCATGACCTGTAATTCGGCCAATGTGACTTCTCCCGCGCATACTTCGATAGGTGGCGCGACAGCTACGCAGGGGCACGGCTCTATGCATGATGGGTCCCATACAATGTCTGCTATGGCTGAAGACTCGCAATCAGTTCCTGGCACGGTGCAGGTAGCTGTATAGTATCCGCCGTTTACAAATCCGTCATCATCCACGGTCACGGTGGAATCATCTATCTCAAGCAAGCCCCCAGAACAATCACATGTGGCCGGGTATCGCCCCTGCATTGTTTCTAAGGTTTCCTGGCCTTCGCATATCGGGAAGTCAAGAGCTTCTACCGGGCACTTCTGGATGACGATAATGTTGCCTATGGCACAGGATGTGCATTCAGTATTCATTGTGCCGGTTACTGTGCAGCAGACTTTGTACGAGCCGCCGGTAACGATTCCGTTCACAAATGTCACACCTGAGGTATCTACGGCCATGGCGCAGCCTGCGCCGGTACAGCTGGCTTTCTCGTCGATCATGGCGGTTAATTCAGCCAGGTCTACTTCACCCTCACATACCTCGATGTCAGGAGCAGCAACTTCGCACTTCTGGATGACGATAATGTTGCCCGTCGCCGAAGACTCGCATTCAGTGCCCTCTGCGCAGGTCACTGTATAGTAGCCGCCGGTAACGATCCCGTTCACAAATGTCACACCTGAGGTATCTACGGCCATGGCGCAGCCTGCGCCGGTACAGCTGGCTTTCTCGTCGATCATGGCGGTTAATTCAGCCAGGTCTACTTCACCCTCACATACCTCGATGTCAGGAGCAGCAACTTCGCACTTCTGGATGACGATAATGTTGCCTATGGCACAGGATGTACATTCCGTGCCCAATGGGCCTGTTACTGTGCAGCAGACCTTGTATGATCCGCCGGTGACAATGCCGTTCTCAACTGTCACAGCCGAGGTGTCTACAGACCTGACGCAGCCCTCGCCGGAGCAGCCGGCTTTCGCGTTGATCATGGCGGTTAATTCAGCCAGGCCTACTTCTCCCTCACATATCTCGATGTCAGGAGCAAGGACGTCGCACTTCTGGATGACGACAATGTTGCCTATGGCACAGGATGTACATTTAGTGCCATCTGGGCCCGTTACTGTGCAGCATACCTTGTATGATCCGCCGGTAACAAATCCGTTCTCAACTGTCACAGCCGAGGTGTCTACAGACCTGACGCAGCCTGCGCCGGAACAGCCGGCTTTCGCGTTGATCATAGCGGTTAATTCAGCCAGGCCTACTTCTCCCTCACATACCTCGATGTCAGGAGCAAGGACGTCGCATATCTGGAGGACGATAATGTCACCCGTCGCCGAAGACTCGCATTCAGTGCCTTCTCCGCAGATGGCCCTGTAAGTTCCGCCGGTTACAAATCCGTTCGCATCCGTGGTCACCAAAGAGTGATCTATTCTGGGCTGCATATCGCAGCCTGCGCCGGAACAGTCGGCCGCGCTATAATCAATATCTGCCTTTAGAGTTCCCTCGCAGATCGTGATGTCGGGTGCGCTGGCCAGGCATTCCGGTACGATAGTCACGTGGCCTGTAGCTGCAGGACAATTTGCACATTTTACCAGGTAAGGATATGTGCCCGGTGTAAGCTTGACCTGGCTTAGATCAAATACGGGAGTGATATCGGTACATCCCGGACAGCCCGCGCCAGCTGCAATGAGCTTGGCCTTAACATCATCAATGCTCTTGGGCATGCAGAGGGTAACGTCCACAACACGGGGCATGCACTTGCAGGGCTTGCAGACAACCTGGATTTTAGCAATACCCGGATACTTGGCTTCGCAGACTCCATTGGTTGCCCTATACTTGAATATCACATAGGTGCCTGTTGAAATGCCTATAGACGGATAAAATACAAAGGAGCCATCCGCCTTGACGCTGAGAGTTCCATATTTGGGGTCGATCGTTATTGACCCGGGATCGATCACCGTTGTGCCAATGGGATCATTGGCCAAAATTCCACTGCTTGCAGGAACCTCTTTTAGGACTCCGCATTGCGCGCTGTAAAGCTCATTTTTTATAAACCAGGGACACGCGGCCATAGATGGCGAAACCAATGACATCAGTAGAATTGCTAATATAAAATACCCTTTTATCCATCTTCCATACATACATTTTGCCTCCTTTAAATGATCTATATTCTTTTGTAGATTGTTAGGATTTTAGAAGTCATAAATAGATGATAATGTCTCATAAGATCTTGAAGTAATGTCATGAGGTAATTAGCAAGTGTATTGGTTATCGGAATTAATGCATACCTATATAGATCCTATATTAAAAAAGTGAAAGTAGAGCACCAGTGGTGCTCTTATTCGGTCAGTCGATACCAGCCTTTTTAACAGCAAATGCCATCCCAGTCAAGGCAAAGATTTCCGTAATCAACTGCATTGGTGCAGCCAGGTTTCGTGCAGGTCACACTGTAGTCCCAGCACTTTTCATAGCCCCATTTCCAAGACGGAACGTTGTGCGAAACCGTCATTTCGCAGCCTTCCGAGCAGCCACCGTGTGCAGCTATTACTGCTGCCTTTATTTCTTCAAGCGAATATGGAGCACCCATCCATTTAATCTTGAGGCACAGGTCAGGTGCGTCGGCCACACATTCGCAGCAAGATACAACGGTTACTGTGCCCGTGGCAACGTTCTGGTCTGTTGCAATACAATCCTCCGGTATGCAACTGACCTCATAAGTTCCGCCGGTCACAAATCCGCCTGAGACCTCCACGCCGCTTGTATCGATCACAGGTGTGGCATCACAGGGTATGCCGGATTCATCATCCTGGCAATCGGCTACCTCACCTATCATGACCAGCAATTCGGCCAATGTGACCTCTCCCGCGCATACTTCGATAGGTGGCGCGACAGCTACGCAGGGGCATGGAATTAGACATGCTTCCGGTGGCTTGAGTACTATATCAGCGCTGGCTGATGATTCGCATTCAGTGCCTGGTACGGTGCAAGTTGCCGTGTAGTAGCCGCCGTTTACATATCCATCTTCATCCAAGGTCACAGTAGACAGGTCTATCTCCGGCACGCTGTCGGGGCAATTCTCGCCACACCAGGCAGCGGATTCTGCCAGTACCAGCAGTGTTTCTAAGGTCTCCTGCCCTTCGCATATCGGTATTTCAAGAGCTTCCACATCGCACTTCTCGATGACGATAATATCGCCACTGTCACAGGATGTGCATACAGTGCCCATTGGGCCTGTCACGGTGCAGCATACTTCGTAAGATCCGCCGGTAACAATTCCGTTCTCAACTGTCACACCTGATGTATCTATATCCATGTCACAGCCCTCGGAACAGCTGGCTTTCTCTTCGATCATATCGGTTAATTCAGCCAGGCCTACTTCTCCCTCACATACCTCGATGTCTGGAGCTGCAACTATGCACTTCTCGAGGACTATAATGGTGCCTGTATCCGTAGACTCGCATTCTGTGCCTTCTGCACAGGTCGCTGTGTAGGAGCCGCCGGTAACAAATCCGTTCTCATCCACGGTCACGCCGGTGAGATCTAAGGTAGGTTCGCCACAGCCCTCGCCATCACAATAGGCAACCTCTTTGATCATTTCTGTTAATTCAGCCAGGTTGACTTCGCCTTCGCATACCTCGATGTCTGGAGCTACCGCTTCGCATCCCGCCATAACGATCACAAAGCCCACGACTTGGGCGCAGCCCGGACACTTCATCAAGTAAGAATACTCGCCCGGTGGAACATCCCCGGCCGGGATCATGCTGAAGTCGAATATGGGAGCTATATCGCCACATCCCCAGCAGTCCGCTTCGTCTTCAATGAGCGCGATGAGTTCTTCCCGGGTTATGGGCGCGCAGATGGTGATATCCACGACATGGGGCCTGCACTTGCAGGTTACCTGGATTTTGGCAGTACCCGGATACTTGGCTTCGCAGACTCCATTGGTTGCCCTATACTTGAATATCACATAGGTGCCTGATTGAATGTCTGGAGAAGGATCATAGACAAAGGATCCATCCGCTTCGACGCTGAGTGTTCCATATTTGGCGTCGATCGTTATTGACTCAGGATCGACCACCTCTGTGCCAATGGGATCATTGGCCAAAATTCCGCTGCTTGCCGGAACCTCTTTTAGGACTCCGCATTCCGCGGCATATAGGTCATTTTTTATAAACCAGGGACATGCGGCCATAGATAGCGAAACCGAGGATAACAACAGTAACGCTAATATAAAACAGCCTTTTATCCATCTTCCATACATATATTTTGCCTCCTTTTAAAGGGTTCTATCTCCCCATATTTACGCTATAAGTTAGCTTCTCTGATGTAATAAATAAACACTAATAACAAACACTAATATTTGGTGCTAATGCCCACTAAGTGTTAATATTGATAACTTAAATTTCTTAATTTAAGTCGGTACTATTTGTAAGCGACATATGGGCAACATCAAAAAAAGTTTGAGAATAAAAATAAAGAGGCGGAACCCAATTTTTATATCTACTAATCTTTAAATCTCAGTAGATAAATTCCGCTTCCTCTTTCCCCATCTCGTAATAGTCCTTACTAAGATTGAAAGCATCTCTGGCAATTCGAGAATATTTTCCATTTTTTGTTTCAAATAATTTAGCCATATTGTAGAGGTATACGTTATAGTATGTCATTGAATTGATGGTGTAGTTATGAAAAGTAGCATACTTTTCGCCGAGATTCATTCTCTTCGCCTCATCCAATGCTTGGGAATTAAGGACGAAAAGAGCGGTGATTGAAACCATTGCCTCATTTGATGTTATATTGCCGTTTAGAGTTTGATTAAGGATCTCGCTTTGATAGTCGTAGTTCTCCACAAAGGTATTCCAGCTTTTATTCGCTAATTGCCCTGCTTGTGTATCATTTATCTCATTGCCATTTGCGGATTGCATCGTCATCAAAACAGGCTCATCCGATATGGCTGCGCCATTCACTACGCTCATGGCAGCTATTACAAATAGCGCCACTATTGCTAATAGATGCTTTTGCATTCTTTAACCACCTCTTACATTTTTCCTTCAGCGAAATCAACGAGAGATGAACGGCATAAACATAACCATGCGACTTGTAGAGGATAATCCAGACCGGAGTACGCGATCGGGCAACAAGCTAGCACATTATCGAGATCATCGTCTCCATCCCATTTAAAACTATGGTACTTTGAAATTTTTTGGGTTAGTTTAAATGAGCCATCATAATTTTGGTCAATAAATTCATCAGATGATTTGAACCGAAGTCCGGAATGCTGATCGGATTCCGAAGCTACCCGAAATACTGTGCTGTAGTTCTCGCCTGCAAATTCAAAAACCTGTGCGGGTCTGACGTCCGCAACTATGAAAGCATTTCGGTATTTTGCTAAAAAAGAGGACGATTCCGAGAATTTTTTAGCTTGAAAATTCGTCATTATTTCATCTTCATTATTTATGTATGAGGTCCTCTTATTAATGCCTTTCCCATGGTATTTAATTTCATCCACACACAATAAATGAGAAGGCATGCTTTCATTTATCTTAGCGATATACCTTTCTGATTTGTCTGTTACAGATTCTTCAATAGATATCCAATTCACTCTGCTTCCAATCGATAGTTGCTTATCTTCCTTAAGACGTCCTTCCTTGGTATAAGTCGTCTCTTTTAAATTAATATTTGCTAAGTTATTTATCCTGATATATTTAGAAGTGTTTCCATCTCCCTTAAAATGGCTCTCCGAATTAAATCCTAATACGGTTGTAGAATGACTCCATCCCCAAGAGGAGCTTGCATTACTATCATTAACAGTAACGGAAATATCATAGCCTACTTGTGCCTGAGCAAGAGATAAAACCGCTATTAACAATATATAGAGATTAATGAATCTCAGTACTATATTTTTACCTCCTCTCAAGATTAAGTTTCTCTCCTTAATACATATAGCTTTTGCTGAATTCTTTCAATCGTTGTACGAGTTCATGCAATTTTTTGCATGCTGCATTAGCGTTGGATAATAATATAAAAAAATACCAAAACGCGTATAAAAAAGATGGCTTTCGGAGCCATCCAAAGTCAATGGTAAAGTGTCCAG
>CAYXSJ010000036.1:0-12198 GCA_964467095.1 uncultured Methanotrichaceae archaeon
CACGCAGCATTGAGGGCATCACCACCAAGATGGGAGTGGACGCCACAGCCAGGCTAGACAGGTTATGGAAGTTTCAGAGGGTGACTCCCGCAGGTCAGGGCTAAAAGCCCCTTTGTTTTTCAGATCTCCAGGTAGAGGCGTATGCTAAATATTGTGCCCACTGCCAGGACTACTGATAGCATCAAGGCCACGATCTGCAGCATTATTTCGCTCATTTTATCACATCTATCTGCTTTTCTCTTTGCGGCCTGAATCGCCGGGACTGGGTTGGCGCGAGAACCTGCGCCGATTTGACGCCCGTGATTATGGCCATCAGTCTCACTTTTCCGGCAAATTCAGGCCGGATTCTCGCCCCCCAGATGACGTTAGCCCTGGGGTCCAGCTCCTGGGTGAGCGCCCCGGCGATGGCGGCTGCCTCTTTCATGGTCATATCCGGCCCGCCGGTCATATGCAGAAGGCAGGCCCCGGCGCCACGATAGTCCACGTCGAGCAGCGGATTTTTCAGAGCCGCACGCACGATCTTCTCCGGGCTGCTTTTCATCTTTCCCTCGCCCACAAACATGAAGGAGGCTCCACCACAGCTCATGGTGGTGCAAACGTCGGCAAAGTCCAGATTGATGAGAGAGGGACAGGTTATGGTATCGCAGATACCCTGCACGGTCTCGGCGATGATCTGATCGACAACAGAAAAGGCGTGCTCGAAGGGCAGATGTGGTGCGCATTCCAAAAGGCGGTTGTTATCCATGACGATTGAAGTGTCGGCGTAGCCGCGCATCGCCTCCAGCCCCTCCTCTGCCACAAAGATGCGCGCTCTCTCCAGGTGAAAGGGAGTGGTTACCATGGCCACCACAATTGCGCCCCGCTCTTTGGCCAGGCGGGCTACGACAGGGGCCGAACCTGTGCCTGTGCCACCGCCCAGCCCCGCGATCACGAAGACCAGGTCGGCTCCCCGCAGCATGCTCTCCAGCTCTGCCGCGGCCAGCTCAGCCGCCTTTTTGCCCACCACGGGATCGCCGCCCGCGCCCATGCCTCTGGTCAGCTTCTGCCCAATCAGGATCTTTTCATCTGCCTGGGCTGTTTTCAGGTGCTGGCTGTCCGTGTTGATGGCCACAGTCTTTGCCCCGGCAAGGCCCATCCTGGCTAACCGGCTCACAGTGTTGTTGCCAGCCCCTCCGCAGCCTACGACCAGGATCTTGGGCATGCCGAAGCCATCTTCATATTCGGAAAACTCGCTAGACTCACGTAAATCTGACTGCAATACCTGTTTCCCCCTCATTGCTAGCTTGACTAAATAGTGATATATGTTAATAATTATTGCGGATAAGTTCTTGAACGCCTAAAAGTTATTCATAGACGATGAGATGATGATTTGTCCACGTCTCTCATTTGTCTTACCTGATAGCCCCTCCAATCCTCCAATCCCTAAGTTTAAATCTATTAGAGATTCAATACATATCTGACATGTTCTGTGAATATATTCATGCGGCGTTGTCCAGGGCAACTTATGAGATCATTGAAGACGAAGAACCATTTTATGGAGAGATTTCAGAACTGCGAGGTGTCTGGGCCATCGGAAAAACCCTGGAAGAATGCCGTGAAAATTTAAAGGGCGTTATCGAAGGCTGGATTGCTTTGAGGTTGAGGTTGGGGCTAGCAATTCCTCCTATCGGTGGGCATACCATAGAAACACCCAGCAGGGTTGAAGCAGTTGTCTAGGATTACAAATGTCTCTTGGAACGAGCTGGTCAGGCGACTGCGGGAACTTGGCTTTGAAGGACCATATCTCAGCAGCGGCCCGCATCCTTACTTCATGAAGCGAGGGGATCTTACTGTTGATCTGCCCAATCCGCACAAGCAAGATATCGGCATTGGTCTCCTCATGAAGATATTAAAACAGGCAGAGGTCAGTCGCGAAGAATGGCTTTCTGCTGCATAAGAATATCATTAGCAAAATATGATTTTTGCGCGAGGTGCCGATGTCATTATTGCGGGGGGCAGATGATCTGGCGGCCTTCATCGCCAGGAACTACTCCGGCCGCGTGGTCGAGGTGGGGGCGGGCTATGCCGATGAGGTAGCCCTGGGCTTGAAAGCACGGGGCCTGGACGTGGTGCTCACCGATAAAGAGGAGCGGCTTTTAGGAAGCCTACGGGTGGAAAAGGATGACATTTTTTCCCCGAGGCTGGGGCTGTACCGGGGAGCAAGCCTGCTCTACTCCATTCGCCCGCCTCTGGAGATGCAACTGGCCATGGGCCTTCTGGCAGCAAAGATCGGAGCGGATGTCCTGGTCCGGCCATTGATGGACGAGGTAGCAGAGCTGCCGGGCTTTGCCAGGAAGCTGGTTAATAGTGAAGAGGCCAGGTTCTACATGTTTTCGGCAAAGACTCGGTTTTAGCGTGCATACACTATTGAAGGCGTTCCCGAAGCCTCGCACTGTGATCCCGCAGGCTGCAAGAAAATATTTATAATAAATATGCATTATATACTAGTATGGAGGTATGAATGTTGAAGAAGATTAAGACGGGGATATGTCTCATAGTTGCTCTTATTGTATTTTTTTCGACTGCTAGCTCTATCGTTGAGCATATTAAGCAAGAGACTGTAGAGCGGATGAAGCCTCCTGTGCTACTCAGTATCAGCGGCGAAGAGGTACCTGGCAATATATCGACGGATTCTCCAATGGAGCAATCTTACCAAACTCAGTTTGCACCAGATCAAACTTCATGGCCAGGAGGCAATGGCCAAGAGCAGGTGGGTGGAGATTACCAAGCTGGTTATGCTGCTGGATATCAAGCAGGGTATGCAAATGGATGGTGGGAAGGTGCGCAAGCCACGATGCAGTTGCTGCTGAAATATGCCAGTTCACTCCAGGACATGAACGTGGCATCGAGCGAGTTTGACAGGAACGGAATAATTCACCCTGGCGGGCCAACAATGCAAGAAGGCCCCAAGATTAAACAGGCTGTCGATGCACTGACTCCACAAGTGGGGGACTTGGAATAAACGCGGAGGGCCCTTGTGGAAGCCGCCCGTGCACCCACTTGCTACAAGACCTCAAGACATCTTCATGCGATAAAAGATCTTCTTGACCAGCTCTGCCGCAGCGATGTAAAACCCCACAATAGCTGCTATGATGACCAGAAAATAAGCTGGCAATTTTGTGAAGCCAAAGGGATCCGATAGCGGGCTGAATGGCAAGATGAAAGTAAAAAGGCCAACCAAAATGGTCACGACTATCAATGAAGTGCTTGGTCTGGACGAGAAAAATGGTCTTCTGGTGCGAATGATCAGCACAACAAAGGAGGCCGAAACCACCGACTCGATGAACCAGCCGGTTCTGAACTGATCCACTGTGGCGTTCAGCAGGAATAACAGCGCTCCAAAGGTCAAGAAGTCAAATAAAGAGCTCAGCAGGCCAAAGGTCACCATAAAGTTCCTGATGAATCCAATTGACCATCGCCTGGGCTGTGATACCAGTTCGGGATCCACCCTGTCCCCGGCAATGGTCATCTCCGGAAGGTCGGTCAAGAGATTGGTGAGCAGAACCTGTGTGGGAAGAAGGGGGAGGAAGGGAAGGAACAGGGAAAGAAGGGCCATGCTGAACATGTTTCCGAAGTTGGCGGATGTAGCCATGAAAACGTACTTCATCGTGTTGGAGAAGGTCTTTCTCCCTTCGATGACGCCCTGTTTTAGAACACTTAGGTCTTTTTCCAGGAAGACTATATCGGCGGCCTCCTTGGCCACATCCACTGCGCTGTCTACAGACAGGCCGATATCCGCAGCGTGAAGGGCTGAGGCATCGTTGATGCCGTCTCCCATATAACCCACCACGCATCCACTCTTGCGCAGAGCCAGGATAAGCCTCTCCTTCTGGTTTGGCTCCACCTCGGCAAAGACATCAACCTGCTGAACCAGCTTCTGCAGGGCCTCGTCACTTTCTCGACTAATTTCAGGCCCGGTCAGGATTCTGCCTCCAAGCAGGTCCAACTGTTTGCTGATACTGGTCGCCACAAGCCGGTTGTCGCCGGTGATTATCTTGAGGCTGATCCCTAATTGGCTCAGTTCGTGAATGGTCTGTCCGATCCCCTCCTTGAGTGGATCGAAGAAAACCAGGAACCCCATGAATGTCATCCCTGCTTCATCTCTGGCATGAAGGACGTCGGTTTCAACCGTTTTTTTAGCCAGGCCTAAAACTCTGAATCCCTTGCTGCTGAGCTCCTGAAATTTTGCCTGGACCTGGTTCTTGACCGGGGAGATATCCACGACTTCCTGGGCTACCATAGCAGATGTACAGACATCCAGGACATTGGCCAGAGCGCCTTTGGTCACAATAGTGTGCTCATGGCCGTTTGATGCTGATGCTAGAATGCTCAGGCGCTTGCGAATAAAGTCGTAAGGCACCTCATCTAATTTTTTAAAGCCGGAAACATCCGGTTTATGATAGCTGAGAACGGCCTGGTCGATTTGGTTGTAAAAACCCGTCTCGAAGAAAGCGTTGACATAGGCCAGGAGAAAAACCTCTTCACTCTCTTTGCCTTCCAGATCAAGGACGGAGTGCATCCTTACCGTTCCTTCTGTCAGGGTTCCTGTCTTGTCGGTGCATAGAATGTTCATGCTCCCAAAATTCTCTATTGAAGCCAGACGTTTGACTATTACTTTGTGAGAGGCCATTTTCCTGGCTCCGTGGGCCAGATTTATGCTGATAATGGCGGGAAGAAGCTGAGGCGTCAAACCAACCGCAAGGGCCAGCGAAAAGAGAAAAGAGTCGATAATGGGACGGGCCAGGTAGACGTTTATGGCAAAAATGGCCACCACCAGCATCATCGTTATTTCAAGAAGCAGGTAGCCGAAGTGTTTGACCCCTCTTTCAAACTCAGTTTCAGGCTCCCGGATCTTGAGCCGCAAAGACACATGTCCGAACTGCGTATCCTTCCCTGTATGGACGACTATGGCCCTGGCAGTCCCACTGACCACGTTTGTCCCCATAAAAAGGCTATTGATGCGCCTGCTTAGAGGCGTATCCCTATCCAGAATTTTTGGCATTTTCTCAGCCGGATAAGTCTCTCCGGTAAGTGTCGCCTCGTTGACGAAGAGATCTCTGGACTGAAGGATCAGGGAATCGGCTGGTACAATATCTCCCGCATTCAGCACTATTATGTCTCCGGGAACGACATGCTCCACCAGGACATCTTTCTGCATTCCATTCCTGAGAACGGAGGCTTTGATCTGAATTATGGCCAGCAGACTGGCTACTGCATCTGCGGCGCTTCTCTCCTGCCAGAAGCCCAGCAGGCCGCTTATGAAAATTATGACCAGGATTATCGATGCGCCAGCCACTTGATGGAGATAATAGGAAAGGCCGGCGGCAAATACCAGCAGCAGAATTATGGGGCTGTTGAACTGAGCCAGCAGCAAAAGGATAGAATAAGATTTCTTGCGGGGCTTAAGCAGGTTAGCACCGTATTGCTTGAGCCTTCTTTGAGCCTCTTCTTCGTCCAGCCCAGCTTCTGCTGCATCGAGCAGTCTTAGCAGATCCCCAGCTGGAATGGACCAAAAGGCGGATAGATCAGAGCTCACAAACATCTATTATATCTCTGAAGGGATAACTCTATCTAACTGAAATAAAAGGAGCTCTGCCGTTGATTCAAGGGCAGCCTGAGTGGATACTTTAAGCAGTTCTGCTGCAGGTTCTCTATTACGCGCTCTTCGCAGCCATATTATGAGATCGCCGGAACGGCCTTTTTGTTTGTGATATTATGCAGCCGACTTTTCCAACTTGGGAATCGGCGTGGTCGAAGGTGTCATGCCCTGATGTACACGTCTCTTGGAATTCATGGAGTCATTGCGGCGCTAATAGTACTAGCCTTTCGAGGGCTGAACTTCTGGCTGCCCATGCTTTTAGGCTTCATTCTGCTCAGGCGAGTGAAGATACTCAGGCCTAAGCACGAAGCCTGAATATTAGCACAAGGATTAGCTAACGAGATGTCCGATTTTGACAGGGAAAGAGATATGATCTCCTTGGGATAAGGAATGAGGCTCAATGGGAAATCACGCGGAAAATCAGGATTTGGAGCAGGAATTGGGCAGCAAGAATCGTTACATGGTTTTGCTGCTTGTTCTTACAGGCGTTATGATGGCTGTGGTTGATGGATCCGTAGTCAGCATCGCCCTTCCAACCATTACGGAATACTTTAGGGTAAGCCTCGCCCAGTCTCAAATGATCATGACCTCTTATCTTGTTACACTTACCAGTTTGCTTATGATCTTCGGCAAGGTCGCAGAATACGTGGGCAGGGCGAGGCTTTTCTGGCTCGGGATTGCCCTCTTTTCCTTCAGTTCTCTAGCCTGCGGCCTCTCCACAAGCTTGAATCTCCTTGTGATTTGCAGGATAATCCAGGCTGCAGGAGCGGCTATGATGTTTTCCATAAGCTCTGCCATAATCTTCCAGGCATTCCCTCGGGGTGAGCAGGGCCGGGCCATTGGTTACATCGGAGTCGCAGTAGCTATCGGCAGTATACTGGGCCCCTCATTGGGCGGTTTTATAGTAGACCTCTGGGGCTGGCAGTATATTTTCATCATAAACGTGCCGATAGGCATCATTCAATTGCTGCTTTCCTCCCGGTACATGAGAATCGAGGAAATCCGGTCCAGTAGCCTGGAGGTGGATTGGATTGGCGCAGTAACCCTGATAACCTTCATAGTCTCTCTGATGGCTTTATTGGGCCAGCTTTCTATTAGCTTCACCTTTCAGCCTTCCATCCTTGCCCTGGCCTTGATCTTTCTTGGCTCTCTGGCGGCTTTCGTGACAATTGAGTCCAGGCAGAAGACCCCGATACTGGACCTATCCATATTCCGCTACAGGATGTTTATGTTGCCCTGTATCAGTATGATACTATTCTTCGTAGCCAACATGATGATATCCATCCTGGGGCCATTTTATTTTGAGGGCGTGATGGGTTATACGGCATCACAGGTAGGTCTGATCTACCTTATCATCCCTGCCATAATGGTTATTGGTGCGCCTGTAACAGGCTGGATCTACGATAAACACCAGTTCAGGTACTTAGCCGCTCTGGGAATGACGATTATGGCAATTTCCATGATGCTCTTAGGATATATGGCTGGAAGAACAAGTCCAGATCTCCGTCTGCTGCTGCTCACCTTTGTGTCCATGGGCATAGGCGGCGTTTTATTCTCGGGCCCAAACAACACTGAGATAATGAGGGGCCTGCCAAAAGCAAAGATAAACATAGCCTCCAGCTTCTCTGCCACTATCAGAAACCTGGGAATGGCATTGGGGGTATCCTTTTCAGGTGTTCTTGTATCACTGCAGCTCGTCCAGGCAGGATACTATGGGACCCTTGTGCAGGCCAGGCCAGAGCTACTCTCTGCGACCATAAGTCGAGTGATGATGCTGGCAGGGGTGCTATGTATAATAAGCACCCTCGTCTCCATATACAGAGGACAAAATTCCTCCAGGTAATTGGCAAAAGCGAAAAGCATAAGAATCTCTAAGATAATTTGGACGGAGTTGAGCTTATGAATCCATCCCAGCATGACCGCCTCTACCATGCAAGGCGACCGGGAGAAGTGTCTTCAGGCCGGAATGAGTGATTTATTGCCAAGCCGGTGCGACAGAGAGATCTGGCGGAAAAGCTCGCCAGATGGTGTGTGCAGGGCAGATAGCCTGATGATCCCGGTCCGGGGGAGCTGCACAACCGCGGCCTCCAGCTCGCACCCGGACATTCGCACGCCTGCCTAGCCCTTCAAATTAAAGATGCTTTAATAACGATAAATGCAATAACAAGAAAGGTCATCATGAGGTAAAGTTGGCGAATTCTCAGCCGTCCCTCGTTCACGGTTTGACTGGTTCGGAGCTTCTCTGCCAAGTACAGAGTAACCAGATCTACAGGCAAAAAAATAGCAAGATAGTAACTGCTAAGCCAGCCCATAGCAAAAGGAAATATGCTTATCGCCACAAATAAGACAAATAAGAAACCTGTTACATGCAGGGCAAACTTCTTCCCGTGAACTAGAGCAATCGTCCTGGCAGATCGTTTATCATCACCTTTCACATCCATTGCGCCGCCAGCTATCTCCTCGCCAAGATCAAAAACAAAGGCCAATGCACCAAAAACCCAAATCATGCCGTTTTCCAGTCCACCTACTATTGCTCCGCCAAAGATAAAGGTCCAGGCGACAGAAAGTGCCACCATTATGTTCCCAAGCAATCCAGATTCTTTATATTTCCAATTATATAACATGCTAATGGTCCATATAAATATAGTAAGAGTCAAAGCAAGATAGCCCAAAAGCGCGGATGTTATGAAGCCGGCAGCAGAGAACAGGCATGTTAGGATCGTCAGTTCAGGCATTGATATTCGACCAGATGGAAGAGGTCTCTCCGGATGATTGACTCTATCCACCTCAAGGTCAAAATAATCATTAGAAATCATGGCGGCACCCGAAATAAGAAAACCCGTAAGGAATCCCATAAGTCCAACAAAGACAGTTGGAAGGTTTTCTGACCCTATTATTTCACCGGCTACAACACAAATGCCTGCAGCTAGGGGCAGTTCGGGTTTGACCAGGTCAGCAATTGCTTTGGCTTTATCTCTAATGTTTCCAGATGTGGGAACGATCATGGGATGAAATATGATGCCACTGGGAGGATTTATTCTTTATGATGGCATGGGATTTATTCGCTATGAAATGCCAAGAGTGAAAGCCCGGGGAAAAAGGTTAATACGTAAGAGGGATATGTAACAGTATGCTCGCTCCTATCGATCTTATGAGAAAAACATCTTTTGGCTAAAACTATTGTCACAGAATCTTGATGTTGATCACAGGAGCCGGAAAACGAGCATACAAAAACCTCAGAGTGGGACCAATCCCAGTCGCAGGCTGGAACAGGAGGACATACGGGGGATGCTGGCAGAACTGGAAGATAAGAGAGGCAAACTCAGGCAGGAGTCCCTTGCCTTCAAGGATAGATGCAGTCAATTAAATGCTGAGGCAAGCAAATGGGCAGCCAAGCGAAATGAGCTCAACAAGGCCACTGAAGAGCTGATTGACAAGGCCAAAGAGTTCAAGAAGCTACGGGACGAGAGTAACAAAAATGTGGCACAGTCCAAGAAGAAGAGAGATGAGGCCAACGAGAAGATCAACCAGCTCTATGCAAGGATAGACGATATCCGGAAGAAGTACAACCTCACCGGTGAGCGCTCAATTAGAGATCTGCGCCGCGAGATGGATCACCTGGAGTTTCGGCAACAGACGGAGGTTTTAAGCCAGGATAAAGAGAAGCAACTGGTCGATAAGATCGCTGCCCTGCATGCAGAGTTCAAAGGAAGAAAAGAGCAGCTTGAGAAGAACGAAGAGCTGAGGAAGCTTCTCGATGAGGCGCAAGCCTTGAGAGATCTGGCATCTAATTACCACGATCAAGTAACCAAGTTCGCGGAACTGGCTCAAGAATACCACGATCAGATGATTGGTAACTTCAAAGAAGCCGATCAGACTCGTGCCGAAGCTGATGCTGCTCACAAGGAGTTCGTGAAGGCCCAGTAACGTTACCTCGATATTTTTTATGCAACCAGGCGTGAGCAAGTAATCGCTCACGAAACTGAGCCCGCCTACGTTGGAGGCCCAAAGTTCTCCGGCTCCCGAACCCGAGAGCCGTTGCTAAGAAAATAATGCTGCGGTCTTCAATGGCTTGCAAGCTTAATCGCTGTACCACTGGCAATAACCATCAGCATGCTACCACCTTGCTCGAATGTGATGGTTTCGTAGTCCAGATCGACCCCGATAACGGCGTCTGCATCCAGCCGTGCTGCCTCTTGCTCCATCTCCTTGATCGCGATCTCCTTGGCCTTGCGCAGCTCCTTCTCATAAGCGCCAGATCGTCCACCTATCACATTGCGGATACCAGCAAACATATCAGCGAAGATGTTGGCACCCATGACGGCCTCGCCATTCACCAACCCGAGATATTCCACTATTCGGCTGCCTTCAATACTTGGGGTCGTGGTAATTATCATAGTAAGCACCTCTATACAACTCTCATGAAGGAATTTGGTTTGTAATCCTTAAAGGTTGTCCTTAGATCTTCAGGCCCCACTAGCACAGGAGCCCTCATCAGATGTTTCCAAGGCCAAATAGGAGACGAAATGCCTCTATGATCCGCCCAGCAGTTATCCATATTATAGCGTCCAGGTGATCGCATATACCATGGTCCCAATGAAAGTGAGCTCTCGGCCGTGGGGGGCCTGTCCCATACAAGGATGTCATGGAAGAACGGTCCCGCCCACAGTCCCTGATAGGCCATGAGGCTATCGTTCACGGATAGATCGTTTAAACCAAATAGAAGTAAGACTTAGAGCACCAAAAAGAATGATCGCATTTGCCGAGGCAACAATCAAAACAATAATTATAGGTAAAGGGAAAAGTGGGTTAGTAAAAATAACAAGTCCGGTGAGTCCCGAAAACAGAAATGACCGTTTAATCCATTTCGAAAGCTTGTTTCCGGAAAAAAGTCTTGATGCAGAGATGAGAGACAAACACATAAATAAATAGCCAATACCTTCCAATGCACCCGGAAAAGAATTAGGATGCGGTGAAGCAAAAAGCCATAATGTCAGTCCATCGGTGGAGTGATTAGTGAGATTATACGAGACCACAACTGCTTGAATGTAATAAAGGGCACTAATTATAGTAGCATAAGCAATTGCAAATACGAGAGCGAGCAAACTCCATATTTTTTTCTCCTCTGAAGTCAATGTATGAAGACATACTATCATAGTCAAAAAGCAAATTGTAAGTAAAAAGCAAGGTATTATCCAAGCAAAGAATGGCTCAACTTTAAAATTGTCAGCATAGGCTTGTATGCCAGGCCATGGTGCATATAGTATCGGCTGATAAAATCCAAAGGCAATTGAAAACCATAATTCCACTATGGCAGCTAAAACAGCTGACCAAAATCCAAGTTGTTGCGCGATCTTATTCTTTATTATCATGGTGCAAATACTGCGTTTGCTCTTTAATAGAGTTGACGCTATTGCCCAGCAATAAAGTAAGTAAGTGTTGCTGAGCGCATTTTGGCCGTGGTTCGAATCCCTTCATCGAATTTTAATAACTCAGCAGCTGAAATGTTTGACGATAGTGTTTGATCCTCTTGTATATGTACTAATTGCATATAAGGGTTGCTTGCCAATATCTTACGTCTGGGGAAATGTTTAACATTAATTAGGATAAGTGCGGAATTAATATCTGATACATCTATAGGAGACGATCGAAAAATATGAGCAATTTACGCTGCAAAAAAGATTTAATAGTTCTGAGAAGGTGATTTCAATGAATAAAAAAATATTGGTATATCTTTGAGGAGACGGCCTGGCGTGGTTATCTGACTTCGCAACTCATAAAAATAAATCTTAATGACTGGAAGATATATCTCATCGTAGGCTCCGTGTGGTCAATATGGCATCTTCCCTTTATCTTGTTTCCCCAATCATCGGAGTCATTACTTCAATTAAACCAAAACCTTGCGGCGCAGGGTACTTTTCCCTGCAAAAATATGCAGATCAAGAGTATCAGGAGATCGATAGCATGAGGAAATCCTTAACCGATAGGCCAATGGAGGGTGGCCGTATGATCCAATTCGAATTCAGGAAGGCTGCCCTGGAGGACGTCCCGAACCTGATCCAGTTGTTCAAGGAGACGATCGTGGAGGTCTACGGGCAGATCTTGCCCAGGGATAGATTGGAGCCCTGGATCGAAGGCGACAGGCTCAGTAGCGATGTCAACCAGCTATGGCAAAACATGATCGTGGCTGAAAAGGCGGGCGAGATTGTGGCAGTTGCTGCGAACCTTGACGACAAGGTTGCCCTTCTTTGGGTCCATCCAGCCCACCACCGAAAAGGCATAGGAAGCGTTCTGCTGGATATTGTTGAGACGGAGCTAAAGAAATCAGGTTACGGGATGGCAAAGCTGGAATGTTTCAGCGATAACGACCGGGCCTTGGGATTTTACCGGGCCAAAGGCTGGAAGCTCCTCTGCGAAGAGATGGACGAAGATGCAGGCGCCTTAAAGATGGTGATGACAAAGACACTGACGGAGGAGAGCAGGGAGTGCGTCGATGAGCCATAATACTTCGCTTACAATCATAAAAAAAGTAGCAATTCCGAATGTTTGGTTGTGGTTAT
>CAYXSJ010000036.1:12298-17026 GCA_964467095.1 uncultured Methanotrichaceae archaeon
ACATGCCTAATCAAGAATGCAATAGTGAACTCCTCCCGCGCCCTGAAGGATGGGGACTTCCCGCTCCGCCCTTCGCAATCACGCACATTAAATCAACTCTCGCGCCATCTCTGCAGGCAAAATTTTAAATATAACTTATTATAATTATTACTACAGATTGGGAGTGGATCTGGATGGCTACTGGCTTCAACTGGGCGGGGGATGCAATACTCAGAGATACGGTCATGTGGGACAAAAGAGCGGTCATCGGCACCTCGGGCGTTTACATTCCCACCGATATTCGGGCCTGGCTCTCTTCCACAAATAGCGAGGTTATCCACAGGGCTTTGCAGGAGATCGATCTGCCCCAGGCTCGCGAGCCGGGCACCTTTGACCTGAGGGCCTGGAAGATCTGGGATTATGTTGCAAAATCCGTGCAGTATATCACAGATAAAAAATCCTTTGGCCTGGAGGACATCTGGCTCTTTCCCGAGGAGACGCTCGTCCTGCACAAGGGCGACTGCGAGGACTCGTCATTTCTACTGGCTACACTTCTATTGGCGAGCGGTATCTCCGAGCACTGCGTGCGGGTGGTTTTGGGCCAGGTCTCCACGCCGGACGGGGCCTACGGTCATGCCTGGGTGGTCTACCAGAATGAGCGGGGCCGATGGTGCCTCCTGGAGTCAACCCTGGATTCAATTCCTTCCCAGCTCACGCCGGCCGATCCGTTTATAGTGCCGGAAAATGAATATCAGTACCAGCCCCAGTTCTGCCTGAACGGCTCCCACCTCTGGTCGATGGGTGCGACAAAGCCGCAGATGGCCGAATATCTGAAAACGCGAGGCAGGGTCCAGGTGAGGCAGAGGTCTTCCCGGAAGAGGGGCTTCTAAGCCAGATCAGTGGGCGTCATTGGTCCCTCAGATAGTCCCTCGGTTCAGATGGCTCTCTTTGCTTCCGCTATCCGACTACAGGCTTTTTCTTCATTTCGGCTGCGAATAGCTTGCAGCATCCTTTCCATCTTCTTCCAGTGTCCGCCCTCCCAGTAGAGCTTTTTGCAGGCCAGGCACTGCCACTTCTTCATCTCATGCATTTCCGTCTCCTCTAAAAGCCCGTTGCACAGCGTGCACCTCTTCGGATCAAGTCGAAGTGGCACCCCTGCATCTGCCATCTCCAGGAGCTGTTCGGAAATTGCCGATGACCGGATGAGAATGCACGGCACGCACGACGTGCTCGCCGCGCCCTTGCCCCGGCAGGCCTGGAAGAGTCCCCTGTCACGGGTAATGATAGTCCGGCTCTCCTTTTTTGCCTGGCGCAGCAGCTCTTCGTCGCTGCTCCCCTCGGGATTGGCCACATCCTGCCCCAGGAGCCGCAGCCACCTTCCCAGGCGCATGAGCATCAGGTCCACCAAGAAGCGCTGCATTATTTCCTCAATTAATCGCCTCTTCTCTCCATGCATCCGCAACTATTTATCGATTGATCTCGGACACTTCTCTCATGAAGAAGGCGATGAGCAATGTGGACGTCGCCGCCATGGCTGCGGAGCTATCCGACAGAATCCTGGGCGGCTTTATGGGCAAGGCCTACCAGCAGTCCTCGGACAAGATCTGGCTGTCGGTTCAGTCTCCGGCGGAAGGACGGCTGGATCTGCTCCTCGTAGCAGGCAAACGGGTCAATATCACCAAAGCTGAGAGGCCCACTGCCAAGACGCCACCCCAATTTCCCACCATGCTCAGGAACCGTCTGACCGGCGGCAGGATTGTCGAGGTCCTGCAGCACGACCTGGACCGGGTCCTGGAGATCGCAGTGGAGCGCAGCGGCTCACGCCATTACCTCGTTATCGAGCTGTTTCCTAAAGGCAGCATGGTGCTGCTCGATGAGAACCGGCAGATCCTCTCCATGCTCAAAAAGATGGTCTACCGGGGCAGCAAAATGGCCGCCGGCGAGAAATACATCTACCATCCCGGCCAGCTCGACCCCAGAACCATTTCTCTGGAAGATCTCTCTGCCTGGCTGGCTACAGCCGGCCAGGATCTGGTCCGGTCTATCGTGCGGGGACTGAACATGGGCGGAACCTACGGCGAGGAGGTCTGCCTGGTCGCGGGTGTGGACAAAAACAAGCCCGCAGCGGATCTGAATCCAGAGGAGGTTGAAAGGGTTCATCAGGCCCTGCGAGAGGTCTTCCTGGATGAAACACTGGACCCGCACATCGTTCTCGATGCAGGCGAGCCGGTGGATGTCCTTTCCCGGCCTCTCAAGATCTACGAGGGATTGGAGAAAAAGCGCTTTGCCACTTTCAGCGAGGCCGTTGACGCCTTCTTCGTGGAAAAAGAGACGGGTGATGAGGAAAAGAAAAATCCCCTGGATCGCAGGATTGAAGTGCAGCAAAAAGCGGTTCATGAGTTCGAGTCCCAGGAGAAGGCTTTCATCGGCAAGGGCGAGCTGGTCTATCAGATTTACGGCAGCGTGGAGCAGATTTTGCGCGTGGTGGAGCAGGCTAAAGCTAAGGGATTTTCCTACAATCAGATCTGGGAGAAGATTAGCGGCTCGGGCCTGCCTCAGGCCAAGACCATCCTCTCCCTGGACGGCCAGGGTGAGATGCGTGTTCTTCTTGAGGGCGAGGAGCTGGAGCTACAGGCCGGGCTCACCGTTCCCCAGAATGCACAAAGGTACTATGAGAAGGCCAAGGAGATGGCAAGAAAAGCGAGCGGCGCAAAAGAAGCCCTGGCCATCACGAAGCAGCTGCGGGAAGGAAAGGCTGCGCCCAAGAAGACCCGTCCGGTTTCCTTTCACAGGAGGAGAAAGCCCAAGTGGTATGAGAGGTTCCGCTGGTTTTTCTCCTCCGATGGATTTATGGTGCTGGGGGGAAGGGATGCGGACAGCAATGAGGAGATATATACTAAGTATCTGGAGCGGCGCGACCTGGCCATGCATACCGATGCTCCCGGAGCGCCCCTCACTGTGATCAAGACGGAAGGGCAGGCCGTACCAGAGAGCACTCTTCTGGAGGCGGCCCAGTTTGCTGTCAGCTACTCCTCCGTCTGGAAGGGCGGGCTTGTGGCTGCCGATTGCTACCTGATCAAGGGCGATCAGGTCAGCAAGACTCCGGAATCGGGTGAGTTTCTCAAGAAGGGCGCTTTTGTCATTCGGGGGGAGCGCACTTACTTTAAGGATACGCCTCTGGGCCTGGCTCTGGGCATAGCTGACGGCATACTTGTAGGCGGGCCGATCTTGGCAGTAAAGCCGAAAGCCGATCCTGTGGTGGAGATCGAGCCGGGCGAACTGAACGCGGAAGATCTGGCCAAGAAGATTTACAGGCAGTTTTCTGATAAAGTGGAGGACAGAGCATTCCTGAAGTCCATAGCCTCCGTAGATCAGATTGTGCAGTTCCTGCCCCCGGGCGGATCGAGGATAAAAGAGAATTTGTAAAGGAGAATTTTATCTATTCGCATTAATCGTTGCCGCTGCCAGGCAGGCTCTCCCCACATTTTTTGCAATACATGGCATCGATATCGTGCCTGTCTAGCCCGCAATTGGGGCAGATTTGCACCTTTTTTTCCCGCTCTGTCATAAGCCAGGCCCGAAAGATCCTCGCTGCCTGAAAGGGAATGATTATGATGCCTGATATTATCATAGCCACAGTAACAAACCTGCCTGCCCCTGATACCGGTACAATATCACCAAAGCCCACGGTGGATATGGCAACCACTGTGAAGTAGAATGCGTCTCCAAAATTTTGCACATCCGGGTTCACGGGGCTTTCTACGAAATAGAACAGTCCTGAGTATACAAAGAAAATTATGACTATGCTCACCACGAGCCGGGCGGCATTCACCATCCCTTGACTGATTATTCCAAAGAGAAGGTGGTTTTGGGCAATGAACCTGAGGAACCTGAAGATACGCAGGACGGCTAGGACCCGAATAGTCTGGATGACTCTGATATCATAGATGAAGCTGTATGGGGGAAGAGCCAGCAGTATGAGGGTGGGCATTATGGCCACCAGGTCTATGATGCTGTATACTTCCTTGATATGGGCCCATCGGTGGGGTGCGCCGTAAAGCCTGAGAAGATACTCAAAAATGAAGATGGCCACGACGACGATTTCCATTCTCCAGAGCAAGTCCTTTTGACCGACGGGGATATTGTAGGTATTGATTACAAAGATTGCCACCAGCAGCAGATTGAGGGCGATGATGAATACGTCGATAGCTCTTCCCAGGGGCGTTTTGAAGTCGATCATGTAGAACTGAACCGTCTCTCGAAAGGTTCTGGAGCCAGCCGGCTTCTTATGAGCTGCACCTTTCTCCTGCCAGGAGGAGCTTGGCGGACCATTCATTGGTATGCTATTTCGTCTACTCTTAAAATAAACCAGCGCTTTGACGTTCATAAATTTTTTTTATCTCGTTTGGGGTACAGGGGTAGAGAAGACCCCAGACTTCAGGCTGGGAATGAATCGTACCCTTGTAATAATTACTTTCGCTGCCTAGCTAAGAGCATCCTGGATGCAAGCTGGAATAAACTGATACAGTACACTTCATACAAAGCGGAAGATGCTGGCAGGAAAGTGGTATTGGTCAACCCGGCTAATACATCACAGATGTGCTCAATGCTGCTCTGAATATCGCAAGACTGGGAATACAGTCTTTGGCATCAGCCTAGATGCCCGCTAATTCATTGGCGGGAGTATTCACGGTGGGGAGGAAGTCACTACTATCCACATTTCCACTATCTTTATATATCTGCATTTTG